>JBLHSI010000035.1:0-18215 GCA_047626655.1 Halioglobus sp.
GATTATCAAGGTACCTATGAAGAATACCTAGCCAGCCAAGCCGACGTTATGCGGGTAGCCGGTTAAGCTGCCTGAAAGGCTTCGCTCTCTGCAGAGACGTGCATTTAAGGCACCAACGGTTAGAATTAAAGCTCAGTGTTAGGGATTGGCTTTACAGAAGCTATAGAGCTTTCCGAGCTTCAACTCGACTATCTGAGTTCTAAAAATACAGCTTTTGAGTAGCGGCTATCTCGAGGGCGCTACTGACTTACACCGCCCTGTAGAAACGGCCCGTCAACACACAGCCGGCGACCGTCTGGCGCTGCACAGGCTCCGCAAATACCTACACCGCATTTTGTCAGGTAATCAATGGCGGTAAAAATCTGTTCCGGCGCACAAAATTCCTGTTGCACAGCCACCGCTGCGTGGACCATGGGCTCTGGGCCACAATTGTAAAAGACTAAACTACTGAGCTCTTCCTGCGACATGTCTTCTAGACGCTGCCTCAGTAACTCTGTTACCACGCCGTGGAAGCCACGGCTGCCGTCATCTGTGGCGATGTGGAGATCCGCACACGCTTCACACTCTTGGGTAAAGTAGAGCCGCTGTGCTGTTCGTGCGCCGGCGAATATCTCTGGCTTGTGGGGTCCTGTGTGATCCCGCGCTAGCTGATATACAGCAGCCAAACCGGTTCCGCCGGCAACCGCCATAATTCTAGAATTGGTTGGCGGCACGGCGGCGATGCCGTGAGGCCCCCTAACATAGGCTTGTGTTCCCGGCTCCAGGTCCATTAATTGCTGAGTAAACTCACCGAGATTGATCACCACCAACGTGAAGGGATCATCTACTAAAGCGGAAAAAGGCTTTTCGCCCAAACCCGGCAGCCAGAGAAATACGAACTCGCCTGCTTTAAGATCAATTTTGTGATCGAAGGTGAGCAGGGAAATGTCGTCGGTGACTTTTTCGTTGCTAACCAGAGTAACGGGGCTAAAGCTCATATCGACATCGTATTTGACCAGCGCCTCACCAGCGTTGTCCCCCTTAGTGGCAAAATCGGCGGACAATACGTCAAAGTACTGCACTACTTCTTTACTGGTCATACCGGTCAGCGCGGAGCCTACCCCGAAGATGCTTGCTCCAGCAGATTTAAAAGCGCGTACATCATCGGCATTACTCAGACCACCGCAGCCTATAATTGGTACATCGACGGCCTCGGCGATTTCTTTTACACACTTAAGTGCGATCGGCAAAATACCCTTCCCTGACATCCCACCTACACCATTGCTCAGCACCGGCTCTCCCCAGGCGCTGGTGTATCCCGGACCTACCGTATTGATCGCACAGATGGCGTCGGCACCGCCGGCTACCGCGGCTCGGGCGATTTCAGCGATGTCGGGGGTATTGGGGGTAAGTTTTGGCACGATGGGAATATCAACAGCCGCTTTTACCGCCTCGATAATCTCTCTTACCAGTACCGGGTCCTGCCCCATAGCCATACCATAGCCACTGGCGTGAGGGCACGACAGGTTGAGTTCCAGGCCATCGCTATAAGGCGCCAATATGCGCGCAACGGCCACAAACTCCTCCACACTGCCACCAAATATTGAGGTCAGTAGGAAGCGATCATGGGGTACTTGGAGCTGGGCGAACAATTCCGCCGATTCATGCGCTCCAGGGTTCGTCAGGCCAATGGCATTAACGAAACAGCCCGGAGCATACTGGCTCAAGACGGGCTCGCGGTACCCAGACTTTGGGGTCAAACCAATACTTTTGGTGGTCATGACCCCAATTTGCGGCATCGTGCGAAACACCCACTCGATGATCGGGATAGCGGTAGCAACGATGCCAGAAGGTATGGTGAAGGGGCCGGAAACGGTTTTACCCAAAAATTCTATTGTTGCTGGATTATTCAAATGTGATGGCTCGTTTAATGGATATTTTGGAGGCAGATTATAGCGGTTGCGATGGGTAAAAAGCCATTGAACTGCACATAAGTGCGGGCTCACCACGCGTATAGAGCGGTTTTAACTTAACGTTATAAAGATATCACTGCTGAGAACAATTCGTTGTTCGACTTCGATCTGACTCTCTGGTTTTATAGAAGGGTGGTCTCGGGTAGTAAATCTCTACCCTGTGTATGGTTCTACATTACTCACTACGGAGAATTATTAATGAGAAGACAGAAACGCGATATGAACGACAGAGCATTTGATCGTGGTTATCAGGCCGGCGTTGGAGGCCGCAGCAGTGATTTTTGTCCCCACGCCGCTGAAGAACATCGTCAGAATTGGCTTTCGGGGTGGCGCGAGGGCCGATGTGATCAGTGGGATGGTCTGACCGGTATATCAGCCGTTACAAGATCACGGGGCCACTGATCTTGTAAAATCAAAGCTGCAGGCAGTCAATCGCGTAATCCACTCTGGGCCAGATCCAGTAATTCTCGATTGGCTACGGCAAACATCGCAAAATCTGGTGCACTTGTTGTGTGTAGCTCGCTCAACATTTGCTTCCAGCGATTGATTAGCCGCTCCTCACCGGCTTCCCACAAGGCCATACAAGAATCGAGGTCGCGCTTTTGGCAAATATGACGCAAAGCACCAATTGCTAGGCTGCGCTGCTGCCATTCTAAATCTTCCAGGTAGGTTTCTCGCGCCAGTGCCTGCCACTCGTTTTCTACCTTTGTTGCTGTAATTTGGCTGCCAAACCAATCCAATTCCAATATTTCACCCATACGAAAATACAGCTGAGCTATTTCGAGCAGTGGAGCGCCACTTTCCGAGGCAGCCTGAATGATACCCAGAGCCGAATAGGCTTGCTCCGCAGTCGATATAGCCTCGGCCAATTGACGCGGAACACCCGCCTGAATATAACGTTTGCACAGTGCTTTATGCTGCTCGGTTGCTCTAACACCGACCATGGTCGACAGCGCATCGCGCAATTGCGCTACACCCATACTAAATTCCGGTATCACGATGCTTGGAATCATATTGTGGCGACGATTTCTTAACATCCAGCGCACACCACGCCTAACTAAACGAATGACCGGTATCATCATCTCTGTTTGCACTTTGGCATCGACTTTGTGGTCCAGCGACTCTATCTCTGTCCACACATCCGCAACAGAAAAAACTTCCATAATAGTGACATAAGCTCTTGCGACATCGGCGACTGGTGCACCGGTAGCTTTTTGTTGCCTTCCAACAAAAGTCAGACCCATCCGATTAACCATGTCGTTGGCGATTTGGGTAGACATAATTTCTTTGTGCAATCGATGCTGTAGCACGTCTTCGGAGTACTCACGCACCATCATGGCTGGAAAAGCGCTGTTCACAGCGTTTGCCATGTAGGCGTCCTTACCCAGATCGGATGCTATCAACTGCTCTTTCAAAAGCGCTTTCCTGTAAGAAACAAGAATAGACAGCTCGGGCCGGGTGAGCCCCTTACCCTGAATCTTACGCTCGGCTAAGACCTCGTCAGAGGGAATAAACTCGAGTTCACGATCGAGTCGGCCCGAAGCCTCCAAGTCAGAAATAAACCGGCGGTATTCAGCGCTGCGCGACTCCGCCTGAAACTCGGCTAGACTAATCGCTTGTACCTGCCTGTAGTTATTTTGCAAGACCAGCTCCGCAACGCTGTCGGTCATCTGCTCCAGAAACGCGTTTCGATGGTTTTCAGTGAGGTCTCCACGGGCCACTACCGAGTTCAATAGTATCTTGATATTGACCTCGTGATCAGAGCAATCAACACCGCCCGCGTTATCGATAAAGTCGGTGTTTGAGCGCCCACCATTAAGGCCATATTCCACTCGGGCTAATTGCGTCATACCCAAATTGCCGCCCTCGCCTATTACTTTGCAACGCAACTCTGTGGCATCGAGTCGCAAGCTATCGTTAGCTTTGTCGCCCACGTTGGTGTGAGACTCAGAAGTGGCTTTTACATAGGTACCAATACCGCCATTCCACAGCAGATCAACCTGCGCCCGCAGGACATGTGAAATCAATTCATTTGGGGTGAGATGATCTACCACAATATCGAAGGCCGCTTTCATTTCACGGGAGATTACTATCGATTTTGCCGAGCGTTCAAATATGCCTCCGCCGGCAGAAATGAGACCTGCCTCATAGTCTGACCAACCCGAGCGCGGCAAATCAAACAAGCGTTGTCTCTCGATAAAGCTGGTTGCGGCATCGGGATTGGGGTCTACAAAAATATGTAAGTGGTTAAACGCGGCCTGCAACCTGATGTGCGGAGATAACAACATACCGTTGCCAAACACATCACCCGCCATGTCTCCAATACCCACCACGGTGAAGTCGGTCTTTTGAATGTCAACAGCGAATTCTCTGAACAAACGCTGGACCGACACCCATGCACCTTTGGCTGTGATAGCCATTTTTTTGTGGTCGTAGCCTACGCTGCCACCGGATGCAAACGCATCGCCCAACCAAAAACCATATTCTTCGGATAGAGCGTTGGCGATATCTGAAAACGTTGCTGTACCTTTGTCGGCTGCCACAACCAAGTAGGGGTCGTCTTCATCTTTGACAACCACTTGCTTGGGAGCGACGATGCCCGCATCGGTGCTGTTATCTGTAATATCTAAAAGGCCGCGTATAAACAGTTTGTAGCACTCGATACCTTCATTGTGTACTTCATCACGCGACATATCGGCGGTCAATCTTTTTGCGACAAAGCCACCCTTGGCACCCACGGGGACAATAACCGCATTTTTCACCTGCTGAGCTTTCACCAGGCCTAATACTTCAGTACGAAAATCCTCTAAACGATCGGACCAGCGCAAACCGCCCCTGGCGACCTTACCCCCGCGCAGATGCACTCCTTCAACTCTGGGGGAGTATACGAATATCTCAAACATCGGCACTGGGCGCGGGATATCGGGTATCTGGCTGGGATTTAACTTGAAGGAAAAGTACGGTTTCAACTCGCCTCGTTCGCCTTCCTGGAAAAAATTGGTCCGCAACGTTGCTTTAATCGCCATCACATATTGGCGGATAATTCGGTCTTCACCCAGGTTCTGTACATTTTCTAAAGAGTCGAGGATTCGCTTTTCAACGGCGTCTTCACGCTGCGTACGCCACTCATCATCGCCATCGAATACGGGTGAAAAACGGGTGAGAAAGAGTTCAACAATACCGGCCGTTATGTGGAGATGATTGGCCATGGTCTCAGCGATATATTCGGTGCTATAAGGGAATTGAACCTGTCTCAGGTATCGAGAATAGGCACGCAGTAAAGCGATTTCACGCCAACTGAGACGAGTACCCACCAGTAGGCGATTGAAAGAATCGCTTTCGGCCTCACCGAACCAAATGCGAGAAAAAGCGTCGGCGAATTCATCGCGCACTTGTTCCAGGTCTATATCCTGAGACAGGCAGTACACCACACTAAATTCCTGTATCCAGTAGGGACTGCCGTCGCTGGAACTAACATAATAGGGTCGTTCGGTCACTACCCTTAGACCCAGGTTCTCCAGAATGGGCAGCACATCTGACAGCGGTAAAGATTCATCTTTGTGATAGAGGCGCAAGCGCAACATGCTGTCATCCTCTTCCAGCATGCGATACAAACTCATCACCAACTCTTCGCCATCCATGAGTCGTTGCACACTTTTAATATCCAGCACACCAATTCTAGGATCGAAGTCATCTCGATAGCCAGGGGAAAACCCCCTCCCCAGGGTGGCGGCATACTCCTCGCCCTTCTCTTCACCAAATTCTTCTATCAACCGGATGCGTAAGCGGTCTTCCCAGGAAAGTGTGGCCTGCACTATCTGCTCCTCTATTTCATTTAGGTCGTAGTCTCGTGGGTTTGCCGGATCCAACATTAAAACAAAATGGCAGCGCACTAAAATTGATTCGCTAAAGTGCGTGGTAAACTCTGATTCTAAAGCACCAACAGCCTGCGACAATATATCCTGAATATCGACGCGCAGTTCTGTAGTGTAGGCATCTCTTGGAATATAGACGAGGCAATTAAAGAACTTACCGTGTATATCCTTGCGCATATACAACCGTGTTTGCCTACGTTCTTGTATCTGGTTTACAGACTGAACTGTGGCAAATAATTCTTGAACACTCGACTGGAACAGCTCTCCTCGAGGAAAAAGTTCTAATACGCGATCTAATTCTCTACCTTCATGTTCGGTATGATTCAATTGGGAGAGCGCAATAACCTGCTCAACTTTACGCCTGAGAATGGGTATCTCTTTAGGGCTGATGGTATAGACCGACGAAGTGTACATGCATAAAAACCGATGCTGCCCAATGACACTGCCCGTAATATCGTAAACTTTGACCTCAACGTAATCAGGATAGGCTAGTCGGTGGACTCGAGAACGAATTCGAGATTTTGAAAAACTGAGTTGCTTTTTCCGCAGTTCTTCACCGCTAAGGATACTCATATCGACGCTGAGATCGCGCACGCCACTAGTACCAAGCTTGCGTAGCATGCCCAAACTTGCACCAGCATCTACTTCCGCCGATGGCTCTCCCCCACTCCTGTCGACTTGGATATATTCATAACCCAACATCGACATATGGTCTTGTGATAACCACTGCATGAACTCAATGGCTTCGCTCTGTCGCTCTGGCTCCACACATTCACTGCATCGAATGGCCTCAATAGAATCGTCCAGGCAACTGAGCATGGCTTTGAAATCAGTCACCACCAAACTCACTTCTTCTAGAATTTCGGTCAAAGTGGAGCGCAGCTCGGCCAATGCCTCAGTGTCTGAATGTCGGCCTATTTCGAAATAGAGTAAACTTTCCCGTGACTGCCCATCACCACTGTCGTCGGTATCGTCTAATACGGCGGTCAATTCACCGCTTTTATCTCTCTTCGAAACCAGGTTGCAGCTTGAAATGGTGTGTATCCGTACATTGCGCCTATTAAGTTCACCTCTTACGGACGCTGTGCAAAATGGCATATCCTTACACAAAAGCACGAGGATGGTAGAGTTGCTCTCCCAGCCGTGAGATTGCAGCTCCGGGTTGAAGATACGCACTTTTGCCGTATTATCATGCCACTCGTTCATAAAGCGCAGCAGGCCGTAGAGCAAGCCGTAGATGTTTTCTACCGAGCGGCCCCGCATATCTTCCGCGGGAAAACGACCAAAGAAGTTCAGCGCCAACTCATGCAGTACAGCTTTGTGTCCAGCGTCACCGCGCTCGTCAATTCGCTGCGCCAGCTCGGACAAGAGATTCTGTTTCGACGTCTCCCAGACCATAATACTTTGCACCTCATAGGTTTGGCTCAAGTCTAGACTAATCTAACGCATCAGAGGAACTTTTCCAGCCTTTAAAAGTCACAATTGTTCATTGGATAGCAACAGCGCTTGCGCTAGAATGCTGGCCAGATTTCGCCGCGATCGGCGAGCCCTCAAGTTCGATAGGAGTACCCGTGGCAAGTGCAGATATTAGAGCCCTCAGTGACTGGCTGAGCGAGCAGATAATTGGTCAGGCCCATTTGGTAGAAAGATTGATTATTGCGCTACTGGCAGATGGACATCTACTGGTTGAAGGCGCTCCCGGTCTGGCAAAGACTCGGGCTATCAAAACGCTAGCAGACGGCATAGAAGGCAGTTTTCATCGTGTGCAATTTACGCCTGACTTATTACCGGGCGATGTCACGGGAACAGAAATATATCGACCACAGGAGGCTTCGTTTCATTTTCAGAAGGGTCCTATATTTCACAACCTGGTACTTGCCGACGAGGTCAACCGTGCACCCGCCAAGGTACAGTCGGCCCTGCTGGAGGCGATGGCAGAGCGACAAGTGAGTGTGGGTAGCGAAACCTATACTCTACCCGATCTTTTTTTGGTGATGGCTACCCAGAACCCAATAGAACAAGAGGGAACCTACCCGCTCCCCGAAGCGCAGTTAGATCGATTTTTGATGCATGTGTCGGTCGGATACCCCGATGCAGAGGCTGAGCTGAATATTCTCAAGCTCACCCGGGACGAAGCTAAGCACACCTCCGTGCCCAAGCCCACGCCCTTGCGTCAAGAAAGTATATTTAGTGCACGCAAAGAGATACTGGCCTTGCATATGTCCGACGCAGTTGAGCAGTATATCGTGCAACTAGTGATCGCGACTCGCGAGCCGGGCCGTTACAGTGAAGAACTTGCCACCTGGATCGAATTTGGTGGCAGCCCCAGAGCCACTATCGCACTAGACCGCTGTGCTAGATCTCGAGCCTGGCTCAGAGGGCAGGATTTCGTTGGCCCTGACGATGTGCAGGCGGTCGCCGAAGACGTACTACGCCACCGCTTAATATTAACGTTTGAAGCAGAAGCCAATGGCGTTACAACAGACCGCGTTATTCAAGAGCTACTCGCTCTGGTCCCGGTCGGCTAAATCAAATGGATTTTTCCTCCCCCAGTCGCGGTGCTTACACTAGCCTTGCAGATTTAATTGCTATGCGATTTCCTGCTCGGCAGCTATCACTTAGCAAAAAAAAACGCGCCTTAAACACTTTGGTGGGACCCAACAAATCCAATTTTCGCGGCCGCGGCATCGATTTTGAAGAAGTGCGCCGCTACCAGCCCGGCGATGACATACGCACCATTGATTGGCGTGTTACCGCGCGCAGCGGCAATGCCCACACCAAGCTCTTTCAGGAGGAGCGTGAACGCCCTGTATTGGTGGTAATAGACCAGCGCAATAGTATGTTTTTTGGTTCTAGCCACTGTTTTAAGTCGGTATTGGCTGCGCAACTGGGCAGCCTGCTGGCTTGGAGTGCTCTGGACAATGGGGATCGAATGGGCGGCCTGGTATTCAACGACACACAACATCGCGAGATCCGCCCGAAGAGAAGCCGCAAGAATGTGCTAGCCCTGCTTTCCCACATTCACGACTACAATGCGAACCTGCCCCTGACCGTCGACCATGACGAGTCTAGCTTCGCGAACATGATGCATAAGTTGAGACGAGTGGCAAAGCCTGGCAGCGCGGTGTTTATCATCAGCGATTTTCACGGTGCTCAGCACAGTGCCGCGCAAGAACACTTGTTTCAACTGGCACAGCACACCGAAATTACCGCTTTGGCATGCAGCGATACGCTTGAATCACAGCTACCCAGATCGGGCCTTTATGCAGTGACCAATGGCATGCAGCGCAGCGAACTGCAAACCTCGAATAAAACGCTCAGAAGCGAATATCACCAGCGCTTCGCACAACGTCATACTGAGCTAACAGCCAGTTTGCAAAAGTTGGGAGTTCCAACGTTGCAGATATCGACTCAAGAGCCACCCTTCGCACAGCTACAGCGCTACTACGGAAGTGCTCAGCGGTGAATCCCCAAGACCCCCTCGCCGATCTGCACCCTCTGCGACTTCCCGCTGAGATAAGCTGGTGGCCATTGGCGCCCGGCTGGTGGTTAGTCATTTGTGCAGTGGCACTATTACTGGCTGCCCTCGCCTATTGGTGGCATAAGTACAGACAACGCACCGCTTATCGACGAGCCGCGCTGGATCAATTGACCAAGATAAACACACTGGAAGAACAAGACGCCTGGCTAACCCAAACAAACGCATTATTAAAATCCGTGGCAGTTTATGCCTTTCCCGCGCGAGACATCGCGGCATTGTCGGGTGGACCCTGGCTGGCATTTCTCAACGGCAGCTGTGGCAGTTCAAAGCACGGTACATTGTTTCCAGAAAGTTTTGCCTCTGCGGTGTATAGCCCTGTACCTGCCGCCCTGAAAAAAGACCAACTACAGCAAGCCAGCCGTCACTGGATTACTCAGCACAGGTCTGTATTGTGATTGAGTGGATTTGGCCCTGGATAGCAGCAGCACTGCCATTGCCGTGGCTGGTGCGCAAGTTTATTCCGTCAGCTAACGGCCGTGAGCCGGCATTGCGCGCGCCATTTTACGAAGACTGGCAGCAGCTTAGTGCAACCCACGGCAGTAAATCATCTCAACAATCTCTAGTGGCGAGCCTGGCGCTGTGGTGTTTATGGGGTTTACTGTTGGCTGCTGCAGCGCGCCCGATCTGGATAGGCGAGCCCATCGAACTACCCAATAATGGACGCGATCTCATGCTTGCTGTGGATATCTCGGGCAGTATGCGTATTGAAGATATGCAAATAGGCCAGCAGCTCACCCGTCGTATCGACGCGGTCAAGCAGGTAGGATCGAAGTTCATTGAACGTCGAGTTGGCGACCGACTGGGTCTAATTTTATTTGGCACCAACGCGTACGTGCAGTCGCCGCTGAGTTTTGATACCGCTACCGTCGAGCAGTTTTTGGGCGAAGCGCAAATTGGCTTCGCCGGGCAGGAAACAGCCATTGGCGATGCCATTGGGCTAGCCGTTAAACGCCTCAAAGAACGACCCGCCGAAAGCCGCGTACTCATTCTTCTCACTGATGGTCAAGACACTGCCAGCACAGTTAGTCCTGCGGATGCTGCCAAACTAGCCGCCGATTTAGGTATCAAAATATACACGATAGGAATAGGGGCTGATGAAATAACGGTGCCCGGCATGTTTGGCACTAGCTTTGGCAGCCGAAAGGTGAACCCTTCGGCCGATCTCGATGAAGAGGTGCTACGAGCTATAGCGAAACAAACGAAGGGCCAATACTTTCGCGCGCGCAATCCTCAGGAATTGGCGAACATATACGGACTGTTAGATGCCATGGAACCAGTTGAACAGGATAACGAGGTCTATCGACCACGGCAGTCTCTGACTTTTTGGCCACTGGTCACCGCGCTACTTATCAGCTTTTTGTTGGCCCTGCGCCATTGTTGGGTGAGTCGATGATCGGCGAGCTTCATCTCATGCGACCGGAGTGGTTGTGGTGCCTCATACCCGCATTCTTACTCGCATTGATACTGGGCTATTTGCGTCGACGCAGCGGCAGCTGGAGCGAAATAATCGCCCCTGAATTACTGCCCTATCTTATCGCTAGCCAAGCCGGTTCTAGACGGCACTCTTTATTACCTTTGATTTTACTGGCGTGGATTGTGGCCTCGATTGCCGCCGCCGGGCCAGCGTGGAAAAAAATACCCCAGCCTATCCAGCAGAAACAGGACGCTCTGGTATTGGTGTTAGATCTGAGCTACTCAATGCAAGCACAAGATGTTTCTCCCTCTCGTACGATTCGCGCCCAGCAGAAATTGCTCGATCTTCTTGGGCAGCGCGCCGAGGGGCAAACAGGTCTAATCGCTTACGCTGGCGATGCGCATATTGTGACACCCCTAACGGATGACAACCCCACTATTGCCAACCTAATTCCCGCTCTCAATCCTGGCATGATGCCGGTACTGGGTAGCGACCCCGCTTCTGCCATCCTGTTGGCGATTGACTTGTTGCACTCCGGGGGCATTACTGGAGGCAAGATCTTACTGATTACCGATGGCGTCGACACTAAGTCCAGCGAGGCGATAGGAGAAGCGCTAGCGGGCAAGAACATAGCACTGGCGGTAATGGGCGTAGGGACACCAACCGGTGCCCCTATTCCACTTCCACAAGGCGGTTTTATCAAAGACAAACAGGGCAACATCGTCGTCCCAGCGCTAAACGAACCTCAGCTGCGGGCATTGGCATCTGACAGCCGCGGAAACTACGCAAAGCTCTCGTTAGACGATCGGGATCTCGATTATTTATTGAGCAGCAACGTGCTTCTCGATAACGAACAAACCGTCACCCTCGATCGCACCGCCGATGCCTGGGAAGACCAGGGCTATCTGCTGGTGCTATTTCTACTGCCTATTTCTCTGGCATTGTTTAGGCGCGGCTGGATCATTTGCCTACTGCCAATGCTGCTCTTTTTTGCACACCCGGAAACAGCCATGGCCCAATCCTGGGACGACCTTTGGCTCACCGCCGACCAGCAGGGTCGCAAAGCGCTGTTAAATGAAGAAAATACCGCCGCCGCAGTACTATTCGAAGATCCCAACTGGGCCGGCACTGCTTCATATCGAGAACAGGAATACGATCAAGCGATAGAAGCGTTTTCAAAAACCAAGACGGCCGACAGCGTGTTTAATTTGGGTAACGCGCAAATCAGAGCGGGAAACCTAGACGAGGCTATCGCCGCTTATCGGCATTCATTGGAAATTTTGCCTGAACAACCCGACGCTATAGAAAACCTCGCACTGGCTGAGAACCTCAAAGAACAACAAGAGCAGCAACAAGATGACAATGGCGATTCTCAGGAAGGTCAGGATCAACAGCAGGAGCAAAACCAGCAGGACTCATCCGATGAACAAGAACAATCCGAGGGGCAATCAGACCCGAGCGAGTCGGAAGAATCGCCTGAGCAAACACCGCCAGAAGACGACGAATCCAGCGAAGAGAACGAATCCGAGTCTGAGGGAAAACCAGAAGACGAAGATCAAAATGCCGAACCTGAGGATGGTAATGAACAAGAGCAGGAGGTGAATCCAGCTGGCGCTGAAGAAAAATCGCCGGAAGACAAAGAGCAGGAACAGGCTATGCAGCAGTGGCTGAGACGAATACCAGACGATCCTTCAGGCTTGTTACGTGAAAAGTTCAGGTATGAAAGCCGACAACGAGAGCAGCTCGGGAATGGAACAGAAAATGACACTAACTGGTAAATCAATTCGCGCTTTGCTGGCTACCCTGCTGCTTTTAGCCAGTATGGGTACTCGCGCCAATCTCATCGCCAGTGTAGACCGCGACCGAATATCGCTGGGTGACACTCTAGTGCTGACGATTACAGCAACCGATAACGAAAGACTGGAGAATCTAAATTTAAACCCTTTGGCCGACGACTTTCAGATATTGCAGCGTTCGAGTTCCAGCAGCACCAATATTATCAATGGGCGCCGCACTAGTACGCGGCAAGTCATCATTGATCTAGTAGCAAGATGGGAGGGCACAATTCGTATTCCTCCACTCACCACAGGCCCCGATACGAGCAACTATTTGCTAATATCAGTGGGGCCAGCACAGGTTGCCCTTGGCAAAGAAATAACACTGAGTTTTGACGCGGAGCTCGATAAGAGCAGTGTCTATGTTCAGGGGCAAGCCATTTTAACCTTGCGTATTCAGCAGGCCGTCAATCTTGATTCACGCAGTGTCACGGATTTGCAGTTGGACAATGCGTTCGTGAAGCAACTTGAGCAACAGTCTTTTCAGCGAACTATAGACGGCCGTCCTTGGTTGATTCACGAAATTCGCTACGCTATTTTCCCGGAGGCAAGCGGCACGCTAGAAATTCCAGCACAAACATTTTCGGCTCGCGAGAGCGGCGGCCGTCGCGGCATACTCAGCATGGGCGGTGGCAGAAAATTACAAAGGACCACTCAGGCCTTATCGTTGAGGGTCTTGCCCATACCGGAAGATTTTAAAGGAAGTACTTGGTTGCCAGCAGAGGAACTCACCATTGAGGAAGTGTGGTCGACTCCACCTAACCTACTAAAAGTGGGTGAATCAGCCACGCGTACCATCAAGATGACTGCGCAGGGACTGCAAGCAGCTCAGCTACCTCCCATAGAATTTCCACCCACAGAAGGACTAAAAACCTATCCTGACCAAGCTGTTACGCAGGATATGGAATCTACCACTACCGTATCCGGTAGTCGCGAAGACAGCGTAGCCTTAATACCGACTCAAGTTGGCCAGTGGACAATTCCAGAAGTGAGAATCCCCTGGTGGGACGTCAACTCAAAAACATTGCGACATGCCGTGCTCCCATCGCGGAAAATCATTGTGGCGAGCGGACCAAATACTGTAGCCGATTCTTTCCCCGATCCGCTCAGAAACGACATTGGCCCGCCTATTTCGGTGTCTCCCGCCTCGCCCTTAATCGCCCAAGCAAACAAGCGATGGCAGTACTCCACTATAGGATTTGCCATCGCCTGGTTATTAACAATCGCATATATTTTTTACTCAAGGTCTGCGGCTCCCGCCATCGCCAACGACGGTGATAAAAGGCGTCAGGTATCTGAAAGTCGCTGCTTCAAAAAATTGATCGCTGCCTGCGTCACGCAAGATACCAATGCGATACGACTGGCACTTATCCAGTGGACGCAAAGCCTATCGGAAAACGACAGCGTGTACTCCTTGGATGAAGTGGCGGCATATTTTGGAAGCAGTGAGTTAAACGGCTATATCAAATCACTTAACTCCACATTATACGGTGTCGGTAGTGATTCGTGGCACGCAGAAAATCTGGCTGATTTAGTACCCCGTTTACGTAGACATCGACAAGCCTCAAGTGATTCTACTGAAGCTGTGTTGCAGCTGTACCCGAGCTAGTACTGCCGCTGACCCTCGCAGAGTAGAATCCGACCGCATAGCGAGTAATATCAGGGGCTATATTTACCGGGGATCGATAGCGTTTCATCTTTTGTCTCTACCAATATGGGCAACTTTATCTGGCAACATTGCTTTATACTTTGATTGCCACGGAGGCGTATTATGAAAGCACTTACAGCGGGCACTCGCATGGCGGTGCTGTTGCTATCAATATTGCTTACAGCCTGTGATGTCCGACCGCAGTTAGATTACTCTCTGTCATTATCCGATGCTGCGGCGAGCGAAACGGGGGAAGCCTTAGTGACAGCCGCATTGTCGCCAGACGGTGCTTATGCTGCTATTGCCACGATTGATGGCGCAGTGAGCGTCTGGGATATAATGCAGCGCAAGGAAATTCAAAGCTGGCCTAAAGACGAGTTTGGCGGCGGAATAGAGTTCCTCAGGTTTACAGCGGGTGGGCAAAAGCTATTAATAGCCGGAATTGATCACTCTGTGGAGGAATCTGCCGAACGTCAGCCTGATGTTAACTATTTCATGATGCTCGATATAGCGGATAGTGCGACCAAACACATCTGGACCTTAAAAGGAGCCCGCCTAACCGCCGTATCACCCTCCGAGGATGGATCAAAGATACTTGTGGGCTTTTCCAATGGCCTTATGGTGCTATTTGATAAGATGACCTCGACCAGGGTGGATTATTCCCTGCACACCGATAAAATCACCGACCTCAAATTATCGCCCAACGGAAAATTTGCCGTTAGTAGTTCCGCCGATACCACGGCAGTTTATTGGGAGGTGGCAACAGGCAATATTCTACAGACCTTTACCCACAAAAATCGAGCGGTCAACGTCGCAGTCGACGGTAAGTTCGTTGTGGGCTTTACCTCCGATGCTCTGGACAATCAAAGGCTGTGGGACCTAAGCAGCGGTAAATTGAGGGCGTTCTTGAAGCACAATCAGCGCTGGATGTATGTTTCAGCGGCTCGTTTTTCCGCCAATGGAAAACGCCTTTTGATTGCTTCCCCCTCTGGGGCCATCCGTATCTGGAACCCAATCAATGGCGAGAATATCGCCCAGTGGCATGTCGACTTCCCCGCTGTTGATGTGGCCGAAAACAATCGTGGAGACGTCGTGAGTATTGGATCAACCGGGATTGTAGAGATATGGAAGCGACAATGGTGAGCCTATCGTGTGAGATTTAGTCCCCCATTCTCTTTTGAAATGGCGCGGCCCAAGGCCTAAAATTTTGACAAAGGTGCGCTCGAACGGCACTATCGAGGCCATTTTAACTAGGAGACCCATTGTGAATGCACCCATACTCGCCCCAGCTGCCGCATTAGTCGCGTGGTCACTCATCGTTCTGTACTGGGTTATCCTCACACGTTTTCCCGCTCTGAAAAATGCCAAGCTTGATCTGGCTAACTCGGAGCCCGGTGGACGATACCAGGACCTTGAGCCCACTTTGCCTGCCAAAGTTAACTGGAAGTCCCACAACTATACGCATTTGATGGAGCAACCTACCCTATTCTATGCCACCGTGGTGATATTGGCGCTCGCCGGTGAGGGCACTGGCAGCAACGTGACACTGGCCTGGGCTTACGTCGGATTGCGCGTAGCCCACAGCCTCTGGCAAGGCCTAGTGAATATTATACCGGTTAGGATCGGATTGTTTGCAGCCTCCTCGCTATGCCTCACGGTATTAGCTATCAATGCCGTTCGCGCGACAATACTCTAATCGTGTTAGTCGACAAAACGCACTCACCACAAAGTACTGACGACTATGTTGTCTCCAGTTGCACGGAGGTACCGCAACAACTGCGCGCGCGCTTTCAGGAACTGGGGTATTTGTTTTTCAAAAAGTATGTCAGTGCGCCTCGCTGCAATAGCCTACTGGCAAATATCATGGGCCAGCTGTCGCCGCACTTGCTTTACGATGACGAAACTAAAATGCCGCTTTATAATGGCGCGGCCTTTTTTGAAACTGATCCGGTATGGGACGAGGTCTACCCCAAGATTCAATCTCTGGAAGAGTTTCATAGCTTTTTTCATCAACAGTCTATGATCGAACTGATGCAACTGGTCACTGGAACCGAGGTGTTTGTCTATCCCATGAAAATGGCGAGGATATCGACCCCCGGGAAAATCGGCTTCGAAACACCCCCTCACCAAGACGCCCACTCGCATCACGCGGGCCCTACCATGGCGGGAATTTGGGTCGCTCTACACGATGTCTCACAACCAATGGGGCGCGTGAAAGTACTGCCCGGATCACATAAGCATGGCGTTAGGCCGGTGTTTGAGGCCGAGGGCGTGGGCGGTGTGCAATGTGAAATATATGCCGATGAAACGCATTGGCATGTGTCGGATTTCGACCAGGGCGATGTGTTAATTTTTCACTCAGGGACGGTGCATAAAGCCGAGCCTAATACCGGTGAATCGGCGGCAAGAATTAGTGTTGATACGCGCTTCTGTGACCATGGCGCAGCTGTTTTTTCCACTAATCTAGAGCCTCATCACGGCTGGCGCATAGACAACTTCGATTGGGATAGCATCTACCGCGACTGGCGCAGCGACAAACTACAACGCTATTGGCTAGACTACCCCAACCTATTTTGAACCCGCTCAGCCCAGTGACTTCGACACTATTTCGAACACATCATTGGACAGTGAGTTCATCGCCGCAAGGCGCTCCAGTTCAGCCCGCATTTGCTGCTCACGGCCCACGTAATTTTGCCACTTGGTCAGCGGTTTCAATAGCCTTGATGCCACCTGCGGGTTGATCGCATTTAGCTCCGCGACACGATCACCCAAGAAGCGATAACCAGCGCCGTCAACACGGTGAAAAGCGGTCGGATTACTTGCAGCAAATGCGCCTATTAGCGCGCTGACCTTATTGGGGTTTTTCAAATCAAAATCGGGGTGTCCCATAAGACCCTCAACGCGCGCCAACCCGTCACCGACAGGTAATACTGCCTGCAATTGAAACCACTGATTAACCACTAGCGTTTCCTCGCGGTACATCGCATAAAACTCTGCCAGCGTATCTGCTCGCGTTTGCTCATCGCCAAAATAGGCCAGTGCACGCAGCGCAGCAAAGCGGTCAGTCATATTGGTGGCTGCTTTGAATTGATCCGCAGCTAAACCCAAATTGTCATTATTCGCTGCACACAAGTAGCCCAGACAGGTATTGCGCAAACTGCGCCTGGCGATCTGTGCCGCGCTAGCTTGGTACTCAACGGGATCATTGAGGCGCAGGTAAGTGCGCTTAAACTCTGACGCCTGAGCAGATGCGATAGTGCTATAAACACATTCTCTTGCACTGTGAATTGCGTGTACATCGGCACCTCCATCCATAGCCGCTAACTCTGCCAGATAATTTTCGCTGGGCAGAGTCAACATTTCGGCGACCATCGCCGGGTCGAGCGATTCATCTTCCAGCAGGTTTCCACAGGCCTTGGGCAGCAATTCATCGACAGCCACCGACTCGCCAGCGGCTTGTTGTTGCTGAACTGCATCAATCGCCCGAACAGCCAATTTCTGGGACGAGTCCCAGCGCACAAAGCCATCGCCATCGCGACTCATCAACGCATACAGTTGCGCCATTGAGAAGTCGTATTGCAATCGAACCGGCGCAGAAAAGCCGCGCAATAAGGATGGTATGGGATGCTCTTTGACGCCTTCGAAACTAAAGCTCTGAGCAGTGTCGTTCACTAACAAAATGGTTTGAGTGTTATCTTCACTCTCTAAATCCGCTGCTTCATCGCTGAGCTTTAAAGGTAAGTTACCCGCATCTCCCAGCAGCCCCATTGCGAGCGGAATAACAAACGGCGACTTTTCGCTCTGACCCGGTGTTGCAGGACACGACTGCTCGACGAACAGTGTATACGTTTCGTTGTCAGCGTCATATTCATCGCGCACTTTCAGTAATGGCGTTCCAGCCTGAGAGTACCAGTTTCGAAACTGATCCAACTCTATCCCACTGGCATCTT
>JBLHSI010000036.1:0-18162 GCA_047626655.1 Halioglobus sp.
CATTTTCGAAGCTGTCATACCACTCGTCATAGTAGCTCACACGGGCCAAGAAGCGCATGGAGTCCATTTGGTGGTTGGCAGAGAAGTTCCAACGAGTATCAGGTGTTGTGTCTTCAATTTGACGAATTCGCGCGTCACCCACTGTGTCGGGGTTGAACTTCTCAACTTCCGTAGTGGTGTGGTTAAACGCGAAGTTCCAATCAGTTACGCCAGCCAGCCACTCAGTGCTGGTTGACACAATGATGTCAACGCCTTCGGTGTGCGTATCGAAATCATTAGTGAAGAAGCGGAACTGAGTCAAGTCAGCTGCTCCGGGCACGCCCGCTGCAACCAATTCGTCAATTTGCTCTTGAGTCAGAGAGACCTCAGAAGACAAGTTCAAACGGTCTTCAACATCGACTTCAAAGTAATCGAGGGTAACGTCAAAGCTGCCGACTGTGAAATATATACCAGCTGTGAAGTTGGTAGATTCCTCAGCGTCCAGTTCCTTACCGCCATTGGCTAGTGCCACTGGGTTGGTAGGAGGAATGGTGCCGTTATTAACCAAAACAGTACCCACCAACTCGGTTGATGTGTTCGATGCGTTGGCTTGGCCCGGAGTCGGTGCTTTAAAGCCCGTGCTGTAGGTTACCCGTGCGCCGAAGTTATCGGTGAAGTGGTAGTTGGCACCCAACTTGTAGTTAGTAGTGCTACCAAAATCATCGAAGTCTTCGAATCGAATGGCGCCTTGTAATAACAAGTCTTCAGTCGCGTCCCACTCAGAGTCTACGTAAACCGCGTAGTTAGTACGATCCCAAGAACCGGATGTAACCTCCGGGAAACCTGGAAAGCCGTTAGACGAAGTACTGAAACCCTGTACGCCCAGAATGCCCGCTGTGTAAGACTCAACTTGGCCTGCGCCAATTTCGAATTCTTCCTTGCGGTATTCCGCACCAAAGGCCAAGTTCACTGTGCTGCTAATAGCATAGCTGAAATCGGCGTTTAAGTTGGTGTCAGTCTGCTCGTAATACCCGGGATCAAAATCACGGGGACTCGCTGGCCCAAGACTCGCGTTAACGGTGTTGTTAATAAAGAAATCACTCTCGTGATTACCGTAATAAGCACTAACATCCCAAAAGAAGCCGCTGTTAGTTTCGCCGCGCAAACCGGCAAGCAAAGACATGTCGGTTACATCACCACCAAATCGCGGAGTAAAACCGCCGGTAATAGTCTCTTGGAAAGAGAAGCAGTTGGGGTCAGCTGCAACTTGAGCAAAGGCGTCTGGGTCTGGAGTGACACCGCCGGCTCCACCTAAGGTAACTGTGGGGCAAGCAATGCCGTCATTGGGCGTCAGGTCGCCAATCAACAGAGTTTCACCGCCGTCGTTACTGTAAACCGCACCGCGGTTAGTAGGGTTACGGAAAAAGAATCCGCCGTCTACTTCTTTAGTGTTGTAGTTGGCGTGGCCATAAAGCTCAACGTCTTGCGTTAATGCAAAGCCAAAGTTAGCCCACAGCTTTATGTCGTCGTCAACCTTGGGTCGACCCCAGATCATGGCAGGCGCTGGAACACCTACGTAGCCATTGTCGATCAGCGTTTGAGCGTCAGCGCGCTGCTCGGAACGACTAGTGTCGTCAGAGGAGCCGTACTCACCGGTCAAGTTTAAGTAACCGTTCTCGCCTAGAGGCAGCCCGATGTTACCCGAAATAGTGACTTGCTGTCCGTCACCTTCTTGATACTCGCCGTACTTAACCGACAAACTACCGCCTTCGCTGGCGTCGTTTAATACGAAGTTAATGACGCCGGCAATGGCATCAGAACCATACTGGGCCGCTGCGCCGTCTCTTAGTACTTCAACACTCTTAAGTGCTGCAGTAGGCATGGCAGCAGTGTCGGGTCCTTGAGAACCGTTGGATATGCCGTTACCCAGCCAAGTGATAACAGATGCACGATGACGTCTTTTGCCGTTGACCAAGATCAATGTGTGGTCAGGAGCAAGGCCGCGAAGGTTGGCTGGGCGCACAAGGCTGGCAGCGTCACTAATAGGCTGATCGTTGACGTTGTAAGAAGGAACCGAGTTACGCAGCAGGTTGTTAACGTCGGTGTCGCCCTGGTTAGCAAAATCGGAAGCTTTAAAAACATCAACAGGAGCCGGGGAGTCAGTGGCAGAACGTGGCTTACCGCGGGTACCGACGGTAATGACTTCCTCTAGGAGTAAGTCTTCTTCCTGGGCGAGTACTACTGGGCTAAATCCGGCGGTCAGCGCGAGTTGCGCCGATATTGCCAGAGCCAGTTTCCTGGGGGTAAATGGTTTCATTAATACACCTTATTTGTTTGAGTTGTAATTAGTTGTGTTTGGATCTTATTGGTGTCGTCCCTATACACTCAAACCGTTACAATTTTGATAAACGGCTCGCATTTGTGCAATGTACGCTCGCAGGACGACCAACGGGAGCCCTAAAAGTGGTAAAATTTACATTGCGGGGAACTAAATTTAGAACGTCAACCCATCCGATCTCGAAGGCTGTAAAACAACATCCCGGCCACCAAACCGGGCCACCGCAACAAGGTGCCTCCAGGAAACTGCCGGGTGGGTACCTTGGCCATCACGTCAAATCGCTCACTCGTGCCACCTATTACCTCCGCCAACAACTTTCCGGCCATGGTGGCAGTGGGTACCCCGTGACCAGAGTAGCCGTGGGCGTAGAACACATTGGGTGACAGGCGGCCGAAATCGGGCATTCGATTAACCGTCACAGCCAGAGTGCCTCCCCAGCCATAATCTATGCGTGTATCCGCTAGCTCGGGGTAAATGCGCAGCATATAGTCGCGCACAAAACTTCTAATATCTTTGGGAAAACGCTTGGTGTAATTTTCTCCGCCACCGAACAGCAGTCGATTGTCAGCCGAAAGCTTCCAATAGTTAATGACAAACAGTGTGTCCGACATGGAGGTGTCATCGCGAATCAGGCGGCGAGCTAAGGTTTCGTCCAGCGGCTCGGTGGCCAACATGTAGTTGTTGATGGGCATGATGCGCCCCGCCGCTCTAGGCTCCAGCTTTTCAAGGTAACCATTGCAGCCCAATACCAGATGATTGGCGGTCACACAGCCTAGATCGGTTTCGACTCTAACCTTATCATTTTCACTATATCCGACTACACGGCTATTTTCGTAGAGCCCAGCCCCTAGGCTCGAGGCAGCCTTGGCTAGACCTAGCAGGTATTTGAGCGGGTGTAAGTGTTTACTTCCGGTATCCTCGGTGGCGCCGTAAAAACCTTTGCCCGAGGTCATCTGAGCGACCTCTGCTGGTTCTACATAGCGGATATTGTGGTAATCATAGGACTGTTGAAGGTGCTCGGCGTGTTGCTGAAGTTCGTTGTTTTCGGCCGCCTTGGTGGCCACATGAAGATTTCCCTGCTTCAGTTCGCAGTCAATACCGAACCGCTCGACAAGCCCGGTGACCGTGGCGACGGCCTCCAGGCCCAGCTGCCACAAAGCTTTTGCATGTTCAACGCCCACCATCGATTCAAGCGTGTCTTGATCGGCTCTTTGGCCGGTGCCCACATGTCCTCCATTGCGCCCGGATGCGCCCCAGCCCATGCGGTTGGCTTCCAGAACAATGACGCTATAGCCCTTATCACGCAGGTGAATTGCCGTTGACAGGCCAGTGTAGCCGCCACCGATAATGCAAACATCCGCGCTGTGTTCGCCCATCAGGGCCGAAAACTCAGGCAATAGAGTAGCCGAGGCAGCATACCAGGACGGCGGGTATTGATCGTTGGTCTGGGCTTGTGGGGGTTGGTGTGTCATCGACAAACTATACCTGCATCTCGGACCGAGCTTCGATACCACCATAGGGGTAGGGCTCCTGAAAAGCCTTGAGTCGAGACTCAGCCAAAGCGATACTCAGGTTTTTCTCAGGTGCGCGTTATGATCACAGCTAGCCAAAATGCTGCAGCAGTTTCGCTCTGGTTAAAACAGAACCACATTGAAGAGGTGGAGTGTCTTGTGCCCGATATCAGCGGCAATGCACGAGGCAAGTTTATCCCCGTTGATCAATATTTGAGTTTGGGGCAGGCGAGACTGCCTGAAAGCGTCCTCATTCAATCAATCACTGGAGAGTATGCCGAGGATCACTGGGACTATGTAGAGCCCACCGACTCGGATATGTTGCTACAGGCCGACCCCGGCACTATGCGGTTGGTGCCTTGGGCGCGCAAACCCACCGCACAAATTATCCACGACTGTTTTACTATGTCTGGTGAGCCTCACGCGCTGTCTAGCCGGGGGGTATTGCGGCGTGTACTGGGGCTGTATGAACAGTTGGGTCTGCGACCGGTGGTCGCTCCTGAGATGGAGTTTTATCTGGTGGCACGAACGGCCGATTTCAATCGCGAACTGCAAGCTCCGGTGGGGCGCTCTGGCCGCGCTGAGTCATCCAGAATGTCGTTTAGCATCGACGCCGTCGCCGAATTTGATGATTTCATCGGCGCATTGTACGAGGCGGCGAGGGCTCAAAACTTGAGCGTAGATACGCTCAATCATGAAAATGGCGCTGCCCAGTTTGAAGTAAACTTTACCCACGGTGAAGCCCTTGGTCTGGCCGATCAGGTGTTTGTATTTAAGCGCACCGTGCGGGAAGTAGCCCATAAGCACGGTATCTATGCGACGTTTATGGCTAAGCCGATGGAGCAAGAGCCCGGCAGTGCAATGCATATTCACCAGAGTATTTTAAAAGCCGATAGCGGGCAAAATATATTTATGGATGAGCATGGGCAGCACACACCCGATTTTTACGCTTACATCGCCGGCCTACAGCATTACACCCCAGCCTTGATTAGCCTGTATGCTCCCAATGTGAATTCTTATCGGCGGCTGGCTCCCAATATGTCGGCTCCCATCAGTATGAATTGGGGTTTTGATAACCGCACTACAGCGTTTCGGGTGCCGCAAAGCAGTGCCGAGGCGACCCGAGTTGAAAATCGTTTCCCGGGGGCCGACGTCAATCCTTATCTGGCGTTCGCGGCGACATTAGCCAGCGGTTATTTGGGGATGCAAAGCAAGCTTACCCCGAGTGACCCGCACGGTGGTACGGCAAATGAGGGCGCCATCGAAGTGGCAAGATCTTTAGGCGAGGGTTTGCAAGGTTTGGCCGGGTGCCCGAAACTCGTCCCGATATTTGGCGACCTTTTTTTGCGGGCGTATACAGCAGTCAAACTCAATGAGTTTGAGCAATTTAATCGGGTAGTGAGTGCGTGGGAGCGCGAGCACCTGCTACTTCAAGTATAATCGAGGCAGTATATGACTCAAGCTAGTACCCGTTTATTTGGCAGTGACAATCGTTACCGACTATTTACAGCGGTCAAATACCTCACCTATATACTGCTCAGCATTAACGTCTATATGTTCTTGCAGGAGGAGTTATCGGCTCTCAATTTCACCTTTGCCGGGGCGCTTGAGCCGGGACAAATCATCCAAAGTTTTTCTGCCACCATCGATACCAGTGCCTGGGTGTTATTGCTGCTGTTATTTGAGCTAGAGACCTCGGTATTAGATGACAGCAAGATTCGGGGCCCTCTCAAACTATTCTTACACGGCATTCGAGGGCTGTGTTATGTCGCTATTGCCTATGCCTTTAGCGGCTACTATGCTGAACTTTTAACGGTTTATGATGTTGCGTTACAGCCGGGTCTAGATGCCTGCTCGCTGCTGGGGCAGGAGTTTTCACAATTAATTGGCCAGGACAAATATCTCGCCTTGGGTAGTGATAATTGCGCGGCCATGGGCGCCGAGATCTATCGGCTCGTGGGTTTCGATATTATTGCTGATTCTAAGACCCTGCACGCCGTACAGTGGTTGGCATGGACCGATATAGCTAATTCGGCCGCCTGGATAGGGGTGGTTATTGTGCTGGAGATCGAGGTTCGCTTGCAGTTGCGCGGTGGAATATCCGATAAAATTATGCAGGTGAACAAAGCGATAAAGCTGGTACTCTACGCACTGCTTTTTCTAGCCGCAGTATACTGGGGCTATGCGGGTGATTTTCTCGATTTTTGGGATGCGTCACTTTGGTTGTTCGCTTTTATTTTTATAGAATTGAATATTTTTGAATGGCAACACGAGACCAATCAAGGGCTCGCGTCCGAATAGGGTATAGATGGCTGACCATGCCAGATTTGTGTAGTTTACGAGTGAACGCTGACAGCGATCGAGTTGAGATTATCGATCAGACCCTACTGCCACATCAGCTGGTGTGGATTGAATTGGATAGTTTAGACGCTTATTGCCATGCTATTGCGCACATGCAAGTGCGCGGTGCACCCCTAATTGGCGTAACGGCGGCTTTTGGTTTGGCCCATGCAATAGCAGATGATCCCTCAGATGCGCATATTTACAGGGCAAAGGCGCTGTTATTGGCCACTCGGCCCACCGCCGTAAATCTGCAGTGGGCACTTAAGGAAATTGAAAGTTGTGTGGCGGCATTGGATGAAAGCATTAGGGCAGAAGCTGCCTTTGATCGCGCGCAAATCTTAAGAAGCGACGATATTGCAAATTGTTCGGCTATCGGAGAGCACGGTTTAGCACTGTTAGCGCAGCAATTTGAGGCAAGTTCCGCCGATACGCTCAACGTTATGACCCATTGTAATGCCGGCTGGTTAGCCACCATTGAGTGGGGGACAGCGCTGGCGCCTATTTACAAAGCTCACGATGCAGGTATACCTGTTCACGTGTGGGTCTCAGAGACGCGCCCTCGCAATCAGGGTACCTACCTTACCGCATGGGAATTGCGTCGGGCGGGTATTCCCTGCACTATTGTCGCCGATAATAGTTGCGGGCATCTATTGCAGCAAGGTCAGGTAGATTGTGTGATTATCGGCAGTGATCGAACTGCCGCCAATGGCGATGTGTGCAACAAAATAGGCAGTTATCTCAAAGCGCTGGCCGCGCACGCTAACAATGTGCCCTTTTATACCGCGTTGCCGGTGTCTACTATTGATTGGTCTTGCCCCAGTGGAGCCGAAATCCCGGTGGAGGTGAGAGACTCTGATGAGCTTCTGTCTATTACCGGTATTGATAAAAGCGGTGCCCTTCAGGCAGTGCGATTGGCGGGCTCAGGCAGTATGGGGCACAACCCGGCATTTGATGTGACCCCCGGGCAACTAGTCAGCGGTCTCATTACCGAACACGGTGTTATTGAGGCGAGTAGTGAAGGCTTGGCCGGGCTTTATTCTCAGCTATAACACCGCGCAACCAACTGCCCCCGTCGGCATCTAACAGAATATCTCCCACACCTCCGGGATGCTTGATGGTGAGCGCCCAGCTATTGATGATGGGGGAGTGGTCGGCGTCAGTCGGTGCAGGATGCTCCATTGATGACAGCGCCTCAAACGACGACTCGGCATCAAAGTTAAACTCACATTGCAGTGTCTGCTCGCTGCCCTCTCTTGGGCACAGGGCTTGGTCCAGCGCGAGAATTTGAAGTGCTGGCCCCGGATTTATGCCCGCTGCAATGTGGCTGTCTTGCACAACCTGATGAAGCGTTTCATAGAGCCGCAGTGGGTCGCTCAGAGCCGCCAGGTATATTTGATTACGTGCTTCGTACACGGCCATCCGATCATTCAAATCGATGTTATTCAGATGGGGCTCAAACGTTGTGATAACCGCTCGCATGCACTCTCGAAGGAGTGGCGACACCGATACGTCGCCGCGCAGAGCGAGTAGTCGGGTAGTCAGCGGCATAATATGGCCATGCACAAGTAATATGTGCGCGCTAATTAGGAAATAGCCCTCTTCGCCCTGATCGCGGTCAAAGCTGATAGAGGCGACTACATACTCGCCTTTGGCTTTGCCGTAACCTGCGACCGGAATCGCTTCTATCTCGAGCTCCTTTCGCCGTCGGTAAAATTCGGTGCCGGGTAGCAGTGTATAACCAAAAATATTGATATTGGGGAAGCGGGCTAGCAGCGTGTCCAGGTTGCGTTCGAAATCGGGCAGGTTGTCTCCAGGCAGGCCCCAAATAAGCTCAGCAGCAATAGGGACGCCGAGTTCGGACATACGCTTTGCGATGGGCTCGTATTCGTTGGAGCTCATATTCTGACGATTGCTGAGTCGCAGCGCTTCTGGCGTGAGTGTTTGTAAAGCGAGTTGATAATGCGGCAGTAGTTGATTTTGATGTAATAACAGCGCGATTTCCTGTACCTGACGACTGTGCTTCTTAGACCAGGATGTGGCGAACGATACAGGTAGTCCGGTGCGATCTTTTAGCGCGACAATTAATTCGGCCTTCTCTTTATCTTGTTTTAAGGCACCAAAATTGGAATCTGCCAGCCAGATATCCTTGATACCTGCCGCAACTATTTTGTTCCAATCGCTGTGAATTCTGTCCATCGACCACTGATACATTTTACTGCCGATAGCGCCTGTTCCCCATTCGCAAAATGCGCACTTAAAGGGGCAGCCACGACTCGTTTCATAAGAGATAGACTCATACAGGGGTTGGCCGGCATCATCGGTCAACTGCAGTACGTCTAAGGGTGACGGGAACCGATCCAGATCCTGGCAGCGGGCGCGAGGAGGTGTTTGAACAATGTGTTCGCCCTGCAAATAACTGAGCCCCGCCACCTCTTTCCAATCAGCGCGGTTGTCGCAATCGAGAAACTGTTGAAAAGTAACTTCGGCTTCGCCCAAAAAGATGACATCGATGGGGTCTATTCCCAGGTAGTCTTCCGCCTGCTGTACATGGGGGCCGCCGGCCACTATTAATAACTCGGGCAGCAGCGCCTTTAAAGCTCTGCTGAGTGCCAGAAACTCAGCGGCATTCCATGTATAAAAACTGAACCCAACGACGGGTTCCAGACCTGCCTCTAGTGCTGCCTTGGCTAGGGTTAATTCTTGCTCGGTCCACTGCGACAACCATTGGTCGATGTCTTGTTCCTGCCCAAAATGGTGCAGAGAAATAGTCGTGGTGTCGCAGCTTTCACCGTAGCAATTGAAGTAGGATTTTAGCGATGCGGTGGTAGTTGGCGGGGCATTGAACTGCTCCGAGTCCATACTGAGTAGCCAAACGGGGCGGTTCAAAAGGTGGGCCTCCTGTTGCACAATGTGTTACCTGGAGAGGCTACGATTAAAAGTCGTCCAGCTCCAGATCGTAGTCTCCCAATTCGTCGCGCAGGCGTCTTTGTTCCAAACGCAATTCTGCGCGTCGTCGTTTCTCCACCAGCGCTCGTTTTACCGAGGACGTCGCGACTAACTCTTGATCCTCCTCATCCACTAACTCACTCAAAGCGGGTTCGAAGATATCGTCGAGTAACTCCGGCGATGTAGGTTCTTGACTTCGCTCTCTCATAAATCTACTCCTCACGATTTATTACAAGCTGCTTCGAGCCAAATATCTCTCAGGCTTTTTCGCGAGTCAACAACTAAATGCGTAACTGTGCCGATAGTGTAAAAGCCTAAAAAAGGCAACCCGCCGCCATCCGTGGCCTAACCGCGAAAAATCGTACTTCCTTGTACTGCCCAAAAAGCGGCTGTGGACGCCAGGTTGAATGTCGCAGGTTCGCTCTGTGACCACATTTATTGCGCGGGGCGGGTTGCCGAATAACATGTAGCAAAAGCTGTGCCAGATAGCCGTATTTAGCGTTTGGCGCCGTCATATGGGCTCGTGTTGGCATAAGCAATAATCAGCAAAGCCTGCAATTGAGGCGCTTTTTGTCTAGGTGGACGTGTATGGACGTGTCAAGTCGCTTTGAGCTGTTCAACGATAGTGCATGCAACTTGGTCTGCATCTGTGCAGTACGCAGTATCTATAACAACGTTGGCCCACTGTCTGTACAGGGGGATGCGCTCGGCAAATATCTGGGCAAAGCTGTTGTCGCTATTGCTGGCAATACCTCGTCCGGGAGTAGATTGCACACGGTGTGCCAGTGTGTCGAAATCTACCTCCAGAAAAACCACTGGCCCGGCGGCACTTAGCCTCCGCATGACTTTTTCGCTGTATACGACACTGCCACCGGTAGATATCACAGATTGACTCAGCGGAATCTGCAACAATATTTCCTGCTCTAACTGCCGTAATTTCACATACCCCTCACGATCTAGAATATCCTGCAGAGAAGCTCTTGCATGTATTTGTATGTCTAGGTCTGTGTCCCTAAATGCCAGTCCTGTCATTTTGGCCAGCAGTACCCCTGCAGTACTTTTTCCTGCGCCAGGCATGCCGATGAGGCTGATCGTTTTCGGTACATCGCCGATTTGGCTCATGGTGTTTACTCACAGTAAGTTTTCCCGCTCACGATACATCAATTTCCCCTGACAAGTCTGTCAGTTGCGTATACTCTTTCTCCATACGCATTCAGCCAACAGTTTGGCCTGACCTTTTTTTGGGGAACATCTGTGACTTTATTGACAACACCTTTGGACGCTTTGCATCGTGAGCTGGGCGCAAAAATGGTTCCCTTTGCGGGCTATGACATGCCAGTACAATATCCGTTGGGGATTATTAAAGAGCATTTGCACACGCGTCAGGCAGCCGGTTTGTTTGATGTTTCGCACATGGGGCAAATCATCATTGAAGGCCCCGGTACAGCAAAAATGCTGGAAACCTTGGTGCCAGCAGACGTGGTTGGGTTGGCCGATGATCGCCAGACTTACGCCTTGTTTACTAATCCGCAGGGCGGTGTGCTAGACGACCTAATTATCACCCGATGGACTGAGGATCGGTTTTTCCTGGTAGTAAATGCGGCGTGTAAAGCGCAAGACATTACCCATTTACAGTCTCACTTGTCGGGTCAGACGATGACCATTATGGCCGACCAGGCATTGCTCGCGTTGCAGGGGCCCGCAGCGAGAACGGTGATGCGTAGTGTGTGCCCAGCCGCTGCGGAAATGGTGTTCCTGCAGGGCTGCCATGCCTCTATCGAGGGGGTGAGCGTATACATCACCTGCTCGGGATACACTGGCGAAGACGGCTTTGAAATTTCGGTTCACAACGACCATGCCGACAGATTAGCCAGAACATTGCTCGATGTTGAACAGGTTGAAGCCATCGGCCTGGGCGCTCGAGATTCTCTTAGGCTAGAAGTTGGATTATGCCTGTACGGACATGAACTAAGCGTCGACATCGACCCTGTTCAGGCGGGTCTGATGTGGTCTATAGGAAAGTCGAGAAGAGCGGGTGGCGATCGCGAGGGCGGGTTTCCTGGCGCCGATGTTATTTTCGACCGAATTGAAAACAAGCCTCCCCTGCGCCGTGTGGGATTATCCGTAGAGGGCAAACGCCCGGTGCGCGATGGCCAACTGGTGCAAGACGAAGCCGGTCATCAGGTAGGCGAAGTGTGCTCTGCTGGATATGGCGCAACGGTGGGTGGCCCCATTGCGATGGCCTATGTACGCCGAGAACTGAGCGAGCCGGGAACGCGATTAGCGGTAGATGTGCGCGGCAAAAGCGTCGCTGTCACGGTGACCAAAATGCCCTTCACTCCTCAGCGCTATTATCGGGGTTGAGTGCGGCGGGTAATGCCGGTTGAGTCAGTGCTCGTAAATGAGTCCAACCGGTTTTAACGGCAGCGCCAAAACGGGCCAGTTGCGGACTTCTGATGATTCTAAAACACAGCCAGACGGCGCCAAAGGCCAAGCTTATCAATAGCGCCCCATAGAGGAGCGGGATAAAGTTTAGTGGTGTTGCCGCGGACGTGTCTTTCTCCTCAATTTGGCTGAGCGAACCCGGGCCCACCACGATCTCCACTTTTGGTAGCAATCGGATGCGCAGCTCTTGAGTTTGAGTGTCCCACCAATAGTAGCTCTGGGCGGGAAGGTGATATTGCCCTGCTGATTCGGCGATGTAGGTAATGCTGTCTACTCGTTTGGCAGTGGTTGTGCCGCGATTGCTGCTGTTGGTCAGCACCGGCGGCTGCGGATAAGCGACGAGCCCAGCGCCTTTCTCAGTGTCGAGACTGGGCAGCATCATGGCCATCACTTCAGTGGCTTCAAATACCACTTCTCGCAATATAGCATCGCCCGGTTGGAGGGCATCGAGTTCTTTGTCGAAGCGTTGTGTCACGCTAAAAGTGGGCGAGGCGACCCAGTGTTGTGTGCTGTCTAGGTCAGCTGGCAGTGATGCTTCAAAGCGCACGGCAGGACTATATAGCGTACCGGCCACAACACCGTCGCTTTCGTCATTGACTTCTACGGTTGCGCTCACTGGTGGAATAGAAAACGTACCACTTCTCTGTGGATAAACATCCAGCGTCCAGCGCTGTATTACCCACGTCTGCCCCTGGCGTTGTTCAGTTGAGTTGCTGGCGAAATCGTTGGTTTGCAAAATGACCAGCCCAGCAACTTCCGGGAGGCGCAAACGAGTACCGCCGGCAAACCAGCGGTCGGTAGCGATGTCTATCGCCATTTCAATTTTCTGTCCGGCGACGATATTTTCAAGCGGCAGCAGTGAGCTGCTAATTTGTAGCTGACCGCTGCGTTCCAGTTCGCCCACCGTTTTACCGATTCCCAGATTTGAAATAAGTATGAACGCGATGAATACAGAGAACCTCATTGGGGCTTGTCCTCGCGTTGCTGTAATTGCATATTAAATTTAATCGACAAAAAAGTGGCGGGGTCGTGTTGCACGCTGCGCAACCACATTTCGCTGGTCGCCGGGTCTTGTAGTATCTGTTCGGCGCTGAGTTGTGGCCGATCCAGCGGATTTAGCAGAATATCTTCTGCGCCCTGCGCCGGGATGGCGTCGTCACCTTCAGGGTCCAGGTCTTCGCTACTGGTCCCCGGTTCTGCTTGCTGACTTTCACTTAAGCGATTGGTTTCTTCAATGAGTTGTTGCACGCGTTGGCGGTTCTCTCGAGCTCCCGGGTAGTTAGGTGCTCTGGCTAGCAGGCGATCGTAGCGGACTGCCGAACGCACATAATCGCGTGCCTGGGCTCGCGCATTTGCTTCGTTGAATAGTGCATCGTCATTGTCTGTGCGGGAGAAATACTGCGCAGCAAGCATGAATTCTTCGTTGTAGTAGTGGGCGAGGCCTTTCCACATAGGGTCTTCAAAGCGAGTCGCCGCCTCGGCGTAGTTTTCCCACTGCATGAGTAATCGTCCCTGCTGATCACCGGTTAACCACAAATCTGCAAACCAATGGTTGGCGCTTTCAGTATTGGCGCTTTGAGGGGTGGTTTGAGCGATGCTGGGCGCCGGTGGAGCGAGTACTAAGAAAGGCACCAGCAACCAAGCCCAGGTCAGCGTCCAGCCTTGCCGGAACCACATCAGGAAGAGCGCCATTGCTGGAAATATCAGCAAATAGCCACTGTCTAGCCAGGGGAGGGCGTTATCTTCAACGACCCGATAGTGGCGATTCACCAAGGTGTTGGCGCGCACTACGTCTTTATCATTTAGCGTCATGTCCAGATAGTAACCGCCACTTTTTGCGGCTAAATTCTCCAAAGCGTCTCTCTCTAGCGGGATTAACTGTTCGCTACTTTTGGTGCTTGCCTCAGAGGTACCTACTCCGATTACCAGCAGTTGGTGGGGGCGCTGGGTAAAATACTGAGAAAGTTGCGCCGAAGAATCTGAACCCAGGCCATCGGCAAACATAATCACGGTGGCCGCGGCGTCTGACTTGCGCAGTACCTGGTCGATATTGGGTAGGGTGCGCTCGGCAAATTTTCCCGGTCTAGGCATGATCTCTGGTTCAATTGCGGCCAAATACTGGGTGAGAATGGAGCGGTCGGCTGTTAATGTCAGGACTGTGTGAGCGGTTCCTGCATAAACAATGAGGGCGGCCTTTTTGTCAGGTCGAAGTGCGAGTAAATCGGCGATTTTTTGCTTGGCGCGCTCCAGTCGACTGGGCTGTATATCGGTTTGTGTCATAGAGGCCGAGGCGTCTAGCAGTAAAACCAGCGCAGCCTCGTCTTGAATGAGAGGGGATGGCTGCTGGCGCCAGGTGGGTCCCATGAGAACGATCAGCAACAACATGAAAATGACCATTGAGAAGTTGCGCGGACTAGCCCAGCGTCGGCTCTGTTGACTGAGGCGCAGGTGTTCCAGCAAGTGCGGTGCGATAATGCCATCGAACATATCCCTGCGGTTCTCATTGCGACTGAGCGCAAAGAAAATCATAGCCCACGGCATAAGAAGCAACGCCCAGGCTGGTCGCAAGAAATGGAAGTGTTCTAGTATGTTGGCCAGTTCAGTGAGCACGCGCGCCTCGGCGCCGGCGCCACACGGCCCAGGCTGCTGCGGCATGATACAAACAGTACAGGCACACCGCGAGTGCAACAGGTATTTGATGCAAGCTAATAACGGGACTGAAGCGCAGGGTTTGGTAAAGTTCGGGTTCCAATTCACCAATGGCCTGGTAGGCGGTATTGAGTTCCTCTCGGTTGAGTGCCTGAAATGTTTTGCCACCGGTAACTTCGGCTACACGCTCCAGGGTTTGGGTATCTAGTGCCTCTTCGCCGACAGTGCTGGGGTCGCCAACCGCAATGGTATAAATGCGGATATCGTTGGCCGCAGCAACTTTGGCCGCGTCGATCGGCGGGACTATACTGCCGGTGTCATTGCCGTCGGTAAGAAGAATTAAAACTCGGTTGTCAGCGCCTCCATCGGCGAACACCTTAATGGCGAGGCCAATGGCATCACCAAACACGGTGCTTTGTCCCGCCATACCTATTTCGGTTTCAGTGAGTAAGCTCTCCCACACTTCGTGATCATCGGTAAACGGAGCTTGCAAAAAAGCGGCACTGCCAAACACGATTAGACCGAGGCGATCTGAAGGCCGTTGATCGGCCAATTCGGCCAATACGTATTTTATCGCCTGTAATCGATCAACCTTGGCGCCGCTGGGAAGGGTAAAGTCCTTATTTTCCATTGAGCCTGAAAGGTCGACCGCTATCATCAGGTCGCGGCCCGATTTTTGTTGTTCTATGGGTGGCCCGGTCCACTCTGGCTTAGCCGCTGCTGTGACCAGGCAAACCCACGTCAACATGACCAGGGCGAGTTGCATACGATTGCGCTTGAGTAAGCTCGCACCGGTTTGCGGTTGGGCTTCACTCAACTCTAGCAAGGTAGTAAAAAACGGTACTTTCACAGAATCGCGGCGTTCTTTGTAGGCTGGTACCAGTCTCATCACCAGCGGTAGCACTAGAAGAACAAACATCCAGGGGTGGGTCCAATCAAGCATCATCTGGACCCTGATGAACGCGTACCCAAAGTCTGCTGGCGGCTAGTATCTGTTGAGCGGAGGCTGGCGTTACAGCTTCGGCGCGATAAGAAGATACAGCCAATAGTTGAGATTGCTCTGGCCCAAATGGCGGTTGCTCACACTGTCCATTGAGAAAATCTACCCAGCTTTCGCCCGACAGTTGGGCCACGCGAGTACGCGAATACGCCACTAACGCGGCGAGTTTAAGTACGCGATTAATGGCCGCGACCAAATCGCTTGAGTCGACTTTTTGATCTAGCGCGCGCAGTTGTAGCAGCGCTTCTTTGCGGTAGCGATTACAGTGCCATTTGCGCAGGGCAAACCATGCGAAGCGCAAGCTCAGTGCCAGTGTGGCCAGCGCCAGCCAGGTCCAGCCCACTGTCTGTGGTAGCCAGCTGACATCCTGCGGCATAGTAACCTCGACAAAAGACGCCAGTGCGTAGTTACCAAAGACATCGGGTAGCGCCGGAGCAGTCATCGCAACACGCTCTGACCGCCCAGTTTTTCACGCAATTGATCGGCAACAGGGGTGGCGGTGTCTACCGGTATAATGGGAATGGCATGTCGGTTTAAATCTGTTTTTACCTGCGCCAGTGCGCTGTTGAAGTTGGCCTCATACTTTTCACCCACATCGCGCTCACCCGGATTAATCTCTAGCTGATAGCGTCCATCGCTAACCACCAAGTTGCGCGCATTGGCGATGCTCTGCTCCAGCGGGTCAAAGATAAGTGTGCAAATAACATCATTGTGCAGGCCAATGCGCCGCACGATTCCCAGCGACTCCTCGTCCCAGCCGTAAAAGTCGGAAATTAGTATGACCAGATAATCGTGACTGGTGCTGCGTTCGAGCAATCGTAAGGCATCGTTTAGCGCTGCGGGATTGCTTTCGTGGTCACCTGTGACGGTTAGGTCGTTGTTCATAGTCACTAAGTCGCCCAGATAGTTCATCACCTTTTTTTCACTGCGGGTGGGCTTCATCGTCACCGAGTGTGAATCATTGAATAATATTGAACCCACACGATCGCCAGCGCTGAGGACTCGCCAAGCCGTAATGGCGGCGATCTGGGCGGCGACCACCGACTTCATGCGCTGTACAGAGCCGAAAAACATAGGCAGGCGCTGATCGACAACGACCATGACGGGCCTGTCGCGTTCTTCGGTATACACGCGTACGTGTGGTTTGCCAGTGCGAAAGGTCACGCGCCAGTCCAGGCTGCGAATGTCATCCCCGGGGCGGTAGTGCCGCAGCTCGTCAAAGTCTAGCCCGCGGCCTCGCAGACGCGAACGTTTGCGCCCGCTTAGAAGTGAGCGCATAGGTTGCTTGGGTAGGTAGTTAAAGCCTTGTGCGGTGTAGCGCAGGCGGACCAGCGAGGCCACGTCAACGTAGATATCCTGGTTGCTGTTGTCTGTCATTGTTCTAGCTAGCCGACCGCAACGTGGCTCAAGATTTCATCGATGACTTTGTCGGGTGTAATTTGATCTGCGAGCGCATGGTAAGACAAAATCATCCTGTGGCGCAGTATGGCGTGCACAATAGATTGAACATCCTGGGGCGTGACAAAGTCGCGACCGGCAAGCCATGCACTTGCCCGGCTCGCTCTATGCAGGGCGATGCTCGCCCGTGGGCTCGAACCGGTGTCGATCCAGCTTGCCAGCGTCTCGCTGTAAAGCGCCGGATTACGTGTCGCCATGACCAAATCGACAATATATTGCTCTACGGATTGACTGATCTCTAAGGTGTGGATCTCATCGCGTGCGGCAAAAATATGACTCTGAGCAATGGGCTGCCACTGCTGCTCGGCGGCCTGTTCCTCCGCTTGGACCAATTTTATAATGGCCATCTCCGACGCCGCGTCGGGATAATCCACTGATATTTTCATCAAGAAGCGATCCATCTGCGCCTCTGGAAGCGGGTAGGTACCCTCTTGATCGATGGGGTTCTGTGTGGCCAGAATCATAAATAGCGGCGGCATGGGGTATGTTTTGCCGGCCACTGTTACCTGGCGCTCTTCCATCGCCTCCAGCAGCGCTGATTGTACTTTGGCCGGCGCGCGATTAATTTCATCGGCGAGCACTAGCTCATTGAACAGTGGGCCTGGTTGAAACTGTAGTTTTTGAACGCCATTGTCGTCATGTAGAATTTCATTACCGGTGACATCGGATGGCAGTAAATCTGGCGTGAACTGAATTCGCCCTAGCTTCGCCTGCAAGACTTTGGCAAGGGTTTTAATCGAGCGTGTCTTGGCAGTGCCAGGCAGGCCTTCCAGCATTACATTGCCATTGCATAGCAGTGCTAGAGTAAGCGTTCTTACCACATCCTCCTGGCCTATGACCGACTGCGCCATTTGGCGCATCATAGATTCAATTGCAGTGAAGTGTTCGTTGGCCAACAGGCTACTCCTTGCTCGCGCTGGGGGATATTGGGGGTGTGGGGAAAACGAGCTACCGGGGAGTTTAAAGTAAACTTTTCGCGTAGGCCAATACCGCTTCTGCGTCTACCCGCTGCTGATAACCCTGAATAAATATTTTGCCGACTATTTCAAGTTTAGCGTTGACCACAAATATACCCGGATAGGGTATGCCGTAACTCGCACTGCCTTCTGATTTAGTGTCATTAAGAATACCGAGGGCTTTTACTGTCTGTGCATCTATATCCGATAGAAAAGGGTAGGCAATACTGTTCTTAGTCACAAAAGCTTGTTGCAGATCGGGCGAATCGTAGGTTAACGCAACGACCGAAATTCCCGCTTCGAGAAAGTCCTTGTGGTGTTTTTGCAATTGCACGAATTGCGCCATGCAATAGGGTCACCAATCGGCGGAGCGGTTGGCAATAAATATCATTCCCCGGTCATTAATGAAGGGTTCTACACTGTGCAGTTCTGTGCCCTGATAAACCGCCGCTATTTGTGGGAAACGTTGGCCAACGACTAGGCCGGGATTGAAGCTGTCACTGTCAGATGCGATAAACATATCGTCGGTTAGTTTTG
>JBLHSI010000037.1:0-17744 GCA_047626655.1 Halioglobus sp.
AACAACAGAGTAATCCAAACTATGCTTACCAGATCGACGATAATCGCCGTGCTCGCCACTACGATAAGCCTGCCAATGCAGGCGCAAAATGCACAGGATCAGAACACCGAGCAAGTCTTAGTCACTGCCACCAGCACTGTGATCAGCGCGCAAGATCTTGCTCTGGCTTGGTCGGTGGTTGACGCTGAGGCTATCGACATGGTCAATCACGTCCATATCAACGAAATTATGCAACAGGTTCCCGGTGCCTGGATAAGCAGGGGTAACGGTCAGGAAAGCTTAAGCTCACTGCGCTCACCGGTACTCACCGGTGCGGGTGGTTGCGGCGCAATCTTCGTCGCCAGCGATGGTATAAGCCTGCGGGCGCCCGGGTTCTGCAACGTCAACCAGTTATTCGATGCCAACTCAGAGCAGGCTGGACGCATAGAAGTCATCAAGGGGCCTGCCACTGCGCTTTATGGCTCTAACGCTATGCACGGTGTCATCAATATTCTAAGCGCAGCACCGCCCCAGTCTGTAGACAACAATATTGCTATCGAGGCCGGACCGTATGACTACTACCGAGCTAAATACCGATATGGCAACACATCCGGCAAACACGGTATAAGTGTGAGAGCCAATGTCAGCAGCGACGGTGGATACAAGGATGATTCCGGTTATGACCAGCAAAAACTGACCTTGCGTCACGACTACCAATCGGAAAGATGGGCTGTCACCACGGTATTAAATGCCGCCAACCTCAACCAGGAGACAGCTGGATTTGTGCAGGGGGAAGAGGCCTACAAAGATAACGCACTCAAACAGAGTAACCCCAACCCGGAAGCCTACCGCGACGCTCGATCCCTATTGCTGCAGAGCCGCATCGACTACACCATAAATGACAGTAACGTTGTTACCTTCACTCCCTATGTGCGCGATAACAAGATGGAGTTTCTACAGCATTTTCTGCCGTGGCAATCGACCGAGGAAAACGGCCATTCCAGTGTGGGTGCGCGAACCTTCCTCACCACCAGCAGTGAATCAATGCAGTGGGTCAACGGCGTCGACCTCGAATACACTGACGGTTGGCTAAAAGAAACTCAGGGCGAAGAATTTAGCCCCAACCAACCGGTAGGCACACATTACGACTATCAAGTTGATGCGACAGTAGCGGCAGTCTACAGCCAATTGAGCGGTGATTTTGGTGATCGCTGGAGTTTTACCGCCGGCGCGCGCTTTGAATACACTCAGTATGATTACGACAATCGCACGTCTGAGGGTTCTGCCTGCGTAGCTGACGCTTCCAATTGCCGCTTTTTTCGGCCAGCCGATCGCGAAGACAATTTTAGCGATTGGTCCTTAAACGCGGGCAGCAGTTACCGCTTCGGTGACCAGCAGTATGTCTACTTGCGTGTTGCACAAGGCTTTCGCGCACCTCAGGCTAACGAGCTGTATCGCTTGCAGTCGGGGCAAGCTGTCGCCGATCTCGATTCAGAGAACATGGACAGTATGGAGGTGGGACTGCGCGGTTTGCTGTTTGACTCACTGGCCTACGATATATCCGCCTATAGCATGAAGAAAGAAGATGTCATTTTCCAAGATGCGGACCGGCAAAATGTCAGCGGGGCAAAAACCCGGCACGCCGGCATTGATGTAGCGCTCGACTACGCTCTCGCCGACAACTGGAGTGTCAGGCTGGATGCCACATACGCGGAGCACAAATACGACAGCCCGATACAGTTGTTGGGCAGTAGCAGTGACATCAAAGACAATTACATAGACACCGCGCCCAAAGTATTTGGCAGCGCTGGTTTGTTGTGGGATATGACATCGACTACCGGAATACCGGGCACTGCCTCACTGGAATGGGTGTATATGGATTCCTATTTCCTGGAACCCGACAATGAACACGAATACGAGGGGCATTCACTACTTAACCTCAGAGTGTCCTCACAAATGACTGAACGCCTCTCTGTCGGTGTTCGATTGACCAATTTATTGGATGAGGAGTATGCAGAGAGAGCCGATTTCGGTTTTGGAAATTACCGCTATTTCGTCGGACAGCCTATGGGCGCCTATTTTGAGGTGGGGTATCAGTTTGGGGGCTAAAGCAGATACGGCGCTTTCGCCCCAGCCACTATCTGTTATCGGATAGCGCCAATCCCCACCGCTTCTCGCACCTTCTTCATTAACGGTGCACTGTGTGCTCGGGCCCGCTCCGCCCCTCTTTGCAAAATGCTCTCGATATAATCTGGATCATCAAGCAATTCGTGATACCGCACGCGCGCCTCAGCCAACTCACCATTAATTAATTCAAACAATTGCTTTTTCGCTTCACCCCAGGCGATGCCGGCGGTGAACTCCGCGCGCATCCGATCAATTTCATCGCTAGAGGCAAACGCTGACCACAGTTGAAACACGGCAGAACCGTCGGGATCTTTCGGCTCCCCGGGTTCGAGCAAGTTTGTTTTAATTTTATTGATCGATTTTTTAAGTTTCTTTTCGGTTTCAAACAAAGGGATTGTATTGTTATAACTCTTGCTCATTTTACGGCCATCGAGTCCCTGTAGCACCGCGCCATCATCTGCTACCACGGCCTCGGGCAAGGTAAATACCTCGGCAAAGTTATGATTAAAGCGCTGGCCAATATCGCGGGCCATTTCTACGTGCTGAATTTGATCTTTGCCGACGGGGATTTTGGACGCGTTAAACATCAATATATCGGCAGCCATTAACACCGGGTAACTGAATAAACCCATGGTGATAGCCTGGTCGGGGTCTGCACCAGACTCCTCATTGGCCTGTACTGCCGCTTTATAGGCGTGCGCTCTGTTCATCAAGCCCTTGGCGGCATTGCAACACAACACCCAGGTTAACTCTGGAATCTCGGGAATATCAGATTGGCGATAAAAAATGGCCTGCTTGGGGTCTAGCCCCAAAGCGAGCCAAGTCGCGGCTATCTCCTTACTGGATTGTCGAACCAGTGCGGGATCACTGCACTTGATCAGGGCATGGTAGTCAGCAAGGAAGAAGAAGGAATCAAACGAGTCATCGCGGCTGGCTAGGATGGCTGGACGAATAGCACCCACATAGTTACCCAGATGCGGCGTACCGGTGGTGGTTATTCCTGTTAAGACGCGCTCTTTAGCCATGATTCGCCAAACCCTGAAACAGTGTATGAAAATGGCCGCCAATGATACTGGCTCTGGCGGGTTCTGGCTACGGCGTATCCGCACAGTAGCCGAGGCCCGGTCGACTTGAGTCAAAAAAACTCAATGCCTAAGCGCACCAACCTCTTCAAACAAACCCTGGTAGCGCGGCGAGAGCGTTTCCTGGGAGAACGCTGACATATCGGGACAGGTCATACTGCCGCTGGCCAAGCGTTGCGCTGTCGCCTCAATGAGATCGGCTGCCTGCTCGGCCTCATCACCCTCGAGTTCAGATGAAGGAGGATAACAAAAGGATTGGGGAACAACCTCGGGATAAACAAGACGATTGGGTACGACAGGAATACAGCCAGCATCAATCGCTTCGAGCACAGCTAGCCCCTGAAATTCGTGTAGCGCGGTAGAGAGCACTATATCGGCGCCTTGCAGTATTTGGTGAAAATGGGAGGCTTCTTCTAGATAGCCAAATTGAACGATACAATCGCAAAATTGTTGCTCAATTTGGGCAAAGACTGTGGGCGACTGCCTAAACTGCTGTCCAACCACGGCCACTTCAAAAGGCAAATTTCTAACGCTAATTATGGTCAGTATTCTTTGCAGGAGCTCGCCGCCCTTGTCGTACTCAAAACGCCCTACCCACAACAACCGCAATGGCCTGCTGGGATAATCTCCCGACGTGCCGGGCCACACAGCGTTCATTGCCGGCAGTTGAGGCGCCAAAGGCACCGGTAACACCGCGCTCTTTGCTTCGAGCTCTGGCACTATGCCGCCAGGCACCTTGTCGGGTAAACGTTTTAACAAATCACGACAACCGCGTAAGAAGCTATCGCGATTGTAAGCCGAGTTGAATACGATACGATCGGCCGCCAAGGCAGAGTAAAGGCTCACCATTTGTGCCTCGACTATGCTGCTCTGCTGCGATCCGCGCGGGTACTCAAATTGGTTTTCATGAAAATAAACCACACTGGGTAGTAAAGCCAAGCGCGGCACAAGCCCTCGCAAACAAGCCAGATCTACCATGGAGGTCACGAGCAATAAGTCGTAGCTATCATCCTCTAACACTTCGCGCTCGCTGATCGACCAGTACAGCGGGTTACCCCGCACACGCCAGCTAAAATGACGCGGTGGCAGAGTGAGTATTGTCCACTCCCATTGAGGAAACATAGACTGCAAGCTCTCATGCCAATACACATGACTCTGTGCGGCATAGGCTGAAAGCAGTAGAACTTTCACACGGCGTCAGTTGGCACTAAGACTGCCATCATGACTATAAAAGCGGCGCAGAATACGACAGAGGTTTGACGCATCGTCGGCACCTGCTAGTTCACGAATGGAATGCATACCAAAGGTAGGTACGCCAACATCCAATGTACGCACACCGGTACGGCCGGCCGTTATCGGGCCGATAGTACTGCCACACGCCATGTCTGATCGCACCACAAAGCTCTGCACCGGTACCTGCTCGCTATCAGCGAGCAGGCGAAATAGCCCGGCGGTTTCACTGTTGGTTGCATATCGTTGATTATTGTTTATTTTAATAACCGGGCCCGCGTTTAACGCGGGGCCATGGTTTTCATCATGTCGATCAGAGAAGTTAGGATGTACACCGTGAGCATTGTCTACGGATATCATCAGAGATCTATCCACCAATGTGGCGTATTCTGATTCCCCATTCACCAATCGGCGCAATACGCTAGTCAACCAGGGTCCCTGTGCGCCCGCCGCGCTCAGACTGCCGACCTCTTCGTGATCATTACACACTAACAGGCTACTGACATCGCCACTGCTTTGCAGGAGCGCTTGCATGCCGGTAAAGCAGCTTAGCAAATTATCCAGTCTGGCCGAGGCGAAAAACTCGCGATTGAGGCCTATCAGCGCTGGCGGCTGTGTATCGTAAAAAGACAGCTCGTAATCCAATACACGCAGTACTTTAGCGCCCGGATGCTCCTCCAATATCCTGGTCTTTAACATCTCGCGAAAATCTTTCTTTTCGTCCCCCGATAGCTGGCATAGCACCGGACGTATATCGGTTTGCGGATTGATATTACGATTCTTATTCGCTTCCCGATCCAAATGGATAGCTAAACTGGGAATGGTCGCGAGCGCCTCACGATAGTCGACCAATGCGCTAGCCAATTGTCCCTCATCGGTCTCGTAGCTCACTCTTCCGGCCAGCGATAGATCACGGTCAAACCAGGGGTTAAGCAGTGCGCCGCCATAGACCTCTACACCAAGCTGAAAATAGCCTTTCTTGTGAATCTCTGGCGTAGGCTTAACCATTAAACAGGGACTATCAGTATGCGCCCCCACCATACGCATTCCTTTTAGAGGACCAGACTTTAATCCAACAACGAAAGCTATTAACGAGCTTGAATTCCTCTGCAGATAGTACTTTCCACCCGCCACCAAGTGCCACTCTTCGCTTTCAGACAAAGCAGTAAAGCCAGCATCGACTAATTCACTAGTCATCTCCTTTACCGCATGAAAGGGTGTGGTCGCACCCGCCAGGAACCGACTCAGTTGATCATTAAATTGCTGCTGTGACATAGGTACCTTTACAAAACTGGTTAGATATTTGCGAGCGAGACTAGAGCGCCGACGTTAATCAGCGCGATGGGTCTCAAACAATTTAGGCTCAGACGCTGATCAGGAGGTATAGCCCCACGGCTAAAATAACTCGATAGTAAACGTAGGGCATAAGTCCGTAGCGATCCAGCAACTTAAGAAATAGAGCAATACAGAGATAGGCCGTGACCGCCGAAACTAACACGCCCAGGGCCAATTGCGACCAATTGACAAGTGCGTCGCTTGAATAAAGCTCCGCCGCCATTAGCCCGCCGGCACTAACAATCACAGGAATTGACAACAAAAACGAAAATCGCGCCGCAGACTGACGGTCCATTCCTAACAACAGTGCGGCAGTAATCGTTACCCCAGAACGAGAGACACCCGGGATTGGCGCCAGCGCTTGCGCTAAGCCAATGAGCAGCGCTATTGAGATAGTCATTGACACTGCCTTAGTCTTGCCGCGCGCCAGAAGGTCTGCGATACCCAGCAGCAGGCCAAAGACTAAGGTGGTAGTGGCAATGACAAACAACGATCGTAGCTCTGCTTCTATGAAGTCCTTACCCAATACACCTACAATCCCCACCGGCACCGTAGCAAGTGCGAGATACCAAACCAGTCGACTATTATCGTCGTGGCCCTTGCCAACCAGCGAACCAAACCAACTCTGTGCCATAGAGAGTAGATCTCGGCGGTAATACAGTAATACCGCCGCTAATGTTCCCACATGCACCGCCACGTCGAAGGCTAGACCTTGATCAGGCCAACCCAAAAGGATGGGAGACATGGCGAGATGAGCCGAGCTCGAAATAGGTAAAAACTCCGTTAAACCCTGAACGATAGCCAGAATAATCGCTTGGTACGTTTCCATTATTGCTTTCCTTGCTCAGCGAGCTTTTTCCATGAGATTTCCTCTCTCACATAAACTGGCGCAACGTCACTGGCCTGCTGGACCTTATTGCCGGTCAAACCCTGCAAAGCCAGAGGTATTAAATCTCTGGCTGAAGGCAGCACATCAACGTTCACTGCCGACAACGATGCCGCAACATGCTCCGGTAATAGCGCTGCATAGGCTAAACCACCACCAACACCGACGAACTCACCCACGTTGTTGGGGCACACGGATTCGGGCGCACAAACATGTGGGCCCTGCTCTAACACCGGCAATTCATTCTCTAACCGGTATACCGCCCAATAGACCTCATTGATACGCGCGTCTAACATGCTCAATACTGTTTGACCCGAAGATACCAGTCCTTGTCGGAAGGCCGTTTGAGCCTGACACGCCAAACTCGAAATAGGTATCGCCGGCAGCTGGTTGGCAAACGCCAGGCCTTGAACCGCACTCGCTGCGATGCGAAGCCCGGTAAACGATCCGGGTCCACTGGTATAAGCAATGGCCTCAATACCCTGGGCACGAAGATTTCCATTGGGTAGCAGTTCCTGCAACATGGGGAATAGTCTAGCACTGTGCTGACGCGGTATCACTTCGTGAATATCGAGGATCTCGCCATCAAGATAGAGCGCAACAGAACAGGCGTCGGTAGACGTATCGATCGCCAACAACTTGCTCATATACTGTTTTCTATCGGCATCGATTAAGACTCCTAGCTGGAATGAATTTTCTTATCATGGGATTATCACACAAGAGCAACCGCCTAAAAACCTTTGATGAGATATTTCACCTATGAGCCTCTTGAGTATACAGACATGATTGAGCCCCAGGACGTGAGTTGTCTCATCTTGGCAGGTGGCGCAGGCACGCGCACTGGAGGCCAGGATAAAGGTCTTATACAGTGGCGAGACAAGCCGTTGATCGCGCAAGTTGCACAAGCAATGAAAAAACAATCCGGCAGTCTGCTAGTGAGTTGTAATCGCAATATTGCGCAGTACCAGGCACTTGGATTTCGCACCGTCACGGACGTCACCGAATCATACCGTGGCCCACTCGCCGGAATTCAAGCAGCACGTGCCCATATCGATACCCGATATGTTGTTGTTGTTGCCTGTGACATGCCCCTAATACCCAACGATCTAGTCAGTCGATTACTCCGTCCGTTTAACATCAAAGGAGAGCCTAGACCTTCGATTACTTTTGCTCATGACGGAAACAGAGAACAATACCTATGCGCCGTATTACACAGAGAATGCTTAGATGACGTGTCGACTTATCTGCAAAGCGGCCAAGGAGCGGTCAAACATTGGTATCGACGCCATTTGCATGCGGTGGTTGATTTTTCAGATCAGCCAGGTGCTTTTAGAAATTTCAACGACCTTGAAAGCTTTTCCCCAAACTAATACCACCCTACTCACGGTATAACGTTCGCCGCGAATATAAAAAAGCCCGCGGGAATAAATTCCAACGGGCTTATGAGCAACGACCAAATTACTGCTTTTTAACGGACTTTGCTTTGGCCTTAGGCTTTGCTGTTGCTTTAGGCTTTGCTGTTGCTTTAGGCTTTGCTGTTGCTTTCGTTTTGGACTTTTCTTTCGCTTTGGGCTTTGCTTTGGCTTTCGCTTTGGCCTTAGCTTTGGCTGCGGCAGACTTTTTCTTTAAAGCGGCCTTTATCTTCTTTTCTGCCGCCTTCGCTTTTGCGGCCATCTTTCGCTCGGCAGCTGCCAAGCTTGCAGAAAGCTTCTTTTCTAGAACTTTCAGTTTTTTGGCGTCAGCCGCGAGCCTAGCTTTCACCCAACGCTCGGTATGACGAGCTATTTCCAGCGCCTTGGCAAGTTCAGATTGCATTGCCAGTTCAACTTTATGCGCTTGCAGTTTTTCTTTCGCTGCCAGTATTGTCGCCTCGGCTTTCGCCTTCTCGAACAATTCCCTCGCTCGAGCTTTCGCTATTGCCGCACGCTCGCCCAAGGATTTCACCCTGGCAGATACTTTGGCCGAAGCAGCTGCCGCGGCTCGCGCAGCTCGTTTATCAGCGGCAGATTTAGACTTGCCAGCCTTTGCCCGCGCTATTTTCAGTTTCTTGCCTGCTGCCGCGAGCGATTTCTTTTCGGCTTCAACAGCCTTTGATAGCTTTGCCAGAGCCTCGTTGGCACGTTTCACTGCCGGAGCAACCTGCGCTTTAGGTGCTGTGGTTTTACGAGCTGGCGCTCTTTTCCCGAGTTTCTTTTTAGTGATTTTAATCGGTGCCTTTTTTGTCTTTACTGGTGCTTTCTTTTTTGCAGTTGCCATCGCGGTAATCTCTGCTGTTGTGAATAAGTTTATACAAATAGAAAAATAGCAATAAATTCGTTCGGCCACAACCCATTATTTTTGGCTAAAAAAAAAGGGCCGAAGCCCTTTTTCATTTCGGTGGCTCACTTTAAGCAGACAGCGCCGACGAAATAGTGTTCTTTATGTCTTCGAGACCACCCACGCCATCGATGCGATGATACGCCGGCGCGCTGTCTCCCGACATAGTCTGATAAAACTCGACTAGTGGCCGCGTCTGTGAATCATAGACAGAAAGTCTGTGCCGAACCGTGTCTTCTTTGTCATCATCGCGTTGAATCAGCGACTCACCTGTCTCATCATCCAAGCCCTCTCGCGTTGGTGGATTATGCTGTATATGGTAGATGCGCCCTGATCCTGGGTGAACGCGTCGGCCGCTCAGACGCTCGATAATTTCTTTACTATCGACCGCGATTTCAACAACATGATCTAGCACTACGCCGGCAGCAACCATCGCTTCTGCTTGGGGAATGGTTCGAGGAAAACCGTCGAACAAAAAACCACGCTCGCAATCCGCTTCCTGAATTCGACTCTCTACCAAACCAATAATAATCTCATCTGACACAAGAGCGCCGGAATCCATAACAGCCTTGGCTTTCAAGCCAAGTTCGGTGCCTGCCTTTACCGCCGCACGTAACATATCACCCGTGGATATTTGCGGAATGCCATATTCTTCAGTGATAAATTGCGCCTGCGTACCTTTACCTGCGCCGGGAGCGCCCAATAATATCAATCGCATTAAAATGGTCCTTGTTGGCTGATTTCACGGTAACTATAAGGGGGCGTAACCATACACAGGGGCGTGAAAATTCACAAGTACCAGAAAAAAGCGCGCAGAGAGTCTCTGCGGACTCTAACCAGCGGAATGCTTGACTTCCAGCCATAAAGCATCAAGCTCAGAACTCGTCATATCGTTCATTTTGAGGCCTTTAGAAGCCGCCAAAGCCGTCACTGACTCGATTCTCGATTCGAACTTTCGTGTAGCGTTTCGTAAACTTGTCTCTGCGTCTACGCCCAAATGACGTGACACATTGACACAACTAAACAGCAGATCGCCCATTTCTTCCTCTATAGAGAGTTCATGCTCGGACAGTATCGCGTCTTCAAGTTCTGATAATTCTTCGCGGACCTTGGCCACTGCGCCCCGATAATCAGGCCAGTCAAAATTTATCCCGGCTGCACGCTTTTGAATTTTTTGCGCCCTTGTGAGTGATGGCAACGCGCGGGCGACGTCGTCGAATATCCCATTAAGCGCCCTGGCATTACGCTCTTGTTGCTTGATGTTCTCCCAACTAACGCGAACATCCTCCAAGGACTTTTCGCTGCTGATAGGAGCCGTGTCACCCGGCGCTATTCCATAGAGAAGATCGCCATTTGGAAATACATGTGGATGCCGGCGAAGCAGTTTCTCGACCAAAGTATTGACCACCGCTGGAAAGTCAAAGAGTTCCTGCTCTGTACCTAACTGAGCATAGAACACGACTTGAAATAAAACGTCACCGAGTTCTTCGGCCACGTGATCGTAATTGTCGGTTTCAATGGCATACGCGAGTTCGTAACACTCTTCTAACGTTGACGGCACAATGGTCTTAAACGTTTGTTCTAAGTCCCAAGGACAGCCATGCACAGGGTCGCGCAAACGAGCCATCACCTGTAACAAATCGTCTAAGGAATAGCCTTTTGCACTCACTTGGCACTGCCTGACTCTGACACTCTGGAGGCGGAGATAACGTTATTCAATCGATCAATACGCTCGAGCAACTTGCTTAGGTGCACAAGGTTAGGCACCTCTACGGTCAATCGCATAGTCGCCGAATGCCGCATTTTATTGGACGAGGTGACAATAGATAAGACATTGATTCTCGCGTTGGCAAATAACTCGGTAATATCCCGCAATAGTCCCTGTCGGTCATAGGCCTCTATGGCCACCTCGACTTTGTAGTTGGCACTGGGAGTGTCGCCCCACTCGACTTCAATTATTCGCTCCGCGGAAGATATTTGTAAATCGATAATTCGCGGACAATCTTCCCGATGAATACTCACACCTCTTCCACGAGTAATAAATCCGATAATAGTATCGCCAGGCAAAGGTTTGCAGCAGCCTGCAATTTGCGTCAGTAAATTTCCTACGCCTTGCACCTGCACTGCATTGTCGGGCGAAGCCGGGCTAGACTTTTTAAGTAGTAGCGCCGGTTCAGTTGTGTCACCTATCAAGTCCTGAGCAGCGCTTAACACCTGCGCAGCCGATAGGTCTCCGGAGCCAACGGCAGCATACATATCATCCACCGTATTGAGCTGGACTTTTTTAACCACGCGTTTGTAATCGATACTGGTTAAAGCCAGGCGTTTGAACTCTCGTTCCAACAAATGCCTACCCGCATCAATATTGTCTTCTACCGCCTGCGCCCTAAACCAGTGCTGAACCTTAGCCCTGGCGCGTGATGTTCTGAGATAACCCTGACTATTTTGCAGCCAGTCCCGCTTGGGCTCCCCCTCCTTATTGATCAGTATTTCGACCCGCTCGCCGGTCTGCAAGCTGTAGGTCAGGGGTACGATAGAACCGTTCACTTTCGCCCCTCGGCACTGATGCCCCACCTCGGTATGAACATGATAGGCAAAGTCTAATGGCGTAGCACCCTGGGCCAAGTTGACGACATCACCCTCCGGGGTAAACACATAAACCCTATCCTGGGCGACGTCAAAGCTGAGTTGTTCGGCGACACCACTAGCATCACCGGTTTCCTCGTGCCAATCCAATACTTGTCTTAACCAGGCGATCTTCTCCTCGTAGGTACTAGCAAAAGAACCCCGCGACGAGTCAGAGCCTTTGTATCGCCAGTGGGCACACACGCCCAGTTCCGCTTCCTCATGCATCCGCCGGGTACGGATTTGGACTTCCAGAACTTTACCCTCCGGACCTATGAGAGCGGTATGCAAGGAGCGGTAGCCATTCTCCTTGGGGTTGGCAATATAATCATCGAACTCATTCGGAATATTGCGCCATAAACCATGAATGAAGCCCAAAGTGGCGTAGCAGTCTTTAATTTCAGGTACTAATATTCGAACAGCTCTGATGTCATAGACCTGAGAAAAACCGATGCCCTTGCGCTGCATCTTTCGCCAGATACTGTAGATATGTTTGGCTCTACCGGCAATTTCAAAGTCGATGCCTTCATCAGATAGCACCCTATCAAGTTCACTGCTAACACGGGTAATAAATCGATCACGCTCCAGTTTTTTACCGTCCAACAACCCTGCTATTTTTCTGTAGGCATCGGCGTATATGTATCGAAATGAGAGATCTTCCAACTCCCATTTGAGTTGACCAATACCTAGGCGGTGAGCCAATGGCGCATAGACATCGAACACTTCTTGCGCGATATCTCGTCGGCGCGTGTCATCCAATTTTACCGCTCGAATGGCACACGTTCGCTCCGCCAGTTTAATTAAAGCAACGCGAACATCATCCACCAGAGATATTAACATTTTGCGGATATTGTCTTTTTGATCGTCGGCCTGACCCAGCACAGGTTTAGCGGTGTGTGAACTCAAACCGCCGATAGCGGCCATGCGCAGTACGCCATTAACCAAGCCAACCACATTGCTACCAAAGTGCGTTTGTATCTCGTCAATACTCAGTCGCTCTTCTCGCACAGCTCGGTAAACAATACCAGCTATGAGACAGTCGCTGTCGACATGCAAGTCTGCTAACAAAGTGGCAATATCCAGCCCGGCTAAAAAGCAGTCCGATCGCTGTGCCCAATCGGCGAGTTCATTTGACCGCGGGGCGCCCACTGTGCGAACAGTTTCGCAAGCCAAACTGAGCCTCGCTGCGTCCGCATCGTTTAATGTCATCGGCAACTGAGTCACCCAGCGACTTAGGTCAGCATCGCCAAATTCATCTACGTAGCTATGCTCTCGAACCCTAACCATGACTAGGCATTTCCTGTATCCGGTGTAAACACCCCTGTAGAAAGATAGCGATCTCCTCGATCACAGATTATCGCGACAATAATCGCATTTTCGACTTCCTCTGACAGGCGCAGCGCAGCTGCAACAGAGCCACCCGAAGAAACGCCGCAGAAGATACCTTCTTCAGCAGCGAGGCGACGCATCATGACTTCCGACTCTTGCTGGGAAATATCCATGACCCTATCTACTCGGGACGCGTCAAATATCTTCGGCAAATAGGCCGGTGACCAGCGTCTAATGCCCGGTATGCTAGAGCCCTCGACGGGTTGCAAACCAACAATTTGTATATCCGGGTTCTTCCCCTTCAGGTAAGTTGATGTACCCATTATCGTGCCAGTAGTACCCATGGAACTCACAAAATGGGTAATCGTGCCATCGGTCTGCCGCCAAAGTTCAGGACCTGTGCTAGCTAGATGGGCGCTGCTATTATCAGGGTTCGCAAACTGATCAAGTACTCGGCCTCGCCCGTCAGACTGCATCTGGATGGCTAGGTCTCTGGCGCCTTCCATGCCCGTCTCTTGGCTCACTTCCAGTAACTGCGCCCCATAGGCAGACATCGCTAACTTACGTTCTTGGCTCATGTGCGACGGCATGATGAGAATAAGCTGGTAGCCTCGTATCGCCGCTACCATTGCCAAGGCAATACCCGTATTGCCACTGGTAGCTTCTATAAGAGTGTCTCCGGGCTGGATTTCACCGCGGCTCTCGGCCTGCATAATCATGTTGAGCGCCGCTCGGTCCTTCACCGACCCCGCCGGATTATTGCCTTCCAGTTTTGCCAACACGGTATTACTGCTGTTGCCGGGCAGCCGCTGTAAGCGCACCAGAGGTGTATTGCCGATACAAGTTTCGATTGTGGGATAGTTAGACATAGGTAGTTACCGCGGAATCGAGGCTCAAAAGTATATAGACTTTTGAAGTCGCAATCAGTTCAGTTTTGGTTTGATATTAGATTTTTTAGCTAAATAAGCACCGCGAACGCCACCACATAGTCGGCCTCATCCGACAGGCTGATTTCAACCCGAGTACCTCCCCGTTCGGTCGCTACGCGCAGTGCTCCGCCCGACAAACACACCGATGGAGCACCCATACCATTGTGTTCAATCTGTATATCCTGCCAGCTAACGCCACGACCTATACCAGTGCCTAGCGCCTTGGCAACCGCCTCTTTACAAGCAAAGCGTTTAGCTAGTAAGCGACTGGGCTGGGCGCTATTGCGATATTCCTCGCGTTCATCAGGGGTGAGAATTCTGCGCACAAATTTATCGTCGAGTCTGGACAGTACGTCTTCGATTCGATTGATTTGCAGTATGTCGGTGCCTATTCCTATCAACTGTTCTCACCGGCGTCGCTAGCCTCGCGTGTAGCGTTGGCTGTTGTACGAAATAAGTCTCGGCTTTTGAGTGGTTTATCCCCCAATTGCTCGGCCAGGGCTCGCCTTAACAGACGTTTGGCGGTCTGCTGGACAGAGCCGGAAAACTGCCCTTCGGCCATAGCCAGCAGATCTGCGCCTTGGTAGGCCGGCCGTTCCGGACTGGTTTCATGCTCACGGACAAGGCCGTAATCTGCGTCAAATCGATACCAGTGACCGTCAACAATCTTCTTTCCGCTATGGCCATCCAGTGTTAAGTCGAAGCCGAAACCCAGCTCTCGCAACAATGTCAGCTCAAAGGAGCGCAGCACTACATCCACACTTTTGTCTTCACATAGACCCTGCAGGGAATCGCCATAGGCTAGAAAAAGCCTCGGGTTAGGGTCGTGTTTATGCAGTAATCTGACCAGTAATTCGTTCAGATAAAAGGCACTAAACAAACGTGAGCCACGCGGTGCTCTCGCCTGACCGGCAGTTTCCACCGCCGTCAAGTTACGCATTTCAGATCGGCCCATAAAGGACAAGAGCAAAGGGAAAAAGGGCTGTAATATAGACGCCGAATTGCCACCACGCTGGCGTCTTTTGGCGCCCTTGGCAACAATACTTAGACGGCCATGTTCAGCGGTCAAGACATCTAATATCTGACTGCTGTCTCGGTAGGGGCGGCTGTGCAGGACAAAAGCAGGTTGCAACTTAACATGCACCTTTTAGTCTCCAGGACTTATTCAACGGTCATCATAACCCAAACTACGAAGCGCTCGCTCGTCGTCCGACCAGCCAGATTTGACCTTCACCCAGAGTCGCAACATAACCTTGTTATCAAACAACAACTGCATATCCTGTCTGGCATCGGTACCAATGGAGCGCAATCGACTGCCACCGTCACCAATTAGAATTTTTTTCTGCCCTTGACGCTCGACGAAAATGAGCGCCGAAATATGAAGTATCTCCCCATCCATACCAAATTCTTCAATTTCCACAGATACAGAGTATGGCAACTCATCGCCCAGCTGGCGCGTGATTTTCTCCCGTACCACTTCGGCCGCCAAAAATCGCTGACTTCTATCGGTGATCTGATCTTCCGGGAAAAAGTGAGCGGCACTGGGTAGATATTGGGAGACTTGCGCCTCGAGTTCTTCCACGTTGTGCTGACTCAGTGCCGAAATAGGCATGATGGCGGCGAAATCACCTTTGGTTTCCAGAATTTGCAAATGCGGCAAAAGCACCCCTTTGTCTTCTAGCAAATCGACTTTATTAACGGCCAGAATGACCGGCACATTAGCACGAGACACCTGCTCCAGAACCATCTCATCTTCTTCATTGAACGCCGTTCTATCGACTACGAAAATAACGGCGTCTACGTCTCGAATGGCGGAACTGGCGGCACGATTCATAAATCGATTAATCGCCTTACTCTCAAGTTTATGTAGACCCGGCGTGTCGACAAAAATAATTTGCGTGTCACCCTCAGTTTTTATACCCAGTACCTGATGGCGCGTAGTTTGAGGTTTGCGTGAGGTAATGCTGATTTTTTGTCCCAGGATATGATTAAGCAAAGTAGACTTCCCCACATTGGGGCGACCCACTATTGCCACATAACCGCAACTGCCCATTTTACTTTCCACTTGGATTCACCTTGGATAATGCCATCTTTGCTGCCTTTTGCTCTGCCCGACGCCGACTGCTGCCCGCCCCCTCGAATCTAAGATCTGGTTTGGCCAAGGTGCAACTCACCAGAAATTGAGGGTTATGGTCACCACCGTCCACCTTAACCAAGGCGTAGGTAGGGAGAGGTTTTTGGTTGCCCTGGAGATATTCCTGCAGGAGGGTCTTGGCATCTTTTTCGCCCGACATATCCTGCAAGGCGTCGAGACGGGATTTAAACAGTTGCAACAGACATAATCGACAACGATCAACCGAACTGTCCAATAAAATAGCGCCGGCAACTGCCTCGAAGGCATCAGCTAAGATCGAGCCACGCCTACGCCCGCCACTTTTTCGCTCGCCCTGTCCCAATGAAAGGTAGTTACCCAGGTCTATCTCGTTTGCAATCTCGGCGAGAGTATCGCCTTTTACTAAAGCGGCTCGCATGCGACTCATTGCGCCTTCATCGGCCTCGGGAAATTTTTTGTACAGTGCTTCGGCTACCACATGATTGACGATGGAGTCGCCCAGAAACTCTAGCCGTTCGTTATTTTTACCGCCCATACTGCGATGAGTAAGAGCCAGATTAAGGAGCGCAAGGTCAGAAAACTCGTAGCTCAGAGCGCGCTGCAGCCGATCGAGATTACTCATCCACGACTCAAGGTACTGGCTGTCCAGCAATAACTATCAGGTCGTTGAAGTTGAGCAGCGCTTCGATACGCCCCATCACGGGCAAGCGCACTTCATAACCGGCATCGATGTAAGTTCTACCCTCTTTGCGATAGACTTCTACATCGCGCGGTTTAAGATCGTATATTTGATTGGTATTAAACATATTGGCTATTTTTTGCCGAATCTCTGACACAGATAAATCCTCCGCGTCGTTCGCGATGGCGATATTCGTGACAACTTCCTTCACGGTCATAAATTCCAAATATCTTGGGACCATGCGGATACCACACATGACAAAAAAACCGACCATAATGAATATGGTCATCATCCCGATGAAGGACATTCCTGATTGGCGATTTCGCGATTTCATAATATGATTCCCAATGACCGCATCTAGTTAGATTATCGTGCCTACACGACTGAAGCTTGGAAGGCTAAAAATCGAGTCCCAATGCATCCAAATCGCAAACGCTTTGCCCACTATATCCTTTTCCGGCACCTGACCCCAAACCCGGCTATCGCTGCTATTATCACGATTATCCCCCATCATAAAATAGTGACCAGGCTTAACAACCACACTAAAACTATCGGCCCGTCGTCTATCATTGGTCTGCATGAGGTGGCGAGACTCGCCCAGTGTTTCAAACCCCAGTTGATAGCGCTCACGCCCCTCGGGTAACGTCGCAACGTGCTCACTCTCTACCTGCTCGCCATTTACAGTGATCTGCTTATTGGTATAACTTACGCGGTCTCCGGGTAGGCCAACAACTCGCTTTATATAATAGGTATCGTTTAAGTGAGGGGGGAAAAACACCATGACATCCCCACGCTTGGGCTGATTTAAGTCGAAAACCTTGTTTCGAATTACCGGCAGACGTATTCCATAGGTGAATTTGTTGACCAAAATGTAGTCGCCCACCTGCAAAGTAGGCACCATAGAACTGGACGGAATTTGAAAGGGTTCAACCAAAAAAGAACGCAATACAAAGACTACCAACAGCACTGGAAAAAAGGACTTAGCGTACTCTACGTAAGTAGGCTCACGTGCTGCCAGCTCGGCTTTGGCCTGATAATTCTTGGCTTGCGCGCTTTTTGAATCATCCCAATCGGGGTATTCGCTACGTAACTGCAGGACATTTCGTTTTCTGGC
>JBLHSI010000038.1:0-17656 GCA_047626655.1 Halioglobus sp.
GAGACCGGAAATCTACGCTAAGGGTAAGCCGCCGTCCAGATATTTTTGTAGGCTGATGAAAGAAACATCGCCAATCAGGGATACTAGGGTTTTTCCGAGCGAACCCCCTCATGTGAGGCCAGGAGGGGTGACTCAAGTAAATGACCCAAACATATTTGCGGAGACTCTCTACTCGAGTGATCTGTTCAACTGTGATGATATATATGTAATATTAGCGGTCTTTCATATAGCGATTTAATTTTAGCGGGAAGGAACGACACAATAATGAAATGCGTAAAGAAATGGACCTATTACTTTTTGATGTCTTTATCGTTGAGTGCTTGCGCAGGCTATACAAATCAACATACAGCCATTGGTATGGAAGAAAACCCTAAAATTAGGAACATCATACTGATGATTGGCGATGGTATGGGTCCGCAGCAAATTGGACTTCTACAGGATTTCGCTACGTTTTCAAAAACGCTTGTGTACCACAATCGTAAGACCGCCTTACAACTGTTTGCGGGCGAAGGACACATGGCATTGTCCAGCACCAGGCCTTATGGTGCACTGGTAGTCGATTCCGCCTGCTCAGCAACACAATTATCAACCGGGAAGCCCGCCCTAAATGGAGTGATCGGTCTTGATTCCCGAGGTAACACTATTCAAACTATTTTGGAAAAGGCTAAAACCTTGGGTAAAGCAACGGGCTTGATTACCGACACCCGTATTACACATGCTACGCCGGCTGCATTTGCCGCGCATCAACCACATCGCTCTGAAGAGAACGCTATAGCCATCGATATGATGGAAAACAATGTTGATGTTTTGCTGGGAGGTGGCTTACGCCACTGGATCCCACAAGACTCCTCTTCGGACGATTCAGATCTGGTGGCACTCATTAGTGAACCCAATTTCCTGATAAATTCAAAGCGCGTGGACAATCGCAATTTGCTTCTCGAGGCTCAAAGTATGGATTACTCGCTAGCGTTCACTGCAAAACAATTGAAGAAAATCACATCCGGTAAGCTGCTAGGCCTCTTCGCCTCCGATGCTATGCTTGATGGCATCGCCTATTCCAATTGTAAAGCATCGAATACCTGCGTGGAGCCAAGTCTGGCCGAAATGACAAAAAAAGCGCTGGATTTGCTGTCTAAAGATGAGGACGGTTTTTTCTTGATGGTGGAAGGAGGTCAAATTGACTGGGCAGGTCATAGCAACGACGCCGGGGATCTGCTTCACCAGATGCTAAAATTCGATGAGTCTGTGCAGGCCGTCTACGATTGGGTAAAAGATCGGACCGACACCTTAGTCGTCATCACTGGAGATCATGAAACAGGGGGTTTCAGTTTTTCTTATAGCCGCAATGACATCCCTGAGGCAGATGTGACAATAACAGGCACTGGATTCGCCGATACAAATAGCATTTATAAACCCAGCTTTAACTTCGCTGCTCCGGATACCTTGGATAAGCTGTATGAACAGAAAAAAGACTTCTACCAGATCTGGTATTCGGCAGGTGGGGATTTGGCAGGCAAGGAGCCGACTGCTAGTGCTCTAAAGACCGAGATTAACAATAGCACAGCCTTTACAATTACGCTTACAGAAGCAAAACGTATTTTAGAACATGAGGAAAACCGTTATCGAGTTGATGGCCATGACGATCTAGCGGCCGAACAGTTCCCAAGAATTGATGACTTTGAAGAATTCTATGTTTATGGAGAAGAGATTCACCTCAATTTAATCGGTAGGGTTTTGGCAAAACATCAAAACACGGTGTGGTCGACGAGCACCCACACTCATACCCCTGTTGGGGTCATTATTTGGGGCCCTGGCACTGCGCAGCTCGGGTTAAATGGCTTAACGAATCATGTGGAAATCGGCAGCCGACTGATGAAGGTGCTCGACGATTAATACGACTACTCTTAAGATCTATCCGTTATTGGCGGTACTGTACGCCAAAACTCCACACGACATTTTTGTGAGCCTACTGTGCTAACCGCAATGTAATCGGCGCTGCCAACGCTGCGCGAAAACTGCAAAGGCGTATAGCCATTGTGTCGACCATTAGTCCAGACGACTTCATCTTTTGCACAGGCTAGCAAACATCCATCTATAACGTTTCCTTACATAGAATACGTCGCGCGAGTTCGGATATCCGAGCCAAGGGTCTAGATATTGTACCCGCCTACCTGACGTACATCCTATCACCTACTTTATGAATTTTTTGTTAAATCCAAATTTTGTGCGCACCTTGTCATTTTACTGTAGCGAAGCCTGAGTAAGATCAGCGCCACATTCATTCACAGTAGGCGCATCATGAAATCACTCAGTCGTTCTATCAAAATAGCTTTGTTCGGCGGGGCTATTACCACTCTTTCTTCTGTTCAGGTACTAGCGCAGCACACTGATATTAATATCGCCATTCAACCACTTGGCAACGCGCTCAATCAACTTTCCCAGCAAACAGGCACGATAATTATTTCGCCAAGTCGACTGGTAAGCAACAAGCAAGCCACAGCGGCAACCGGAAAACTATCCGTAATTGGCGCCGTGGAGCAATTATTGAAGGGCAGCGGATTACGAGCGCACGAAGAACCTAATGACGCACCAACATTAGCCATTGAATTACAAGAAACAGTCTATGTCACTCGCTATCCCAACCTGGACGTTTTTGTACTTAACTCTGAAGCTTTAGGCAATATGGGATTATTGCAAGCGCAAGCACGATGGCTCGACAAACAGCTACAACACAGTTCAGCCCAATGGCGCATTGTCACTATGCATCATCCAGTCTTCTCATCTTGCGGTATGCCACTGAACACCCCAGGTCAAGATGAACCAGATGTACGGGCGGCCTTTTTGCCCGTGTTTTTAAAACACAATGTCGACCTGGTATTACAAGGGCACGATCATACCTACTCTAGAGGCAGTATAGGCATCGCGAATGATGTAAACATAGTCGCGAGTCCAGCAACATCTAAAAAGGTTAAGTCGGTGTTTTTAACCTCAGTCGCAGGTTCAAAAAACTACCCACAGAAACCCACCCGCTGGCAACAATACAGTAAATACGGAGTGACACTCGATCGCATTGGCGAGAATACGCCTACTTATCAAATCATCAAAAAAGTAGGTAATAGGATTGAGTTTCAATCATATATGACTGATGGTGAATTGTACGATGGGTTTACACTGGAAAAAGACCAGACCGGTCAGAACACGCTAAGAGTTGATGCCGGCTTGCCGATACAGCGTACTTTTGCCAACACAGGGCCCTATCAAAGCCACCATGATTTAGCGGAATAAGTTGACCCACAACGAGATGGACACTATTTACGATACTGGCAACTAGTTCAAGGCAGCGCGGCTCGAACGAGAACGCACATCGACTATTGTATGATTAACTTCCGAAAGGAACTGACCTATCGGTTCAATCACAGGCGAAACTGAACGCGGTAGCACGAAAGTTAAATGAACGGCCAAGAAAAATCTTGGTATATGAAACGCCGGGTGCTAGATTTAACGCATGTGTTGCGTTGACCCGTTTAAGTCTCTATTCGAGAAGTGTCTAAGCAGCCATTTTTAGCAGACGGTATCAGCCAGTCGGGATAGCGCCAGACCAAGTTGGGGTATAAAAGTAGTGTCAGTAAATTTTACACTGTTAGGTCAAATCACAGCCCGGTAACAGCGCAGGCCCCCTGCTTTACTGCCCTGGCATGATTTATGCATGGTTCCTAGCTCACTCGAGCTGTAATTCCAAGGATTAGGAAAATGAACAAAATCGACTCTTTTACTGTGGCTATAAAAAAATCAGGTTTGATCGGTGTGTTTTGCGCCGTTATATTATCCTCACTTAGTACGTCGGCCAATGCCGCACTGATCTTTCTCATAGATACGTATACTACTGATGAAGTGTCATTCTCCATTAGCGGGACATTTGACGCTGACACGGTCGGTATTTTCCCAGGCTACCTGGCAGTCAAGAATGACTGGTCAAACACTTATGGCGTGCATACTGAATGGTTTAGTGGGACCCCCACCATAACCGTTAACACGGTCTTGATTGGCGGTTTGGCGCCAACTATCGTGCAAGCTCAGAACAGCGCTATCAGAGGCTGGAATGATGCCATCTTCTTCCGTTTCGCAGACAACACTGCGCCCTTTATGGCGGGTACTACTGTGTCGGGTTCAATAACTCTATCGGGAATTGGCATGTTCAACCCTACAGATGAAGCGACCCTTGAACTCGTATCAGGTTTGAATTTTGGCGATCCCATCAGCGACGATGACGACTGGGCACGACTTGAGGCGCCTTCACAATCTGCTGTTCCGCTGCCAGCCAGTGTTTGGTTATTGGGTTCTGCCCTTATCGGTCTGGGTGCATTCAAGCGCAATAGAACATAAGCAACAAGAAGAGTGAGCTGCCCCCACATAACGGGGGCTTTTTTTTGCGCGACATTAAAAGTGTGAGCGATTGCCCATTAGATGTAACTTCAGCCGAAATCTGGCCCGTTATCAAATCTATATAATGCACGAGTGTATAAAGTTGCCTATTATGCGATTAACAACAATCATTTGAGTCATCAGTTTTCTGTTAGGAGAAATTGAGTTATGGAAAGGAAAGAAAATACGCCTCTGTGGGTCTTTCTAGCGTTTTCGAGCATTTCCACAAGAAAGGGTGCGTCATTGCTTATTTTAGCGTGTTTGATCTTTTCCGTGTATTGCGTTCCATGGTCACAATTCTTTTCGCAGCAAGAGTGGGTTAGCACACTATTTCTAATTGACGACTGGAGCTGGGTTACCATGATGGTTCCAATAATGATTTGGTACTGTTTAAGCTTAAAGTGGATGGACGATAATTCAGCATGGGATGACTAGCCAAGAGAAGCTGGTAGTTTCGCCTATTTAGGGATAACCGCATGATTAAGTTTTTTCATAGCAGCCATGCTCGTCGGCTCACCATTTGCCCGCAGTCGCCAGCTCACTTATGACTTTTAGGGGGTAGTGAGGTAAGGCAGCATCCGGTTCGTAGGTATGTTCACCGCCATCGACGATGCCTGAGACGACACCTTCATCAGTACGCCGGAGATTACAGATTTAGTGGTAACAATATCAGATGGCGGTTGTTGCGCGTATGATTTTTTGCCTCCAAATGAGTTCATTCCCAGACCTCGGTTTTCTCCCTTCACGTTAACTTCCCGGGCACTGGATCGCGGGTCGCTCTTCATCCGTACACAGCTTGACCCTTTAATTTTTCATCGCGCTAGTTTTTCTTGGACGGTTCGGAGCACCGGACTTCGGTCAATGCTAATCCCAATCAGCAGGGCGGAACGTCCGCCAATGTAGCGTACTGGGATCCAGGCGGTGTGTTTAACGGGCATCGCGTTTTTACAGACGCGCTTTTTGACCCCAACCCTTTTTCCGGATCGCCGCCGTTTGCGTTTGCCTTAACACTCAGGCCAACAGACGTAACCGTCCCAGCGACCTTCGCCCTAGTTGGCTTGGGCCTCGCAAGTCTTGGTATTTCACGCAGGAAGCTTAGTATAAAGAGCTAATGGTCGCTAGACTGTTAGGGAACTGGAGATCAAAAATAGTCGTTTAGACTGCTAATGAGTTCGGTTTAGCGCGGGATCTAACGTTTGTGTAACCCACTCCGGGTCAGCGCCAATATCATTTCACGCAACAAGGGACGGAGCTCAGCCGCCCTGCCCTCATCCAATAGAAAATCAGCCGACTCGCGCATATATGACTTCTGTGCGATTTCCATTTGTACCGCGTGGACATTCGAGGCGGGCTGGCCGTAATGACGAGTTATAGCGCCGCCGGTAAAACGGCCATTGCACACTGTGCTAAATCGATCTTGCGCGAGCAACAGGCTGTTCAATTTTTTTTCAAGCTCAGGAGCGCAGGATTGACCGTTGGCTGTCCCTAGATTAAGGTCAGGCAGCTGGCCAGAAAATAGCCGTGGCACACTGCTCCTAATTGAGTGCGCGTCCCACACAATCACAAAGCCATGTAGTGCTTTAAGCCGTTCAATTTCCTCGGTCATTTTTCTGTGGTAGGGCTGCCAGTAGGTTTCCGCCCTCTGCGAAACCTCCCCTTCAACGATTTCCACTCCAGGCAAATACAGCGACTCGCCACTAAAAGCATGATGAGGACAAAGTCCGGTTTCAGTTTGCCCGGGATACATGGCCCTGCCATCGACCGATCGATTAAGATCAATCACATAGCGCGAGTAATTTGCTTGAATTACCGTAACATTCAACGCCTCGAGAAAATTGTAAAGCTGGGGTATATGCCAATCGGTATCGGCCACCGCAAGCCCCTTTTCGGTAAACCGATCTGTTAAGGCCTTGGGCAGGAATGTGCCGGAATGGGGCATGCTCACAATAACCGCTGAGTTCCCTTCTTTATGCGAAAACAGCTCCATGGCGACTAGCGCTTGCCGGACGGCAAAATATCGCTAATTAGAGAATAGAAATACCCCGATCGAACCAAGTCACTTACAGTGATAATATCGGGTGAGAAATAGCGGTCTTTGTCGTAATGGGCCACTCGCTTGCGCACTTCGGCCAACACTTTCTGCAATGCCTTTGATGTTACGCACGGTGCATGTAACTCCAAGGCTTGTGCTGCCGAAAGCAGTTCTATGGCAACGATATCCATAGAGTTTTTATTCATATCCCCCAATCGCCTACCGGCAAAGGTGGCCATACTCACATGATCTTCTTGATTAGCCGACGTAGGCAGGCTGTCTACGCTGGCCGGATGGGCGAACGTTTTATTCTCAGAGGCCAACGCGGCAGCCGTCACTTGGGCAATCATAAAACCCGAGTTGAGACCGCTGTTTTCCACCAAAAAAGCGGGTAATCCACTCATTTTTGGATCGACCAAAATCGCTGTTCTACGCTCGGAGACAGATCCTATCTCGGCAATGGCAATGGCTAAACAGTCGGCTGCCATGGCGATAGGTTCCGCATGAAAATTACCACCAGAAAGCCCTTCCAGTGTTTCCGGAAAAATCAACGGATTGTCGGTTACGGCGTTGGCCTCGTTTTCCAATGTGACGGCCGCGTTGTTCATAACATCTAAGGCCGCGCCCATAATCTGAGGCTGACAGCGAAGAGAATAGGGATCTTGCACTTTGTCGCAGTTAAGGTGCGAGGATAATATTTCACTGCCCCGCAGTAGGGCGAGGTATTTTTCGGCAACTTTAATTTGACCCGGCTGACGACGAAGTTCATGTAAACGCGGATCAAAAGGCACGGTACTTCCCTTTAACCCATCGACCGACATGGCACCGGCCACTACCGCAGCTGCGTACAAATTCTCTGCTTCAAACAGTCCAGCCAGGGTCAAAGCCGTTGAGGTCTGCGTGCCATTGAGCAATGCCAAACCCTCCTTGGCTCCGAGCTCAATGGTCTCTAATCCGGCCGCCGCGAGCGCTTCGACGGCACTCATTCGCCGGCCTTCAAAATAAGCGTCGCCCACGCCAATTAGGGTACATGACATATGTGCGAGAGGCGCAAGATCACCCGACGCGCCCACCGACCCCTTGGCGGGAATACAGGGTATGACATCGGAGTTCAATACGGCCAACAGTAATTCAACCACTTCTCGGCGAATACCTGAATGCCCCTGCGAAAGGCTATTCACCTTTAAGGTCATGATGAGACGCACTACCTGCTCGCCCAAGTCATCGCCTACACCCGCACTGTGCGAGACCACCAAATTGCGCTGTAACTCAGCCAATTGTGCGTCGGGAATTCGGGTTTGAGCCAAAAGTCCGAAGCCCGTATTAATCCCGTAAACCGCTTCGCCTTTCGCTACCATGGCAGCCACAGCATCACTACCTGCCGTTATTCTCGCCCAGGCAGAATCATCAAGTTGTACTTCAGTTTTCTCAAAGTAGGCACGCCTCAACTCGGACAAGGTAATTTCACCGGGAATTAAGCGCAGAACATTGTTGCGGTCCAATACCATTTTCTAAACCTCCGTCAATCGCATTTTCTTAGTACTTGATCATAGGTAGATTGAGGTCGTGCTCACGCGCGCAATCAATAGCATCTTGATAGCCGGCATCGGCATGACGATACACGCCTGTAGCAGGGTCATTCCACAAAACACGACCAATACGTTTGGCAGCCTCCGGGGTACCGTCACACACTATCACCATACCGGAGTGTTGAGAGAAACCCATACCCACTCCGCCGCCGTGATGCAATGAGACCCATGTCGCACCGCTGGCAGTATTAATTAGGGCGTTTAACAGGGGCCAGTCCGACACAGCATCGGAGCCGTCGAGCATTGATTCTGTTTCTCGATTCGGGCTGGCAACCGAGCCAGAATCCAAATGATCACGCCCTATTACGACAGGCGCCTTGAGTTCACCACTGGCTACCATTTCGTTAAAGGCAAGCCCTAACTTATGACGCTGACCCAGGCCTACCCAGCATATCCGTGCGGGTAGTCCTTGAAACTGGATTCGCTCTCTAGCCATATCTAACCAGTTGTGCAAGTGCTTGTCGTCGGGAATGATCTCTTTTACTTTCTGGTCGGTCTTATAAATATCTTCGGGGTCACCACTTAAGGCAACCCAGCGAAAGGGACCTATACCTCGACAAAATAGCGGGCGAATATACGCTGGAACAAAGCCGGGGAAGTCAAAGGCACGCCCCACGCCCTCCTCTAGCGCCATCTGACGAATATTATTGCCGTAATCGAACGTCGGGACACCCATAGCATGATATGCCAGCATCGCCTCTACATGAACCGCCATAGATTTTTTTGCTTGAGCTGCCACCTCCTTTTTATCGCTTTGTTGTCGAGCCAACCACTGTTCCACCGTCCAACCTATCGGCAGGTAGCCGTGTGATGGATCGTGGGCCGACGTTTGATCGGTGACAGCATCGGGGCGGATGCCGCGCTTCACCATTTCGGGTAATACCTCAGCTGCATTACCTAACAGTCCAATGGAGATAACATCACCTGCGTTTATGGCTTCCTTTAACAGCGCCATAGCGTGGTCTATCGACAGCGCCTTTTTATCGACATAGCCTGTACGAATACGAAAATCGATACGACTCTCCTCGCATTCAACGTTAATGCTGCAGGCTCCCGCCAGGGTCGCGGCCAATGGTTGCGCTCCGCCCATACCACCTAAACCTGCCGTTAGGATCCAACGCCCTTTAAGATTGCCCTCATAGTGCTGGCGACCCATTTCAACAAAGGTTTCATAGGTGCCCTGAACAATGCCCTGACTGCCTATGTAAATCCATGAGCCGGCCGTCATTTGGCCATACATCATCAAACCTGCTTTATCGAGCTCATTAAAATGATCCCAGTTGGCCCAGTTGGGTACCAAATTAGAATTTGCTATTAATACGCGGGGAGCATCGCTATGGGTTTTAACTACTGCAACTGGCTTGCCGCTTTGCACGATGAGCGTTTCGTCAATTTCGAGCGCCATAAGTGACTCAACAATTTTATCGTAGCACTCCCAGTTCCGTGCGGCGCGACCAATGCCGCCATAAACCACGAGGTCTTCGGGCCGCTCAGCCACATCCGGATGCAGGTTATTCATTAACATACGAAGAGGCGCTTCTGTGACCCAGTGCTTTGCGTTTAAGGTCGTTCCCGTTGGTGCCGTAATGACTCGCTTCGCTGCGCGCTTTGGGTTATTCATAGTCAGATACCTGTTCTCGTTCGGTTGCGTATTTTCACTGAATTCACTCAGCCCAGTTTTTTCATTAACGCCACATAGCGTTCTGTAATATCGTCTTGCCTGGCGTGAGTATAGTTATTCACCACCCACTCGCCGCCCGCCATCACGTGCCTGAACCGATTACCATTGCCGCTAAATATTGCTCTGTCTAATATCGTGGTATCGTCCTGTTGGGCAAGATCTGCATCGCGACTATCCAGTACAGCAATATCGGCCCGATAACCGGGAGCAATTCTCCCTGTCGGCACGCCCATGGCACGACCTCCACCCGCCAACACCTCAGCCAATATACTCGAACCACTGTGTGGTTGATGAGCGCTGCTCACTACATTGCGTGTTTGACTAACAAGGCGCTGTCCATACTCCAGCCAACGCATCTCCTCAATAGGACTCACCGAGACGTGACTGTCAGAACCCAACGCAATTGTGCCGCCGCGCTCTAAAAACGGTTTGAGTGGAAAGAAACCGTCACCCAGGTTGGCCTCAGTGGTTGGACACAACCCCACCACTGCGCCACTATTGGCCACGCTACTTATTTCTGCCGCGTTTAGGTGAGTCGCGTGAACAAGGCACCACTGCTCATTCACATCGTGTTGATTCATCAGCCATTCCACCGGACGCTGGCCACAGGCACGCAGGCAATCCTCTACCTCTTTGCGCTGTTCAGCGATATGAATATGAATCACACCTGCGGAGTTAAACCGAGCCAAAAAGGCCAGTAAGTCATGACGTGGCTGATCCGGAACAGCGCGCAAACTGTGAAGCGCGCAACCCAGTCGTGTTTGTGGCGAGTTTGATAGCTGTGGTTTTAATCGCTCTAGCAACAACTGAAAACTCTCAAGGTCATGACAAAAGCGCCGCTGCTGCTGCGCTAGCGCTCCGCCGTCAAAATCTGGCGTCATATACAGTACGGGTAAGTGCGTCAGACCAATGCCAACCTTGGTTGCCGCCGATAGAATGGCGGCCGACATTTCTTCGGGCCGTGCGTAGTACTCTCCCCCTGGCCGATGATGCAGATAGTGAAATTCCGCTACACTGGTATACCCGGCTTTCAGCATTTCGAGATACAACTGCGACGCGACAACTTCGAGGTCTTCTGGCGTCAGCGCCTGCGCAAAGCGATACATCTGCTCGCGCCAAGTCCAAAAGCTATCACTGCTTGAGGTGGAGTACTCCGCCAGGCCTCTCATTGCACGCTGAAACGCATGACTATGCACGTTCGGAATGCCTGGTATTGCGTATCCCAATACAATTGCATCCCGCTTTGTAAAAACAGCACCACATTCAACTGATTCGATATCGCCTAGACTTGACACTAACAGCCGGACGTTATCAACCCAGACTTCTCCCACAAGGGCTTTTTCAAAACAGTATGTGGTATTCATAGAGCGGCTACCCGCCTGCGGCTTAGCAAATAATTCCAAGTAAATGCCATCTTGCACTTACTTGTATATACAAGTAATATTATTTCCCCTTCCAGATAAAGTCAAGGATGCAGGTTGCGATGAGGCATCAACAATGAATGATTGGGATACGGTTTGGCAGGATGTGAACCTGGCAACCATGGCTGCCAATGGTACTCCTTACGGTCAGATTAAAGATGCGGCCCTCGCTATCAAGGACGGTCGAATCGCTTGGTTTGGAAAGCGCACAGACCTGCCAAGTAACCGCAAGGCAATCGTCCACAGCGGTGATAACGCATGGGTAACACCTGGATTAATAGATTGTCACACCCATCTAATATATGGCGGCGATAGAATAGACGAGTTCGAATTACGGCTAAACGGCGCGTCTTATGAAGAGATAGCACAGGCAGGAGGAGGTATTCTCTCGACGGTCAGGCACACCAGAGAATCCTCACCCGACACACTCTATGCACTTGCCCACAAACGCTTGCAGCAATTTATAGATGAAGGCGTCACTACGGTTGAAATAAAATCGGGCTACGGGCTAAATACCGAGACCGAGATTTGTATGCTAGAAACTGCGCGAGCTCTGGACGAACGCCAACCGATCGACATTGTCCCCACATTTCTTGGCGCTCACGCACTACCCCCTGAGTACCGTAACAATCGGGGCGCGTACATTGACTTAATCTGCCGCGAAATGATTCCACAGATTGCAGCGGAAAATCTTGCTGTTGCGGTCGATGCTTTTTGTGAGGGCATTGCGTTTAGCCCATCGGAGGTTAGCCAAGTTTTTACTGCAGCTTGCGCACATGGTCTCAAAGTTAAATTACACGCCGATCAACTGTCTGATACGGGCGGGGGAAAACTGGCAGCGCAGTTTAATGCACTCTCCGCCGACCACATTGAATATCTCTCTTCGACAAGTGCTCAGGCCATGGCAACAGCTGGAACCGTCGCTGTATTGCTGCCGGGCGCTTTTTATGCCCTTAGAGAAACACAGTTACCACCGGTCAATCTGTTGCGGCAACACAGTATTCCTATTGCCATTGCTTCAGATAGTAACCCCGGCACGTCCCCCGCTTGCTCATTGCGACTGATGATCAACATGGCATGCGTGTTATTTCAGTTAACGCCCGAGGAGGCACTGGCGGGAGTGACCCGAGAGGCGGCCCGCGCGCTGGGACTAACCGACAGAGGTGTTATAGCGCAGGGTAAAATTGCCGACTTAGCGTTCTGGGATATCGAAAAACCCGCACAACTCGCCTTTGAAATAGGCGGTAATCGCTGCATCAGGGTGCTCAAAAACGGTGCGACAATCAATTAGGGCGGAGCAAATGTCTCACTGAGAGTATAGCTATCGGCGGGGTGATATAAGACAGCATAGGATACAGGTACTTCCTGCGACCAGGTTAAGCGCTCTAAAACTAAACAAGGTGTTCCCTTGGCCATCGCCAGTAATTTTTTTATATCTGGCTCAGGCATAAGTGCACGCACGGTGTGCTGAACTTTTTTGAGGGGAAAGTTCGCCAACAAGTATTGGCTGGGTGTACTGCTGCGCAGATCGATGCCTGAGTAGTTGGGCGCCTCATTAATATTGACGTAGCGATCCTCCAACTGGATGGGCTTGCTATCTTCCAGGTGAACAATGCGTGTGTGAAATACCGGCGCATTTTTTCGCAGTTGCATCACCGTGGTTATACCGGAGGCGTCAGTCATTTTCCCATGGCTTACCACTCTATTTTGGTAGGCATGGCCGCGCTCTCGGACCTCGTCAGCAATATTACTGACTTCCAGCAAGTGCCCTTCAGATTTGGCTTCCGCAACAAACGTTCCAACACCGCCAATGCGCACCAACACGCCGTCGGCCGCCAACTCGCGCAGTGCGCGATTGGCCGTCATGCGCGATACTTTTAGCGCTCTTACCAGCTCGTGTTCCGAGGGCACTCGTTCGGTGGGTCGCAACTCGCCGGCAGCAATCTTTTGTAGAATATGGTTTTTAACTTTTTCGTAAAGCGGAGTCATTGCGCGAAGACCGGATCAGTAAGTCGCCATAGTACCGCCCGACCACTAGGCTGTATATACATGAGTGTCCCCAGCCGTCCCAACACCGCTATCCGGTGTTGCGCATACCAGCAGCCACACCTGCAATGGTAACCATAATGGCTTGAGCCAGCACTGGCTTGGGAGCCGAACGCTGCCTGTAAAGCAGTTCTGCTTGTAGTACGTTGAGTGGGTCGGTATAGATGTTTCGAAGGCCAATAGATTCTCGTATCCATGGCTGGTCTTGCAATAGTTCTGCAGCACCCGTTACTTCGAGAATAGTTTCTCTGTCGGCCGCCAGCTGCGCGCGCAGTGCAACGCCCAGAGGTTGCAGCTCCGAGCTCACGAGTCTGGCATCATAATAGGCTGACAAATCGGCATCGGCTTTCGCAAATACCATTTCAAGCATAGACAGGCGGGTTGAGAAAAATGGCCAGGCCTCGGCCATTTCACGCAGTAAGTGTTGGTCTCCGTCATCTAATGCACCGCGAAGAGACGCGCCCATACCCAACCAGGCCGGCAACATAAGGCGATTCTGAGACCAGGCAAAAATCCAGGGGATAGCGCGCAAGCTCTCAATGCCGCCACTACCGCCCACGCGTCGCGCAGGGCGCGAACCGATTGGAAGTTGTCCCAGCTCTTGCTCGGGGGTAGCACTGCGAAAGTACTCGACAAAATCGGGTTCGCCTCTCACTGTAGCTCGATAGGCATCACAGGACGTCTGTGCGAGCCGATCCATCGCCTCACGCCATTCCTGCTTGGGTACCGGTGGCGTCGTGAGGTTGGCACTGAGAATGGCGGTGGCATACAGAGCCAGCGTTTTCACCGCAAGAGAACTAGAACCAAGCTTGGCACGAATCATTTCGCCTTGCTCGGTAACCCGCAGGCCGTGAACCAAAGAGCCGGGAGGTTGCGACAGTAATGCAGCATGAGCCGGTGCACCGCCCCTGCCGATGGTACCTCCCCGCCCGTGAAACAAGGTTAGACTCACGTCGTGTTGCGCACAGCGTGACAACAGCGTCTCCTGAGCTTGATACAGTGCCCACGACGCGGCCATAACGCCTGCATCTTTGGCCGAGTCGGAATAGCCAATCATCACCATCAACTTGCCATCGATATACTGCCTGTACCACGGTTGCTCCAGCAAGTTGGCAATTACGGTGTCGGCTCGCGTCAGGTCGTCTAGGGTTTCCAATAATGGTGCAACCGGCAACTTATGGCGGCAACCCGTCTCTTTTAACAACAAATGAACCGCCAGTACATCCGATGCTTGCCGCGCCATGGAAATCACATAGGCTCCCAACGCGTCGGGCGACTGGCGCGCGGCCACGGCACAGGTATCTAACACTTCCTGAACTTCGGCAGTAGGCTGCCATTGCCTGGGAATTAGGGGTCGGCGACTACTCAGCTCTGTAATCAAAAATGCTTGCTTACTAGCCTCATCCCATTCGGCATAATCTCCCAAATCCAAATATTGTGTCAGCTCAGATAAAGCATCGGTGTGGCGGGCACTGTCCTGGCGTATGTCGTGGCGCACCAGATAAAGACCAAAGCATTGTACGCGCCGCAGCGTATCCAATAGCGCTCTATTGGCTATGGCGCCCATGCCACAGTGAATCATTGAGTCATAGCAGGTCTTGAGCGGCTGCCAGAGCTGATCTTTATCGACCAGAATGCCATCGAAATCTGCAGCCTGACCGTCTAAATGCTGCCCAATTGTATGCAGAGTTTTGCGCAGCAGGTCGCGCAGAGGACGCAATACTGTCCTGTAGGGTTCATGCGCAGCGCCGGACAACTGCCGAAGCTGTTCGTCACAGTTGGTCATCGACAGCTCTTCAATCAAGCTACCTATGTCACCCAGCAGCAAATCTGCCGCCTTCCAGCGACTGAGCAGCATAACCTCTTGGGTCACCGTTGCTGTGACATTAGGGTTGCCGTCGCGATCACCCCCCATCCACGATACAAACTGTACGGGACAAGCCTCCAGTGACAAACCCACACCGCAACTGTCAGTTAACGTGGTGTCTAGTCTGCGCAAAAATTCTGGCACAGCACGCCACAGTGAGTCCTCTACCACGGCAAAGCCCCATTTAGCTTCGTCTATGGGTGTAGGGCGCTCTTGACGAAAATCGTAGCCATACCATATTTGAGCAATCAGATCGCGTAAGCGTGCATGTATCTGTGCCTGCTCGCGCTGTGTCATGCCACTTAGTTCTAACTGTGCAAGGCAGCTCGATATCTCGGAATGCTTATGTATGAGTGTGCGTCGAGTAATTTCAGTGGGATGTGCGGTCAACACCAATTCGATCTTCATATCGGCAATGGCAGCTTCTATATCCTCACTTTTCGCCCCATCTGCTTGCAGCTGTGCGAAAGAATCGGCGAGCATTTGAGAGGCTGACAGCAGCGGGTCCATCGCTCTAGATACGGTGTGATGCTGGTCGGCAATATTAGCCAAGTTCAGGAATTGGCTAAACGCTCTAGCCACAGGAACCAGCTCATCTTCACTGAGACCGCGTAAAACAGCCTGTACTTGTTGCGCAGCACTTGAATCACCTTCGCGCGCGGCCTTGGACAAACACCGAATAGACTCAATCAGTTCGAGAAATTCTTCACCCTCAGCCGCGGCGATGGTATCGCCAAGAATAGTGCCTAGGAAGCTAACATTACCGCGCAGCAGGGTGTAATCCACACTATCTGGGTTATTGGAAGGCTGGTTCAAGGGTAAAGCTCCTTAGCAAAATGGGTATTGGTGAGATTGCCCATTATACATAACCGAACCGTGACTTGAATGATCGCCATGAAGATCATGTGACTGCTGACTAAAATGGCCCGCATGCGCATAGGTCAGATACAGGGTCCATGCGCCAGCCGCTACTAAAAATATTCCAATAAAGAGTTTCAGCCCCCGCTTGCGGAGAAACTGTTGAATTTTTCCGGCGCCTAGACTGGTGGCAAGCATAGCGGGTAAAGTACCGAGGCCAAAACAGAACATTAGCAGTGCCGCCAGTAAAGGATGCTGTGACGTTGCTGCCCACGCTAAACTGCTGTAAATAAGACCGCAGGGCATAAGACCCCAACAAAGGCCGAGCCCTAAAGCATGACGCCAGTGCTTAATGGGTAGGAATCTGGAAGAAAACTTCTGTACTGGTTTCCACAATTTCGCTCCAGCTTGTTCTAATATTGCCATCCCCCGCCACCAACCCGTGACGTAGAGCCCCATCGCCACTAATAGCAAACCAGCGGCATAGCGCAGGCCAATGGTCCAAATAGCAATATCAGACATACTCGCTGCAAAGCCAGCGACGGCACCTAGAATGGTATAGCTGGCAATGCGACCCAAGTGATAAGCAACTGTGTGCGATTTTTTCTGGCCATCGCCGGAGCTTAGCGCAACCGCAATTCCACCACACATACCCAGGCAATGACCCGCGCCCGCCAACCCCAGGCCAAAGGCACTCAGCATCGCAATATACAAACTGGCTTGATCTGCTAGGATAGTTTTTCCTCACGATGCGCAGGAGGCTCAACGTGTGCGTCCTCAGGACTATCCTCTTCAGCCAATATGCGCCATGCCTCTTTATCTAAATCGTCATACTGACCACTAGCGATAGCCCACAGCAATAACTTGATCGCGATAAAGCAAAACAAAAGGGCTATAGGAATTAAAAGATAAAGACTTTGCATAAAGAGGCTATGTTGAAGTGCTAAAGTTGAGTCGTAATGAGTTTAACACGACGAGCAATGAGCTGAGCGACATACCAATGGCCGCGGCCCAGGGTGGCACAAAGCCAAAGGCTGCAAGCGGAATTGCACAAAGATTGTACGTCAGCGCCCACGCAAAATTCTGGATGATAATGCGTCTGCACTGAACCGCTTTACGCCAAGTATCTAGCACCGCGTGCAGATTCTTCTCCACAATGACAAAATCGGCTTTGGTTTTGGCAAGATCGGTAGCGTCGGAGACCGCAAAGGAAGCATTCGCCACGCTCAACACTGGCGCATCGTTTAAGCCGTCTCCCACCATAGCGACCACAGCGCCCGTCTTTTGCAGCGCTGCGATATACTCCATTTTCTGTTGTGGCTCCATGCCCAAGTGCACCGTTTCAATACCTAAATATTTAGCCAAAGAAGTACCGCGTTGTGAGGCATCGCCTGTCAGTAATTCGACTGACAGGCCTGATGCCAGCGCGTCTGACACTACTGACATAGCCTCTGCCCTTGGCAGGTCACTCAAACCTATCCATGCCAGCGGTGTACTGCCTTCACATAGCGCTATCCAATACAGCGGATCGGGGGGTGGTGGCGGCAGATCAACAGCGATGGCTCGACAAAACTTTTCACTGCCCAAGCGATAGCTAGCCCCATCTAGTTGCCCGACCAAACCGGCACCCAAGTGGTATTTTGGATTGGCAAACGCACGCGTTGCCGAGATATTATCAAAGGCGCGCGCCAAGGGATGATTGGCGTGCTGTTGCAACGCTGCGGCCAGAGCCAGAACTTC
>JBLHSI010000039.1:0-17279 GCA_047626655.1 Halioglobus sp.
GTATGCTACATTTTGAGGCGATAAAAGATGATTCGTGGGGGATGGCGATAGACTATGCCTTTATGGACTTGCGCGCTGACATATCGGGTCAGCGAGGGGGTGTGACCGATGTTAAAAACCGACAGGGCACCTTTCAAGCAGACTTTTTCTACCGTCAACCCGCATCGTTAGGCGTCATAGATTATATAGCTGGCATACGATGGTGGGACATAGACCTTGATGTCTCAGTGGATCTCGCCGTGCTACCGGGCTCTCCCGAGCTGAATGTTGAGGAAGACTGGGTTGATTTGTATGTAGGTGCTCGATGGACCGCACCTATCAACGAACAGTGGCGTTTCTTTTTGCGTGGAGATATTGGCGGGTTTGGGCTGGAGTCTGACTTTACATCGCTGGTGGAGCTAGGTGCCAAATATCAGTGGCGAGACAATATGCTTTTTAGTGGCAGCTATTCAGGCTTATGGGTCGACTATGAGAACGGTACTGAGGGGCAGCCCGGTCATTATGCAAACGACACTGTGACCCATGGACCAAAGCTGGGCTTTATTTACCAGTTTTAGAGCGGGCATCTACCAGCCCAGACTTTGACCGAAACCAAGGTGCCTGCATCCTAAATGACCCATTGAACGTGTTATCAACCAACTATCCAAAAAGGTGAACTACGATGTCATTAATTCTCAGAAGCATACTGGTCCTATCTCTCGTCGCTTTCTTTGGCCAGCTGTCTTGGGCTGACAGCGACGCGGAGACCATCGAGTCTTTTCGTCAGGCCGGTGAAAGTGGTGATTTCTTTGACAGCAGCTACGGTTATGCGGTTTTTCCAACCATAGGGAAAGGCGGCTTTGGTATTGGAGGAGCACATGGCTCTGGCAGTGTCTACGCCCAGGGAAAAAAGGTCGGCACCTCAAAAATGACCCAACTAACACTGGGCTTCCAACTGGGTGGCCAGGCCTTTAGCCAGGTTATCTTTTTTGAAGACGAGCGGGCCTTGAAATCATTCACCTCTGGCAACTTTGAGTTCAGTGCACAGGCAACTGCTGTAGCGCTTACCGCGGGCGTGTCGGCCGAGGCCAATACTGGCGGCGGTGCTAGCTCCGGGGTTAGCGGAGGCCGAAACGATGCGTCGACAGCAAACCACACTGGCTATCGCAAAGGCATGGCGATTTTTACCATTGCCAAGGGTGGACTCATGTACGAGGCGTCTCTGGGTGGTCAAAAGTACAGTTATAAGCCGCTCTAGTTATTATTGACCTAGGATTGCGTTCGGGTCCGGCTATGTCTCACCGGCCCGAACACGCCCCGAGTCAAAGGGAGATTGACGCCGTGGCTGAGAGCGCCGATCTCATCGCGCTTGGTGACTTCAGTCTCTTATCATATCCTCCGCTCTTGGCAACATGACTAATTAGATTTACCAGTTCGTAAAATGATCCCGTCATGACGGGTTTTAAGCCGCGCCAGCTTGAGGAGTTCTGAGCTGACATTCACATTCAGTGTTTTTAGCGTTGCCATGTCGACTTCAAATCGAAGCTTTCGCTGATCCAAGTAAAACGTGATCGCCGCCTGTAGATGATCCACTTCTTGAGAATCGGCTACCGTGACACTGGCCAGGACCACCGGACTTATTACTGATGTTGTGCTGTACAGGTATGTCAGGTCACAGACTTTAGCCCCATCTAGCGACACGACCTTTATACTTCGCTTGGCCGGGATGGCAGAACGAGAGGATATTAACTGTTTCAAAAATACGTCGAACGGTGTCAAATCCTGCAGGCAAATGTAAAGCGGCTGTCTTTCGATAGACGGGTCCTCTATCGGCCATTCTATAAACTTAGTAAAATTTAACAAATATGCTGCTTTCAGTTTATTTTCTTTATTTAACGCAGGAGCAGCCGAAGCTGATTCTGGAACCATTAATGCGAATAGCAGAGTCAAGGCTACACCCAGTTGCACCTGGGGGAGCCGAAATATCTGTGGAGATACAGTCATTAAAAAATACGCGAGAGCTGAAATGAGCTGTACCAGTCCTGCTTTGGTTGCGGGCCATTAAGGTTCTGGTAAAGTGGCTTACCAAATTCGCCAGCCAGTCGATATTTATCAGCTATTGTCCAATTCAACCCTATACGCGCACCTATGCTTGTACCGCCATATAAATCTGGATTAGTGATACTCGCCGGATAGGGGAACGGCGAATCTACTAGAAGTGACTTGTCTGCACCGTGAATAGAATCGCTGTACTGGATATCAATGCCCACAAACGGGTGAAGGGTGGGAAGCATGTGAAATCGATAGCGACCAGATAACGAATAATTATTACCCAGACGATAACCCCTGTCATTCTCTCCCATGCGAATATTTGCAGAGAAACTCGTGCTCCAATCGCGAGAACCCAAAGAGTGATAGCTGACCTCTAGCGGTATATCGTATGTCCCTGAACCCAATTGCATAGTGTATGGCAATTGTTGATTGCCGGGGGCTCGAGGTGTATCGCCCTCCTCGTCTATCGAGCCGGTGGGCAGGCTTATACCCATAGAGAGCCACCAATTCGAATTGGGCCTACTGAGCAACCTCTGCGTTGCCGTCACGACCACATCACCAATACCTGATGTCCTAATACTAAATTCTTTGTAGCCCGGAACAATGCTAATGTGGTCGGTATTTTGTTCAATGTGAGGCACCGAAAGATGAACACGCCAATCTTCATTGATTTCATAACTCAAAGCAAACGCTGTTACATCTTGAGTAATCACGGAGGGAACAACGGGAAAGTTTTTATCGGTGCGAGTTTCACTTGGGCCCTCCCACAAAACCTGGTCATAACTCAGCTTGTCGGTGCCATCAAGATAGCCTTCGAATTCGACCGTTTTGTACTGCAGGGCAAACGTCCAAGGAGACTCGTTTTGACTGCCCTTTTGAGGATCATCGATGCTTTGTTCGAATAACTCGAAAAAGCTCATCTCGGCAAATTCGGAGGGTGTGCTCTGACTTATGGCAAGCGGACTTGCAGTCACTGCCCAGGTGAGTGTCATTATTACCGAGTAATTGTTCTTCATCGCCTACTCTCCTAGCAGATTTTAAAGCTTCACCTCACCCCACTGAAAGGGCGGTATCACGCTACTTGAGCCCAATACAGTTTGGTTGTATTTGAGTGAAACACGAGAAAAAAAACTAAGCTTGATAAAATGGGACTTTTCGACCAATAGTTGGCTTTTTACCGATATTATTGTAATGAAGGGTATTGTGATTGAGTAGAAATCACTGTTTTATACTCAATCACAGTACTTCAACATATTTATCCCGACTTTATCCAGTACAGCGCCATCAGCCAGCCGATACATTGATAGTTAGCACTACGCTCAGCCAGCGGCGAATGGACCTGCGTCAAACTCATCACCTTGAGGCAGCGAAGGAAAAGAGGTGTTAGCGCCGCCGTCCACCGCCGCGTGCCGCTCTGCCACTGCTGCGACTGCCGCGCTGACGAGCTTGGTAGTCGCGATTCATTGAGCTGTGGTTGAACTGTTTATGGCTTGTCCCACTTGGCCTGCTGACCGCTGGCATGCGCTCAGCAGGACGCGCTATATTACCCGAAGAAGCTTTATCGCGAGCAATGTTACCTGAAGATTTTTTCTCTCGAGCGACATTCTGCCACTGGTTATCTTTACGTACCTGCCAATCATCGGTACCGCGCCGCGCAACTTGACCATTTTTACCCGCATACAGATCATTTTTTCGCGCTGTATTACCGCGCGCTTTCTGCCGATTGTGCTGCACGGTTGACTTATCGGCGTTGCGGTGGCGATTGCTGTCATTATTATAAATATTATCGCGTCGCTTATCCTTGGAGAAATTATTCTCTAACTTGTTACGATTGCCGATATTTACATTGTTACCGATGTTGATATCGCCTCGATTGATATCGATATCGATGTCATTGTGCCGATAACCGCCGCCATATCGACCACCACAGCATCGCCCCGGATAGTAGCCATGGCCATAGCCGCCGCCCCAAACAACGCCCACGCGAAGGAATGGACCACCCCAACTGACACCAAAGTTCCAGCCTGTCCACGGGTTATAACCAACGTGAAGGCCCCATGTAGGTGCGCGCGGATAGTAGTGGTTCCCGTAATGCGGCGGGTAATACCAGCCGGTCCCGTAAATTGGCACACCATAGTAAGGATAGGACCACATATAGCCGGGGGTATACCCCACATACACTACGTCGGGAGTGGAGTCGTAGACCGTCACGTAGGTCGTATTATACATGGGAGAGCTGGGCGGTATCTCGGCGATTTTGTCGCTTGGAATGGTATCCGCGACAAGCCAGGGACCACTGGGTGTGGAAGAGATAAACCACACGCCGGCATCAACGGCGTAGTATTTACCGCTTACTTTGAGCACTTGTTTTGCCGTGTTCACCGCATACGCAACATCGGTGCCCTTGATCCCTTCGAAGTTCGGCTTACCGTCATACTCGACGGTTAATTTTGCCTCACTGCGTTTGATGGCGCTGGTTTGCGGTATCTGGGCGTCTGCAATTGCATCATTGGCCTCATCGGTACCCGCTACCGAGGCGCGTACCCCGGCAATATCCGACGCGGGAGGAATCTCCTTAAAACCATCAGGTAGTTTGTCACCGCGCACAAACGTCCAGGGCCCCTCTTCGCTTTTGGAACGAAACCAACGGCCCGACAACTGTATGTACATATTGCCACTGGCCAGGTCGCGTAGCCACGGCGTCTCAGTGTTCTTTACATACAGTAGCTTACCACCCTCAAGACTAGTCCATTCGGGCTTGCCTGAGGTCACTATCAGCTCGGTAGGTTCTGTCGCGGAAACAATGGCTGGAATTGCCACCGGCACAGGGTCGTCTGACTTGGGGATCATAGCGACTAGATCTGCCGGCGGCTTAGTAGTTGTCTGCCATTGCCCTAGCACATCATTCGTCTCATACCACAAACTACCACTGGTCAAATAGTACTGCTTGCTACGGGTATCGCGGACCACTGCCAAAGCGGTATTTAGTGCACGCTCAAAAGGACTGTCTTCCAATTCTTTAAATATAGGTTTGCCGTCGAACAACAAGAGCACTGACAGTTGATCGGTGAATTCAATTTTCGGTGGATCATTATTGATATCCTCCAAGCTGTCCTTCACTTTAGCCGAGGTCGACAAGGCCGAGGTCAAAGCAGAGAGCGAACCTTCGAAAATCGAGCCTTCAAGTGCATTCTCTGCCACCAATGTAAACTGCTGTTCACCGGTGTCCTTGGAGTCGGGCCACGCCACTTTGGTGACATGAACGTCGCTGATGGTAACAAGGTCTTCATCGCGGTCGGTCTCAATACTCGACGTGAACCAGAACACGCCATAAATCGGCTCCTTGGCATTATCCATTTCTATCGACATAGCCGCACGACCGGTGAGTGTTTTCCCCTCAAGGGACTCGGGTTGAGGTTGATAGGTCACAATGGTTCCGCCGTCGACCGATATCTCCTGTGGCCAATTTTCCGCGAGCGCCATGTTCGCAGTGACAGTAAACAACAAAGCGAGAACTCCGCTGGAAATGGCGGGGCCAATTTTAGCTAGGTGATTCATATTTATGGGTACTTCCAAGTACGGATTACTACATCTTGTCATCTACAGCATGGCATTAGCAAGCTGCAGTGCACTGTTCTTGAACTAGTTGTGGTTGCCGCTGTCAGTATTAAATAATAGGCAAACACTGAGACCGAGCTTTGGTCGCTTTAAGCCGTTTAATAGTATCTGAGTGAAAGGCCGTTTATGTGGAAAAAATTGTCGTGCTTACTGATCATACTGGCATTTGGTCAGCCTTGGGTACAAGCGGCTACCACTGCCCAGCTCAAACACACCTACGGCGCATGGACCGAGATTTTGCAGACCTATGTCGACGATCAGGGACGCACAGACTTTCATGGCTTAGCAAAGGATAGCGATGGCTTGCAGCAGTTAGTGCGTTTTATAAATCAGGTTAGCCCCAAGTCTCACCCCCAGCTTTTTCCGTCGCCAGAGCACGTCCTTGCCTACCATATCAACGCCTATAACATTCTCGCCATGCACGGCGTTATTGATAGAGGCATACCCAAAAACTTTGACAATTTTCTTAAGCGAGCCAGTTTTTTTAAGTTTCGCTCGGTAGTCATTGGCGGCGACAAGACATCCCTCTCTGATTACGAAAATAACGTGATACGTCCGCTGGATGAGCCTCGCGTCCACTTTGCGCTAAACTGCATGGTTAGAGATTGCCCACGTTTGCCACGCCAGGCCTTTGTCGCAGACGAACTAGAACAACAACTTGATGAGGTCACTATAGAGTTCTTCGAAAAAGACCAACATATTCGCATCGAAGACGACGAAAAAACAATTTATCTGTCTGCAATACTCGATTTCTATACCGAAGATTTTGTTACCTCAGGTAAATTTCAGGACCTGGCTTCTTACGTGAACCTGTACCGAAAACAACCGGTCCCAGAGGATTTTAAAGTGAAGTTCATCCGCTATGACTGGACGATTAACCAACAGCCCTAACTAGCACTCAGGCCCCGCAATACATAAACGTCATAGCGTACCGCCTTTCCAGAAATGTGATGTGAGGGTTGGCGGCCAAGCAGCTGCGGCGCTCGCGGTGGGCGCTTCACAACAATCCTGGCGACAGGCTGCTGCAGTGCCCAACTGAGCAATGTATCGGCGTCATCAGCAGAACCCAGTATATGGTGTAGCAAGGCCATTTCCTTTTTCACACTGGCGCTCTTATCCCGGATGGGAAACATGGGGTCCATGTAAATAACCTCTATGTTCTCCAGCGCGCTGGGCTGAAGTGTTACCGCATCGCACGATTGCAACTGCATTCGATGTGCAGAGTCGGCCAGCCAGTGATCGCCACTCAGGGCCGCTGATTTTAGGCCAGATGCCAGCATATGAGCCAACAAATTATTTCTTTCACAAAGGGTCACTGCACAACCCAAGTCAGCTAAAATGAACGCGTCTCGACCCAGCCCGGCAGTCGCATCCAAGACTTGCAGTCCTGGCTTTTTGGTCAATCCTATCGCCTTACCCAAAAGTTCATTGTGGCCGCCCTGACGACGATGGCGCATAGCGGCACTACCAAATTCGACCCGCACAGCGCCGGGCACACCTTTACCTGTCTGCTGCAGGCTTGAGCCCGATAGCCCAACCAGCAATAGTGCATTGTATTCGCTGCAATGTTTAGCGTCGGTGGCGGTTGGTACAAGCGGCAAGGTGAGATCCCTCGCAACCGCTTCGGCTACAATTTCATCGCTAATTAGGACAGCGCGCACCGCTATATGAAAACCGGGCGTATCTGGCAAGCCTAATTACCCGCCGCTAGCTGCCGCTCAAGCTCCCGACAGTTTCGTTCAATACTCTCCATATACAGATTGGGACCATTGAAAAAATCGGCTGCATGCCGGTAAACCCCTTTAAAATAACCCTCTAAGCGGACGTCGATGGCCATTCGAATAAAGTTGGGAGTCGACTCTAAAAGGTGCTGAGGGGAACGAAAAACAACACCTGCAGAACTCGTTAGACCACTCTCTCCTGTCATTCCGCCTGCTTCAAACTCGCTAAACAAGTCATCGTGACATTTTTTGACATATTCAACATCGGCCATTTGAGCGATTAAATCTGCGGTACCCAGCAGGGCGCCAAGCACACGTTCCCGTGCAGATTTAACTTTAATAATATCTGGGTTGACTTCGTAGCCGGTAAAATGAACTATTCGTTTACACGTCGCTCTTATCGATTCAAGACCTACCGAAGGTAGATAGGCCGACAAAAAACTGGCACTACGCGTTACATGAGTGCGGGTGTATCCCGCCCCATTCGGGTGCCTGTTATCCCCAGTTCTGCGTATATAGCCCGCATCGTGAAACAAGGCGGCAGCAATGCCGGTAAGTGCCAACTGCGGGCCCAATTGATCATCCTGGTCAGCGACCTGCTCATACCCATCAACCAGCCTGGCCATTGCCAAAGTGACATCCAAAACATGTTGCACGTTGTGATAATTAACATCACAGGCTTTGTAGCCCGGATACTCTCCGCCATACAAGCGACTGAAATCGTTGACAAGCGTGTTTACCTGAGAAAAATCATAGTCAGGATAGCGTCCATCCAAAATACTCCTCACTGCCAAAGTGACGGCATCCGGATTGGTTACATCGACAGTATTACTCACATCCATGTGCTTTTTGCGAGATAAAGTCGAACTCACATATCACTCCTCGATCACAATTTTTTTAGGGCCCTTTTTCAGCAACTTGGATAAATCATCTATTTGTGATTCAGTGCTGTGAGTAGGCGTTATATCCCTGGACGTAAAAAGAGCGCTTATATCGTCACCAGTTTGACTGGGCAACTGGCCTTCATTCAAACCCAGTTTTAGCACAGCACCCTGAAAGTCGATTTCGACTTGCAAGTTAAAGCCATAGCGGGATAAACCATGCTTATCCGTGACCTTAAAACGTCTAGGGAGTTTTTCTCCAGACGGCGACACACCCTCGGTAAGAAAGCATCTTATGGAAGACAGTGTTTTGCGCGATAGCTGAATGCCCGCCAAAGAGCTGCTCTCTTCGCCACAAGCTTCAACAAATTCAACCGTCGAAGCCATAATATCTACGCCACTTCGTCTCTGCGGAATCTGGCAGATAAAATCGCCCACCATCAATTGATGAGGCAGTATCATATCGACCATTCGTGCGAGCTCGATCGTGACGTCGCCTACGATGTAGCTAAACATCGTTGGGTTTACACCCTCGGCTTGATACAGTTCATAGTGGCTGCCCACATGAAAGGCTGAGCGAATAGTAGGTGTTGTATTGCCACGTGATGCGGCTCTTGCCACAGCATTATTGGCGACCACCAACATCATAAAACAAAACAGATCTCTATCTGCAGCGGGCCCCAGGTCACGATTCCAAACATAGTATCCATCGCCGGTGGTCGTTCGGGCAAAATTTATCTCAATACCGTGCGCCAACAACTTGTTGTAGGCCGAGTTCATTGAATAAGACAAGCTGTTGAGCTGACTCGCCTGCTCAAATGGCGTACATAGCGAAAATCCAGTGATATCCATTAGCATCACTGCACGACTATCGACATAGCTAATGCCATAGCGCTTTATCAGTTGTTCAACTTGCTGGAGAAGCAACAATTCATCAGACAAAGCACTACTGAGTTTAATAAATGTGGGGGAGACATCAAGGCGTGCGGCAACCGCGAACAGTTCCTCTCTCGTTTTTCGTCGCTGACCCGAGACTAAATCGCGAATAAACGCTTCATTACCGAGGCCGTTTTCGGCATTAGATTCGTCGACAGCACAATAATTTCCAAGAAAATAATGCGGTACAAACAGCACCAACAATCCGCGTTCATCAGCGCTCCAGCAAAGCACAATATTTTGGCCCAGCCGCCATTGTCTACGCAGGGTTTTTTCCAGCGCTTTCAAATTTCCCCGCTGCACAATACTAATTGCCTGGGGTTCAGTGTTCCTGGATTGAGACATGGTAATGCTCGTTTTTATCGGCGTGACAGGCTAGCATTATAGATCGTATCCGATAGAGTAGCTTCATGATGTTGCACCGTATTTTTTACCTGTCAATAATGATCGCTGTAGCGCATTTAACGGCATGTGAGAGCTATGACTTTACTGTCAATGAAAAACGGGTATACACGGCCAAACCGCTATTCAGCGACTTCCAGGTGTCCGACGAAGCACTATACAACTGCCTAAAACAGAACATCGTCGACTTCAAAATTACCACCGCCGGTGAACTAAGCAGCCTCAATTGCGCCCATGCCGGCATCAGTGACCTACAGGGCCTTGCCTCATTCAGCGGTCTAATCAAACTCAAGCTGTCCTCCAATAGCATCCATAATTTGTCTGAGCTTTCGTTGATGAGTTCGCTGGAGGAATTGTATATAGGCAACAATGTCATCATAGATTCTGTGCCTCTGTTTCAATTGCCAGATCTCAAATTGCTTGATCTGAGCAATAATACACAGCTCCGATGTCCACCCAAGCAGGCATTTGCCCACCTAACCTCCCTAACGCTACCCCTGCATTGTGAATAGACCCACAAGGATGGTTTTTTTCCGCGCAATAAGCTGGCTGCCGTTTCCTGTACTTTACTCCCTCGCGTGGTTTGGATACCTACTTCTGTATTACGCCGTAGGCTATCGCAAAGCAGTGGTCGTTAAGAACCTCGAAATGGCATTTCCTGATAAAAGCGCGAGAGAGATCACATATTTAGCAAAAAAGTTCTACCGACAGCTCGCCGAGACGTCACTGGAGATCATTAAAGCAAGGCGGATGTCCAAACAAGACTTTCGCCAGCGAGTGACCGTTATCAACCCAGAACTGCTGCGTGATTACAGCAATAATTACACCGAATCCGTTATTATCACCAGTATCCACCAGGCCAACTGGGAGTGGATGCTCCATGGCGTCAATTGCGCTACAAACGTTCCGATGGACCCCGTTTACAAACCGCTACACGACAAGGTCACCGACAAGCTCATTTTCGACATCAGAAGGCAGTTTGGCTCCAGACCACTTTCAATGAAGGAGTCCACCCGCGATATTTTGCGCCGCAGGCGAGAATTTCGACTATTTGTGATGATTGGCGACCAGTCCCCAACTCGCAAGGAGCGCAGCTACTGGACCTCCTTTATGAATCGCGATGCAGCCTTTTATCTGGGCGCGGAGATTATCGCCAAAACGACGAAATTCCCGTTGCTGTTTGCCCAGTGCCGCCGATCCAAACGTGGCCACTACGAGGTTACCTTCCATGAGATTGGTAGGCCGCCCCACAATAAGGAAGGGCATCAACTCACCGACCGGTATGTAGAGCTCGCCGAAATGGCGATTAGGGCCCAACCGGATAGCTGGCTGTGGTCCAATCGGCGCTGGAAACGCCTACGAGAGGAAGAGGAGGTAAATACCTAAACCAGTTCTAGCCAGTCAAAGCCGCCAGCCTGCTCGGCCCAAACTACATTATCCAATGAAGGCAGGACACTCAATAAGGCCTGCTCAGCCGATGCTCGGCTGTTGTTCTTTTCGCTGATATGCGCCACAACCAGGTGACGCAGGGATTGCGACTCTATTTGCGCCAGTAAGTCCGCAGCTTGTCTATTATTCAAATGTCCCCAATCACCCCCTACCCGCCTTTTCAGATGCATCGGGTAGGCGCCGTCTCGCAACATTTGTTCGTCATGGTTAAACTCCAGAACCAGAGCATCACAGCCGCGAAAGCTCGCAACCACGTGGGGCGTCACGCTACCCAAGTCGGTGAGTACGCCCAACGACAAGCCCCGGTAAAAAAACCGGTACTGGCAGGGCTCTCTAGCGTCGTGTGGCACTGCAATAGCATCTATCTCAAGGTCGCCAATAGTGAAACGCTGGTGTAGGTCGAGCGATTTAGTGCTGAAGCAGTCATCACAGCGACCACTGTGTTGGGTACCATGGGTGAGATACACGGGGATCTGAAATTTACGTGACAGCGCAGACACACCTGAGCAGTGATCGCTGTGTTCATGGGTGACTAAAATGGCGTCCAAGTCGTGAGGTGTAAGGTCCAGTATTGCTAAACGGCGTGTAGATTCGCGCACCGAAAACCCACAATCAACCATTATCAAGGTATCGCCGGCCTGAACCAGCGTTGCATTACCCTTGCTACCACTGCCCAAAGAGGCAAATTTCACTAGTTGATATTGCCTTTTATCAGCACTAACAAAGCCTGCTCTTCGCGCTTGTCAAGCGGTTGCTCTCCCGCCTTTGAGGCGATATCAATGATCGCCACATCATTCTCAGATGTCATAGTAACCAACAGGTCTTTGCCCGCCAGAGGGTGCTCTTCATCTTCAAACATCCAATCAAACCAGCCATCCTCTTCGTCATTTGGCCCTTGGAACTGGACGTAGTAGGTGCCAGTACTGCGGTTTCGGTCACTAATGTCGAAGGATGACTTGCCCAGCGCGCTGGCTAAGGATGCCCACGCCCGACTGAAAGGTAACGCTACTTTAATCTGGGTGTGTCCAGCAGTAGTCTCTTGCAACGATATCTTGCCGCTAGCGCTCAAAGACTGGTCGGCGATCATAGAGACAGACGAGGCCTCGGTGCTGTTGGCAATATATTGGGAAACGCCCCTAAGTAATGTTGATTCTTGCTCTTTGTCATCGGATATTTCAGGCCAGTTATCCACGTCACCAGCCCGATTCATTTGCAACACATGAAGCTCACTGTTTCCTCGTTGAACGCCCTGTTCGATTCGGAAACGAAAGCGCGACTCCATGTCCGCTCCATCTAACTTGACCCAAGATGTTTCGATAATCCCAGATCGCGCATCGACGCGCCCCACTGACAGGCCTGAAGAGGATACAAAGCTACGAATCTGCGGCCACACCTGACCGGGAGCTACAGCGACCAAAGCCCAGCTTTGATCGCCCAACTTTTGAATCCGCACTATCTCATCACTGGCCCCCGATACCAGCGGCGTGGGCCGCGGCACTTCAAATTCGCCAGCCAAAACCAAGCTTTCGTTCACTTCGGGAATAGCATAAATTTCTTGCATAAAATCGGCGCTTTTGCCGTCGGGGACCACGATGAGCGGCACTTCTGGCGATTGTTTGTAGTCTTCGGCACGGCTGCGAAAAACGCCGTCATCGCCAAACAGGTACCCGCAGCCACTCAGGCTGAACAACGACAGCAAAATCGCCAATTTGCTCAGTGCAATTTTTATCCGATTGTCTATCACAGTCCTGCGGCCTCCATAGCGGTGATTACGCTGGCGTGGTACTGCTCTTCTAATTCGGTCAATGGCAATCTGATGCCGGGACCAATCCAGCCCTTGTGGCAGGCCGCCCATTTCACTGGAATGGGGTTTGCCTGAAGAAAAAGAGCCTGATTAAGTGGCGCTATTTTATCATTTTCGACAGTAGCCGCTGCTCGATCGCCGGCTCCCGCCAAACGGCACATATCTGCAGAAATAGTCGCCGCTATATTGGCGGTCACCGATATACTGCCATGCCCGCCGGCCAGAATAAGTTCCATTGCTGTGCCATCGTCGCCAGAGTAAATGGCTATCTCTGGCGCACAACGAGCAATCAAATCGCGAGCTCGTGTCAAATCGCCGGTCGCATCTTTGATACCGACAATATTATTTAGTTCACACAGCTCTACCACCGTGTCGTTATGCATATCAACGCTGGTTCGACCAGGCACATTGTAGAGTATCTGTGGCACATCAACGGCCTTCGCTATCGCCCTATAATGCTCATACAGACCGCGCTGTGTTGGTCGATTGTAATAGGGTGTGACCAGCAGACAGGCATCCGCACCGGCCTGGGCCGCGGCTTGCGTCAGCTCGATAGCTTCGCGCGTAGAGTTTGAGCCTGTTCCCGCAACAATAGGCAAACGCCCCGCCATATAGTCAACACAGTGCCTGATAACCTCACAGTGCTCTGGCGTGCTGAGTGTGGCGCTCTCACCGGTGGTGCCCACTGCCCCGATGGCACTTGTACCGCTGGCAAGGTGAATATCTAAAAGACCCTCTAAACTCTGCCAATCTACACTGCCGTCGGTGTGCATGGGCGTCACGAGAGCAACAATACTGCCGGTTATCATTTTCAGTCTCCAGTGGATTCGCAGCTTGTGTCGATATATGCTCAGCGAAGCCCGCCATTATCCATGCCCTGTGGCGGATGACAATAGAATTGGGCGATTTGTCGGCCGTCACACGCGCTAAGCCGCACTCGCAGATGATAAAAGGAGCATATAAGATGATTATCAGCCGTTTCGTGAAATCCCTGGGTACAGGACTCGCCTTACTGACACTGAGCTTTGGGCTTTTCGCGTACCCCGACAAGCCACCCAAAATATATGAACTGACCAACACCGACAAACATTACATGTCGGCTCAGCGCGCTTCGCTGGATGACTTGGCTCGTATTCATCTTGGTCGCCAGCTTAGAAATGACAAAGACGCCGATTTGGCACTACTGCAGTTGTTACTAGACCGGAAGTTGGTGCGCGCCAACCAAAAGAAAGAGTTACAGGCCATGGGTGTCATTATGGGCGACCTTTTAGCCGACGAATTAAATATGCACTGGATCATCTACGAAGACAAGGTAGGTAGAAGCCGCACCCTCCAATACAAAGACAGCGAGCATTTTCTGTTTCCGATGACCATGATTTCTCGGCGTCAGGAGGTTGATAATCAGACCTCTGTGCGCGACATCTATCAAAGGGCGGTGAGTGTCATCAAACCAAAACTGCCGCCGGCCCCCTACCAATGATAGAGTCGCTGGCAATTAACCGGTAAACGGATAACATATCGCTATATGAGCGCCACCCCCCCCAACTTCGAACTTCTAACCGACAACGAGGACCACGCTTCTCTGGTGCTGACCGGGGATTGGGAGCTTGGTAATCGAGCTGCACAATTTTCTCAGGTTCGCTCACAGATCTATGCCAGTGCCGCACATCAACTGACGGTTAATGGCGCAGCGCTAGGGCAGTGGGATTCCTCCTTTATGGCTTTTTTGTTGCAGTGTCACAATTACTGCAAAACAGAAAACATCGCCTTCAACACTCAAAACCTACCCGACGGAGCAATGAAATTATTGGCCGTCGCCACAGCCGTTGAAACTCACCATCGACCACGCAAACCATCACAATCTTGGCTAAAAACACTAAGTCCAAGAAAAATCTTTAAAGATACCATCGCTCATTTGTCAGAATCAGTGGGCTTTATCGGCGACGTTGGCGTCGCACTGGGCAAAATGGTGGTGGGCAAAGCCAATACACGCATGATCGACTTTAAAACGTTCTGTTTTCAAGCGGGGCCAGAAGCATTCTCTATCATCGGACTCACCAGCGTGCTGGTTGGTATGATATTAGCCTATTTGGGCGCCGTTCAACTGCAGCAATTTGGCGCGGAAGTTTATGTGGCCGATTTGGTGGTCATCGGCACACTGCGGGAAATGGGAGTATTGATGACCGCTATTGTTATGGCGGGTCGCACTGGAGCGGCCTACGCTGCACAACTGGGCACGATGCAGACTAATGAAGAGATCGATGCCATAACCACTATGGGGATTTCACCGATAGAATTTCTGGTGGTACCTCGAATGCTCGCCTTGGTAGTAATAATGCCTCTACTGACAATTTACGCCGATTTATTGGGGATCGTGGGAGGCGGTATTGTGGCCGGTGGAATGGGGATAACGCCCCTGCAATACATCAACCAGGGTATGACATCAATCAGCGGCACTCACATCGCCGTGGGGCTCATTAAAAGCGTGATATTTGCCATGTTAATCGCCATCGCCGGTTGCCGCTCAGGTATCAATTCTGGCCGCAGCTCAGCGGCCGTTGGCCGCGCTGCAACCCAAGCCGTGGTCACCGCCATTGTCTACCTGATCATTGCCGATGCGGCAATTAATATCATTTTTCAGCAGATAGGTATTTGAGTGGACAGTAGCACTTCCAAGCGAGAAGGCAGTGCGCATATCGAAATCTGCGACTTGACGATGGCCTACGGGTCATTTGTGATTCAGCGCAACTTGAACTTTGTGGTCAATAGAGGCGATATTTTCGTCATCATGGGTGGCAGCGGGTGCGGCAAGAGCACAATGCTAAAGCATATGCTGGGCCTGCTAACGCCCACCAAGGGAGATGTGCTGTTCAACGGAGATAGCTTTTTTCAAGCCAGCTCCGACCAGCGCGATGAAATGCGGCGGAGCTGGGGGATTACCTATCAGGCTGGCGGCTTGTTTAGTGCTATGACCCTGGCTGAGAATGTCGCCCTGCCATTACAGTTGTACACCCCCTACAGCAAAAGCGATATTGCCGATATCATTGCCTATAAACTCGCTTTAGTCGGTCTGGCTGGCTATCAGGATTACTACCCATCTGAGATTTCTGGCGGCATGCGCAAACGGGCAGCACTTGCGAGGGCTATTGCATTAGATCCTGAGATACTGTTTTTCGACGAACCGTCGGCCGGACTCGACCCCATCAGTTCTCGTTTGTTAGATGAGCTGATCGTAGAGATGAAAGAATCGTTAGGCGCGACCGTCGTTATGGTTACCCATGAGCTCCCCAGTATATTCGACATCGCCACCAACTCGGTCTATCTGGATGCCGAGACACGCACCATGATCGACTACGGAGACCCCAAGTTCATGCGCGACAACAGCGAACAGGCCATTGTGCGGCAGTTCCTGGCGCGGGCCGTGACCAGCACAGGAGAGCAGTACAATGAGTGATAATTCGGGTAACGTCGCTATCGGCGCTTTTATTATCGGTGCGGCTATCATCGCCATATCGGCTATTATCTTCGTCAGCGGATCAGGTTGGGGCGGTGACAAAAGCAAAGTTGTCATGGTGTTTGATGGGTCAGTAAAAGGTTTATCGGTAGGTGCTCCGGTGGCTTTACGAGGCGTCGAGATTGGCCAAGTTACCGACATACGATTGGTTTTCGACGCCGATAGTATAGACATTATTATGAGTGTGGTCGCAGAAATCGACAGTAATAGTTTCGAAACTAAAGGTGAAACAGAAATTTATGTAGGTGATAAAATGATTGCCCGGGGGCTGCGCGCGCAACTCAATAGCCAGAGTCTGCTCACCGGCTTACTTTACATCCAACTGGATTTTCATCCGGACTCCGAGCTAAATCTCGCCGACATCGATTCGCCCTACACCCAGATACCGACTATACCCACCGATCTACAACGAATAACGCGCGAGCTAGAATCACTGGATTTTGCGGGAATCGCCAAGGATATAGAAGCCATTGCCCAGAGCTTAGGTGAGTTTGTGAGTACAGACTCGTTCAAGGCACTGCCAGTAGGCTTGCATCAAGCATTGATGTCCATTCAAACCTTAAGCGGCCGATTGGATGAACAGATTGCCAGCTCCGGCCCCAAACTCGACACCTTGCTAGTGGGAGGCGGCAAAGCGATGGCGACCTTCAATACCGAGGTCAGTAAACTTGCCACCAATGCAAACATAACTTTGTTATCTCTCAACGACGCCTTGGTAACCTTTGAAGGTTCTATGGCAGAGATCGAGAATCTTGTGTCTGACGATTCAGCAACAATTTATGGATTGAAAAAAGCGCTGCGAGAAATATCGCTGGCGGGAAGAGAGATACAGTTGTTGGCGAAAACGTTGGAAGAACATCCCGAGGTACTCATTCGGGGTAAAAGTGGAGATAAAGAATGATTATCAGACTGCAACGGTTTGT
>JBLHSI010000040.1:0-17247 GCA_047626655.1 Halioglobus sp.
GAGTTAGTTCCGGGCACCACTGCAGTATGAACTGACCACTGGGATCATGTTCCCTAGCCTGCTTTGTTGGGTTGTAAATACGGATAGTATTGATTCCAGTAACACCTGCTTGCATTTGAAATTGCGTATAGTGAATTCCGGGCTCGAAATCCAGGAAAACACTGGCAAGATGCTCTACCCCCCTCCTCCAATCAATCTGTAAATGATGAGACAAGAAGCTCACCAGCATAGCTCGCATTCTAAAGTTAATATAACCTGTATTTATCAAGCAACGCATACAAGCGTCAACCAACGGGTAACCCGTGTTGCCTGTGCGCCAGGCAATCAGGTCGGCTTCAGACTTGGGGTCGTCACGATACGGTATTTCGCGATAACCGACATTAATAGACTCAAATTCCATGTTGCACTCACTTTCAAATTTTTGAATAAAGTGACAATGCCAATGTAAGCGAGATGACAGTGCGGTTAGTGGTTTGCGCCACCCCTGACGATTCCAATGACTGAGTAAGTCCTTATACATCTGGCGTAGACTTATATTCCCCCAAGCCAAATACGGTGACATTCGCGAACAGCTGAGTTGGCTTTGCAATGGCTTGGCAATGAGCCAGTGATAATCTTTGCCCCGAAAGTGGAAAAAGTCATCAAGCACCCTTCTCGCTTCGCTCGATCCGCCGCGCTGCATTGCTGCGTTAATCTGCTTCCAGCCGTCCGGTAGTTCACGGGTGTCGAATTTGAATGAAACAATCTGCAGTTTATCTGTTTGGTTGGCAATCAGCTCTGCTGCCATTACCTGATGCCAGTCTTTGTCCCAGGAATCGCGACTATTACACGGACGAGTTACTGCACCTGATGGTGTCTGTTTCCAATCAACGGAGTTTTCATTCGCCCAGCGCGAGATGGCTTTGTCTCTGGCAAACGTGGAGGCCAGTCCAGTTTCCTCATGTGAGAAGATTGTTGCTATCTCAAAGCGACCCGCGATCTGATTGAAAACAGCCACTGCTTGTCCATGCGCGACCGCTACTTTTGCAGTGAGCTGACGATTCATATCAATCAAAGATTCGGTGACAAACCGCCAGTGACGATCACAATAGTGAGCATCGTTCAGTAAAATAGGCTCGAAGATATACAACAATAGCGTTGGAAGCGCTGAATTTTCAGCAAGCTTAAGCGGCATATGGTCTGACAGCCGCAAATCGCGTTTAAACCAAACAATATTAATACGCTGTTTCATCGATAGTTTCTATCACGGCTCAATTAACGAATTGGCCAGTCGGCTGCATCTACAGAATCAAGTGGCTGAAGGTCTTTATCGCCATCCCATAAGCGGATATATCGACCGTCTGCGTCAAATTGCTGAGTCTGTTTTTCGAGATTGAAATGTCGTTTGGCTCGTGTGTCTGCTCCAACACCTGCTAAATACTGCCAATTCCCCCAATTTGACGCCACATCATAATCAACGAGCGCCTGCTCAAAGTAAGCGGCTCCATAGCGCCAATCCATTGCGAGTTCGTTTACCAGACAGCTCGCTACAATCTGACGCCCACGATTAGATAGATACCCTGTGTCTCTAAGCTCATTCATACAAGCATTCACTAACGGATACGGTGTTGATCCGTGGATCCACTTTTGAAATCGCTCTGGATAAAAACTCGTCAAAGGGCTTAGCCGTTTTATGCCCATCAATGAAAAGAGCTTCGAACCATGCTTATGCGCATACCATTGAAAGTATTCTCTCCATAGCAATTCAAAATAAATCCAGTAGGTTGATTCATTCGCCGCTATCGTCTTTTCATAGCCATCTAGTGCCGCCGCTGCTTCGCGTACCGACAGTGAACCATTCGCCAGCCAGGGCGAGAATTTACAGGAGTTGTCCCACCCATCGATCGCATTGCGAACATCCTTATAGGACATGGGTTTCTCAGTGGCAAAATAGCCGCCTAAATGAGCCAGCCCCTGACGTTCACCACCGCAAAATACAGTTGCGGTATTGTTACTTTCATAGCTCGTAAACTCGGGCAAATCGGTCGCTGGAGATGGCGGCAATGCGGTCAACGTTGCAATAGGTTTTAATACTTCAATACCGCTCATAGCAGCTTTGAAATTAGAAAAACTTTTAGGCAAATCGGAATAATTAAATGGCAGGGTGCTTGAGTCGTGCAGTGTATGAGAATGAACCGAGTGAAATTTGATGCCAATATGGTTAGCTTTCAATTCATTCCAGCTGCGATTTTCGTACCATCCAGCATTCTCACTACGAAAAACATCAGAAGCACCTACCTCCCTTATCAAATGACTCAGTGTCGGCTCAGCTTGAGAGTGAAACACACACAAGTGCTGGCCGATCTCTTTCAGACTAGAGGCTAAGTCACTCAGGGATTCGCGCAAAAAACGACGTGAATTTTGACTTACATTCGCTTGGGAATAGAAGCTAGATGACTGCCACCCATAGTCTACAACATAGACACAAAGTAGCTTATCAACTAATTTGCTTGCCTGAGTTAGGGCGGGATTGTCATGCAAGCGCAGATCGTTGCTAAACCAGAATATTCCGGTCTTGGATTGTTTAATCGGGTGAATGTTGTCGTTCAATTTTGGCTTCCTGAGGACTGCTATAGGTCTTGTAAGCCCGTTGCTAATGAAGGGCTGGAGCGACTGCACGCCGCCTGTGTGATTATCGCGTTGCTACAGATTGTAGAACATCTTGGCAGTATTGAATATCGAACTAGGTGATGATACGAAATTTTAGTATCACCGGTACAGCTTTTCGAGACGAATAACCGTATAGTGCTATCCTCTAAGGAGGGAGGCAGAATGGATTTTGACCCGTTTGTTCTCGCGCGAATTCAATTCGCAACCAACATTAGTTTTCACATCCTATTTCCAAGTATCACTATTGGGCTTGCTTGGATACTGCTCTATTTCCGAGTTCGGTTTACCCTCTCACAAGATCAAGCCTGGGAGTACGCCTACTACTTCTGGGTAAAAATCTTCGCTTTAACATTCGCCCTAGGTGTTGTCACAGGCATCACCATGAGCTTTCAGTTTGGCACCAATTGGCCCGGGTTTATGGAGCAGGCAGGGAACATTGCCGGGCCACTACTGGGTTATGAGGTATTAACTGCTTTTTTCCTGGAGGCCGCCTTTCTCGGAATAATGCTATTTGGGAAAAGTAGAGTCTCTAACCGTATCCATTTGACGGCCACTGGTTTAGTGGCGTTGGGCACATCCCTGTCGGGGTTCTGGATCCTCGCATTAAACTCCTGGATGCAAACACCCGCCGGATATATTCTGGAAAATGGCGTGTTTTTCGCAGAGGATTGGTGGGAGGTAATATTCAACCCCTCGTTCCCCTATCGCTTTGCGCATATGATGACGGCCTGTTTCCTCACCAGCGCCTTTTTAATCACGGGGATCAGTGCTTGGCGCGCCCGGCGCGATGTCGATGGCCCGGCGACGTGGAAGGTCATGAAAACCGGTATATTCATGGCAGCAGTGCTCACCCCACTGCAAATTTTCATAGGTGACTTACACGGCCTGAATACGCTTGAGTATCAGCCAGCCAAAGTTGCCGCTATGGAAGCGGTTTGGGAAACAGAGCGTGGCGCTGGCTTCACCTTAATAGGATTTCCGGACGAAGAGGCTAAGAAGACCCATTTCGCTATTAAGATACCCTATGCAGCAAGCCTCATACTCACACACAGCATGGACGGTGAAATTAAAGGGCTCAATGAATTTGAGAATGAGCATCCTCCGGTAGCGATGGTGTTTTGGGCGTTTCGCGTCATGCTGGGTATGGGGATGCTCATGCTTTTGGTGTCCTGGTGGACGGCCGCGCAGTTTATACGTAAGAAAGAAATCGGCCCCAAATTACTGCTGGTACTATCTGCCATGGCATTCTCCGGCTGGATAGCGACGCTCGCGGGATGGTATGTCACCGAAATTGGGCGGCAACCCTGGGTAGTCTATGGTCTACTAAAATCAGCTGACGTGGTTGCCGATCACTCCAGTGCAACCCTAGTGGGAACACTGTTCGGATACGTATTTCTGTATGGTTTCTTGCTGGTATCTTACATCTACACATTGAGACATCTCGCTTCCAAGCCGGCACAATCGTTGAGCCTGTTAAACAATTATCGCGCCACCACACCGAAACAGGAGGCAAACTAATGGAACAATTTCTTCCTGTTTTCTTCGTTTTCGCGATGGGACTGTCGCTGCTAATGTACGTCATCCTCGATGGCTTTGACTTGGGCGTTGGCATTTTACTACCCCGCGCTACAGACGATGAAAAGGACATCATGATTGCCTCTATCGGCCCTTTCTGGGACGCGAACGAGACCTGGATTGTGCTTGGCGTAGGAATTTTGCTCATCGCCTTTCCCAAGGCTCACGGCATTATTCTTACTTCACTGTATATCCCCGTGACTATTATGCTGTTTGGGCTCATCCTGCGCGGTGTGGCCTTCGACTTCAGAGTCAAGGCGGGAGAAGAACACAAAGACCTATGGAATAGATTGTTTTTCATTGGATCACTAACCGCTGCGATGTCGCAGGGTTGGATGCTGGGAGCCTACATTACGGGCCTGGATAACAGCACCATCAACATCCTATTCTCGGTATTAATCGCACTCACTCTACCCGCTCTTTACGTTATGTTGGGTGCTGCTTGGCTGCTCATTAAAACCGAGGATGACTTGTTTGATAAGGCGGTGAATTGGGCGCGTGCCGCCCTACTTCCAATGGGTGCAGCACTACTACTGGTGAGTATCGCTACCCCTATCGTAAGCCCCGAGATAGCCGAGCGTTGGTTTAGCCTGCCAAGCGCCATAGGGTTGCTACCTATTCCAGTAACGTGTGCAGTAAGCTACCTCAGCCTACATTGGCTACTACGAAGCTCCCAGTTTCTGCACTCACGATACTGCTGGATAGTGTTCGCTGCCGTGATTCTAATATGTCTTATGGCAGGCTTAGGATTGGCCTACAGCATTTATCCGGATATTATTATCGGCAAGATGGATTTATATGAAGCTGCGGCCGCGACCAACTCACTGCACTTTATCTTCTATGGTGTGGCGATCACTCTGCCGGTGATTTTGATGTATTCAGCTTTTGTTTACCGCGTATTTCGTGGCAAAGCGACAAATTTAAGCTACGAATAATGTGACATAGTCTTTCGCTTGAGCAGCGCTAAGCTGCGAAATAGGTATCGTAGAAAAAATATACTGTGATGATGCAGCTGGCAAATATTACAAATCGGCGCACCATTTCCTGCGGTAGTCGCCTCGAAAGATACGCAGCAAAATATCCTCCTACCAGCGTGCCAAGCAGCAGAACAGGTCCCGCATACCAGGCAATTACCCCATCGTGTACAAACAGTGCAATGGCAAAAATCGACACTGTAGATGAGATTAACAACTTTAAGCCGTTGATGGCATTGATGTCGATGTGTCCTGCTAGGGTGAGATAACTCAGGGCTATAATTCCTAGACCTGCGTTAAAAAATCCACCATAGGTGCATACAACAAGTAAAAGAACTGCCAGCAGCACAGCGCCCGCAATAGACGCATGGCGATAGCTTCCGGTCCAACTCTTAATAAACATATTGAACTGTGCGCCGAACATAAACAGGGCTGTTGCCAATAATAGCAACCACGGAATGGCTCGCGTAAACACCGTTTCAGGCGTGTGTAACAATAACCAAGCGCCCAGAACTCCTCCCGCCAAGCTGATCACGACAACCCGGGGCAGTTCTGATCGATAACGTTTTAGATCGCGACGAAAAGCGAAGGCGCCACTCATGTAATCAGCTCAAGAGGCTTATGTGTTAGTCGCATTGGCGACTATGTGAGATATACCGACAAATAGCAGAGCGGGAAACGTAATAAAACTACCGCCATCAGCAGTTGAATTCATGACTCCGCCGACAAGGCCGACTCCAAGCGGAAACAGCAGTTCCAAGCCAAGTAATGGAATCTCAATCTCCAGAAGGTGATACATAGTGCCGGCCATGCTACTTCACTGTAAGAACACTGTGCACCGATATTTCCTAACTAACGACTAACAGCGCGCGCGTTACTGCTATGACTTAGTAAAACGGCCTCCCCAATCAGACGACCTTGATAAACAGTTTTATTCGATGATTCTATAGCTTATAGTCAGTATTTTCTCCCGTTAAATAAGTGAGACTTTTGAACTGATGCGCCATCTAAACTACAACCACTTACACTATTTTTGGATAGTAACAACTGAAGGCAGTATTGCTCGCGCCGCCGAGGTACTGCATCTAACGCCGCAAACGATTAGTGGTCAGCTGAAACTATTGGATGAGGTTGTTGGTGAGCCATTGTTTCAGCGCGCAGGTCGCGGAATAGTACTTACAGATATGGGCCGTGTGGTAAAGCAGTATGCTGACGACATCTTCCAGGTTGGCGCAGAGCTTAGCCAGCTGGTACGAAACAGGGCACCTCATATCCAGCCTGTACTGAACGTTGGTATGGTCAGTTCGCTTGCTAAATTAATCGGTTATCGCGTTCTGGAGCCGGCATTGTCGTCCTCTAATCCCGTTAAACTAGTCTGCACTGAAGCAAGTCTGGAGCAACTTCTCGCTGAATTGGCAGTACACCGTCTCGACATGGTGATTTCTGATCGGCCCATCCCCATTGGTATGAATGTTAAAGCCTACAACCACCGTATGGGCGGAAGCCCCATCGCGCTATTTTGTGCAAAAGAGGCAGTGTCGCGATATCAGAGTAATTTCCCAGCCTCATTAGATGGGGCGCCTTTTCTTCTACCACTACACAGTTCAGCATTGCGAAGAGATCTTGATGAATGGTTCGAACGAGTCGATGTGAGACCCAACATCGTTGCCGAGATTGGTGATAGTGCTCTGCTAAAAGCTTTTGGCGAAGCCGGTGCGGGAATTTTCCCCGCACCACAAGTTATAGCGCCAGAGGTAGAGCGTATGTACCATGCTGGAAAAATCGGTGAATTGGATGGCGTGAGGGAAGAGTTCGTCGTTATCTCTCCCGAGCGTAAGGTCAAGCACCCCGCGGTAGTTGCCATTCTTGAGCGCGCTAGAGAGCAGCTTTTCACCTAACAGCATTTATTTGAGTTAACCGGGTACTAAGGTGAGCCTACACCATCACTGTAACCGTTGAGCACTATGCGGCGCTGCCAGTTTTCCATTGGCGGTGGAGTTTACCAGCGGACATTTCGAGGATTAAATCGTAGCGCTCCAGACTCTCCAGGCGATGTGCAATCGTGATTACAGTTTTGTCTGCGAGAACGGTCTCCATTAGTCGCTGTATTTGATCATCGGATTTGCGATCAAGCGAGCTGGTGGGCTCATCCATCAGGATGTAGTCCTTATCCAACAAAATTAAGCGCGCGATACACAGCAATTGCCGTTCACCGACACTGTAATCTCTGCCACCTTCCAGAACGGTTGCGTCGAGGTCAACGTCTAGGTTTACCGTATTAAGTACCGCCTTCAGTTGCTCATCACTAGTGCCTTTCAAATCACCCGCCAGATTGAAACGAATAGTACCCGCGAAAAGGTAGGGATCCTGCGGTACAACGCCAAAATGACTGCGCACACAGTTCACATCCAGATCAAATATCGATTGTCCACCAATACGTATATCGCCGCTGCGGTGATAGACCATGCGAAACAAAGATTGCATTAGGCTGGACTTACCCGCGCCGGTACGGCCAATGATGCCCACTTTTTTCCCCGCAGGAATCGTCACGTTCAGCTCGTCCAGGATGAGCGGCAAGTTTTCCCGATAGGACATTGAATAGAGGTCAAACTCGATATCGCCAGTCAATTTCGCCGACCTTGCTTGCCCACCGGCATAAACGGCCGATTCCTCGGTCGTTTCATCAGGCAGATCAATTATGAAAAAGGCCCGGCGGGCATGAGAAGCTGTTTCTCCTAGAAATGACATATCCCAGGCGAGCCCAAAAAAGACATTGTTCAAATTGAATACCGCAGTAATAACAACAGCCGCCAGCGTCGTCGTCACTAGTCCCTCGTGCAATCCGTAGACCAGAAAAGCATAAACGACCACGGCGTAACCAGTGGAGATTAAGCCCATCCATAACATACCCCAGCTCATAATTTGGCAGTAGAACAACTGAATATTCATCGAGTCGCCAAAGGCGTCATGGATACGTTTTAAGAGGTTATTCTGCCGATTGTACAAGGTGAAAATTGTTCGACCTTCTATCAGGTCGGTCTCCCTGTGTAAGGCCTCCCCTATTTTTACCGCTCTCAATTCTCGCGCGTGGCTCATCATCGGCGCCAGTTGCAACTGCAGCGCGACATAGAGCAAGACCACCGGGATAATCAACAATCCCGCAAGGGGATTAACGATCATAATCAGCAATCCAACACAGGCGACCTCGGCTAAACCACTAACCGTATCTCCTATCGTCATCACACCGTCTAGCCGCAACACGCCGAAGTCACCCAGTAGTCGATTGATTAGTCGGCCAGAGGGATTCTCGTCAAAAAACGTGGTGCGAACATTCGATATGGAACGCATCATGTCCGCCTGAATATCCTGGCTTGACCAGTGCCCCGACAGCTCGAACAGTAGCCAGCCTAAAACTCGAAACAGCATCGCCAAAAGCGTGAGCATTACCAGCGTTGTCAGGGTTGCCGGTATAGTGACCGACCAAGCAAACAGGCTGTGTGATACTTGGCAGGCCGTGTCATCAACACAGGACAACAATTGCCCCACAAACCAGAGAAAGTAGGACGGCAAAGCCGCCGCAAGCGCGATGGCCAGCAGCGTTGGCAGCAGCACACGGCGCAATAGGGTCAGACTGGATGCGAACCGAACCAGTGTACGAATATTGTTTTGTTCGGCTGAGACTTCTTCAGCGGTCACAAAGTTCTTATGATTCATTGCGATCACCCTCATCGGTGGGCTCGAACACTGGCTCTTCAATCTGAAAATCACCGGCGTTCAGATGCTGCATAAATTCAGATGTCGGGTCATTCATTAACTGTTTAGGATCGCCGTCCTCAATTATTTTTCCGCCGTCCAGCACCAACAGTCGATGGGTCTGGCTCAGCTCATTGAGTCTGTGGCTACACAGCATGAAACCCTCTGGCGTGCGTCTAAGGTTTTTCATCAACGACGCTTCTGTCGTCGAATCGACAGCGCTTAGCGGGTCGTCCAGCACCAGGTAGGGCCTGCCTGAATACAGGGCTCTGGCCAGGTTGACTCTTTGCTTCTGACCGCCAGAAAGATTAACCCCTGTCTCGCCGACCTCTTCACCTAAACCCGATGCCCAGTGAGACATGTCGGCCTCTAACTCGGCAAGGCGAACGGCCTGCATGATGTCGGCATCATCCTGGCCCGTCGCAAGAGCGATGTTTACGCCAAGGCTGGTATTGGAGAGATAAGCCTCCTGTGGCATATACCCTAGCCCTGATCGGAACTGACGGTAGATGTTTTCATGCCATAAATCCGCAGTTACGCCGGTATCAAACTCCACCGTAATCCTGCCCGAACTGGGCTTTATCTCGGCGCACAACAATTTCAATAAAGTTGACTTGCCAGAACCAACCTTTCCAATCAGGCTCACGTGCTCACGCAATGATAGCGACAGTGAAATACTGTCCAAAACCAACGGCGTGTCGGTGGACCCATAGCGGAAACACACGTCCTCAAAATGCACCTTCAACGGCCGCGCGCTAGCAACTGATACCGGATGGTCAGGCAGTAGCTCATCCGTAATATCACTGTGTTCAAACAGTTTTTCGATTCTGCTGACGCAGGCAGCCGCAGAGGCATAGTCGATGAAAATATTCGGCAACCAACGGATGTACAAAGTGATGTGATTGAGCATCCAGATGCTGGCAAACAAGGTGATAAGATCATTGTTTTCGCCCCATAAGCGGTTCGAACCGATCAGCGCGATAATAGGAAAGAACCACCAGCTCACACTGATACCAAAGTTAATCAGACTCACTGCATGCTGCCTGGTGGCTTCAATGACTAATTGGCGCACATGTTTGGCGACCCGCGTTCGCATCAGGTTTTCCCAACCCAGGAAACGCAACAGCCTGACATTGCTCACCCACTCACCAATGATCGTAGACAGCGTGTCCTCCTCAGCCTTGATCTGGCCCTCCTTTTTATGGACGTAGCGACCCAGATAAAACGCCAGCGGCATTGCGCCAAAACCAACCAGCATGGCGATCACACCGGGCAATCCCATGTTGTGAACAATCACGGGGCCCAGGATCAACAGGCCAAACAGACACGGAACGGCGTTGCGCACAATCGATTGGAGAAAATCCGCAAGCCGATAGATATCTGATGACACCAAGGTTTTCAAATTTCCAGTGGAGAAGTCGTCGGACGACAACTGGCCCATTCTCAGCAGCTTCACATTCATACGTAGAGTGACGAATGTGCGCACGCACACCAGTAACTGACTTTGTAGCAACGCCCCCCAGGCATTGACCACTGAGCGAAGGAATAGCGCAACGGCATAGACAGCCAGCAGTCCTAGCGCTGAGGCGAGGGAGATCTCTTCAGCGAGTATGCGCTGGCTAGCAAGTATGGCGATCAGGATTAGGAGCGTCATCACAGCCTTGCCCAGAAATAGCCAGCCTATGTGCTTTTTGTAACTGCTAACGAAGTCCCACCAGAACGTACCGCCGATGTTTAGATCCGGTGATTCCTCCTTCATAAGAGCAAACTCAGCCGCAAGCTCCTCAGGCATTGCTTGCGGACCGACTTCGGTGATCTGCAGGAATTCCCGCTTCAGCCGTGCCGGATTCGCTAGTAGTGTCAGTTTAAACATGATCTGCCCCGGAATTATCCGTCGTTTTTCAAATATCTCCAGGCCCAAAAAAAACCCGGTAGATACTGCCTACCCGGGTTTTTCGTTCTCCGGAAGGTTTTTACTAATCCCTTCCGAACAATGAGTTATTCGTCAGGTCGATATTTCGTTTTCTTCTCGATTATTTTTGATGTGATGGTAACTGCTCTTAATATCTGCTTCAGTGTCAAAAAAACCGTTACCACAATGCACATCAGCCGTCGCCAGACACGGGTGTGTCATGCACGCCGAGCTTGGGGTGATAATAGTGGGCAACAAATATTCCATGATTTTCCGAAGTTTGAAAACGTGAGCGAAGTGTTATGCCGGTGAAAATGAATTACAAGAACATCTCCTGACAATGTAACTAAGTCGACATAATCAGGACCAACAAATTTACTCGAAGACCCCTCTAGTGAATCGCTCCTGGGTATGTCTGCGGGATCATTTTGAGGGAGTACTAAATTGGGGATAAGCCTACCATCAGTTGCGACGGGAGATAAATGATGTGAACGTGAACCGGTATCTAGAGAAAAAGCCTAGCAGCCGTTAATGGATCAACCACATCGCATCTGACACTAAGCAGACTCCACCAGAGCGCTTTATGAGAGGGCGGATTAATTCGACAATGCTTTCCACAGCTTCGTCGCTTTCACAGGCAATGATAAAAAGTGTATTACTTGAATCACCAGCAAGTTCATCGGCCCTGCGGGTGCCTCGGTCACCATGCCCGCCGATATTATGAATACAGGTGTATGCCCCCGTGCCCTGCGCCTGTAAAAGCTTAACGAGCTTTGGGGCCATGGGTTCTTCAATGACAACTTCTATTCGTTTGCAGGGTTTCATAGTGAGCTCATTTTCATCAGGCGCCTACGAGGTATGTCGCCGCCTGATGGTATAAAGGAATACCGATTAACAGATTAGCAGGGAAAGTAATGGCAAGCGACATTGGCAGGTAAATACTCGGGTTAGATTCTGGAAGCGCTAGGCGCATAGCAGCCGGAACGGCAATATACGAAGCGCTAGCTGACAGCACGGTCAGCAACACTAAGTCGCCGAGTTCTAGTTGCAGTAGATACCCTAAACCGAGTGCCAATGCCGCATTGATTACTGGAAACATCAGTCCCATTGCCACCATATATCCGATCGGTGCGGCTTGCATGCGCTGATCGTTACTTTTACGTAAATCACGCAGACGACGCGCAGCCACTATTCCCATGTCTAATAGAAACAGGCAAAGTACACCAAGAAACAGGTCTTTGATTAAGGGTGATAATTGCTCCATGCCGGCAGGGCCAGTAATCCAACCAATAATCATGCTGCCAAGAATTAGGAACACGGAGCTATTGAGGCATGACTCATGTAGCAGTTCGCCCCAGCTATGCATTTTTTCAGTACTGCTTTTTTGCTCTCGATAGCGACTGTAGAGTAACAGTCCAAGAATGATCGCAGGCGACTCCATAAGAGCCATTGCCGCAACCATGTGACCATTCCAGTGAATGCCCTGGGTCGTTAGATAACTGGTGGCGGTAATGAACGTTACAGCGCTAACAGATCCATAGGTGGCAGCGGTAGCTGCCGCATCTGCCAGCGAGAGCTTTCGGCGCAGGATCATAAAGCTATATAAAGGAACAACCGACGACAGCAGCATCGCTGCCCCCAGTGAAAGCCACACCTCTGCATCGAGGTTTGATTCATTAAGTGCAACACCGCCCTTGAAGCCAATCGCGAACAACAGGTACAGCGACATAAACTTTGCGATTTGTCCGGGGATGTCAAGATCTGAGCGAACCAGAACGGCGAGCATACCCAAGAAGAAGAACAGTAAGGGAGGTGAACTAAGGTTGTCTAAAAACACTGTGGTCGACTACTTTATCAACTGTTTTTTTGGCTTTTATCGAGCGCCAATGCCTTTGCCAATACGTTGTTTTCAAGGCCTAATTTATAGTCGCGTAGAGTATCGCGTAGAGCGGCATCACCCGTCGAAAGCATCTGTGCGGCCAGTATTCCGGCGTTGGTAGCGTTATCGATAGCGACGGCTGCAACCGGCACACCCGCTGGCATTTGCACGATCGACAGGAGCGCGTCTTCGCCTTCCAGACAGGTGGCGCTAACGGGGACACCGATTATAGGCAACACGGTCAAGGCCGCGGCCATTCCCGGCAAGTGCGCGGCACCGCCAGCACCTGCGATGATAACCCTAAGGCCTCGTATCTCCGCTCCCTGCGCGTAGTCAAAAAGGCGCTGAGGCGTTCTGTGAGCACTCACGATCGTCATTTCCCACGGCACACCCAACACTGTCAGTATCTCTGCTGCGCTGCGCATGACGGGTAGGTCAGAGTCGCTGCCCATTATAATTCCTACCTTAGCCTTCGACGTCAAAATTATGCCTCGTGTTGTTGTACATGCATGTTGTGTTCTTTGGGTTGCTCGCGAAGGCTTGCGAGCGCTTTCGTAGACTCCGCATACGCGGTAGCCACCGAGTTCCCCAATGTCGTAATGTGGCCCATTTTTCTGCCAGCCTGCCCTTCCGACTTACCGTACCAGTATACCTGCGAAAGCAGGCTTTGTTTAACTGGCCTATTGCAAGGTTTCGGTGGGCAGCGATCACCCCACATCTCATCATATAGAATATTGCGCATCACAGCAGATTCACGCTCCTTTTCGATAGGAGATAATGGGAATCCCATGATAGCGCGAACGTGTTGCTCAAACTGTGAGGCAATAAAGCCTCCCATGGTCAGGTGACCCGAATTGTGCACACGCGGAGAAATTTCGTTAAAATAAATGGTGTCATCAGCAGCGATAAAGAACTCGATCGCAAATACCCCAACACCCTCCAGACTTGCTATCGCACGGTTAGCGAGTGCTTCGCATGAGCGCTGCAACTCTAGCGACACAGCTGCCGGACTGGTAACAGTCGCCACGGCATTGAAGCGGTCATCAAATTCCATAGAAACCGCTGGGTACGTTGCCATACTGCCATCGACTGACCTTGCAACAATAACCGAGACTTCAATACGGTCTCGCAATAGTGGTTCGAAGATGCTGTCTACCGGCCACACACTGCGCAAATCATCTGCGCTTCGGATCATCTGTACACCCTTGCCATCGTAGCCACCGCGGCAACATTTCTGCACCAGGGGCAACTCCAGCGAGGGATAGCGCTCACACAGGAACTTTTCGCCTAGGGTCGCCTGCACAAAAGGCAGTGTGGGCAGCAATTGCTGTACTAACCAGTTTTTCTGTAACCCCTTGTCCTGTAGAAGCCGGAGAGTGTCCAGACCCGGGTTAACACGAACTGCGCCGGCCTCAACAGCTTCTTGCAACTGCTTGAGTGTCCCTTCGGGAACGGCTTCCAGCTCGAAGGTTATAACGTCAGATTCGTCAATCAGTTGCTTGATCGCAGAGCGATCATCAAACGATGCGACAATGCATGCATCGGCCGTGTAGGCGGCCGACTCCATCGCATTGCTCATTAGCACGGTTGTATACACATCGAGATCGCGCGCGGCATCGCACAAGTACATGCCCAGCTGCCCTCCTCCGATTACCCCAAGCCGCTGCGAACGCTTCTTTCTAGTCTCATTTTGCATAAATTATCAGTCTCTTTCTTTGTACTTAGGCGATGGCGGCCTGTTCTTGTTGGCTATCGACGATCCATGCGGAGCGTTTATGTGCCCGCCCGTTGCGCAAATGCCTATCTTTGTGCCGGCGTGCATTCGCTTTGGCCATTGCATGCTCTGCACGATGTACCGCACTGTCAATTGCATGGTACATATCAGCCTTAATATCTTTGATCACAAACCGGCCTTTACCAGCAACCGCGAACTGCAGCTGACACTGCTTGTCTTCTCCGCCACGCGGGCCGTTTATATCACTAACAGTGACGACGACTTCGGTTAGTGAGGGTGCTTTAGATAGCGACTTCGATAACTTCTTGCGCACATAGTTTTCAATACCGGCAGTGAGTTGGAAGGGACTTGAATAAATTTTAAATTCCATGCTTCTGACCTCTCAGTGGTTACTTGCGATGCGTTCGCTTCCGAGTTTATACGGTATTTATACGACGACCCAAACCATCTGTATATTCGCATTTATAGCATCGAAACATCGGGTATACCGAGCAAAGAGTGTCATCTGGTGCCGGCAGAGATTTTGTTACGCATAAACCCCACATAAGTACCCCAGCTTACTACCACATCGTCTTCACGTAGATATGCCAAGGGGCTCCACAGGTTGGCAACTTTGAACATAACGCCTCCAGGAGTTCCTGTTAAGAGCAAGGTCCCGGCGGGGACGCTCTCACAACTGGGCGTAACCACCATTTCCTCACCGCTCATAAAGTACGGTACTTTGCAGTCAGCGAGAGCTTTATTCAGTGTTTTATGTGGGGGCCATATCATCTCTCCGGCAGAAGACTTCTGGCGAAGACTCCCATTGAGGTACAGTTTTAGCTCGATCCCTTTGTAGAAGTCTTCGGCTTGAGGTACGACCAACAAGCTACCTACAGGAAAACGGCTCTGACCGCCCTTCCCCGCGGGAAAACCAGTAGGCCCCATGGGGCCTCCTATATCCATCTCTTTAATCAGTAACCAGCGATCTGTGTAGTCTCCGCAGATAAGGTAACCCAGGCTGGCCGGGCTCGCGACGGAGTGTTCTGTTAACGGAATGGCACAGAGTTCCACTTCAAAATCCAGGCGGGTACCTTCGTGAACGTCAGCATTCCACCCGGTAACTCGTGACAACTTGGGGAAGACAAAGGGATCACCGGTATGCCCCACCTCGTCTGCATGTTCGCGATAATTAGTGCCTGCAGCAATATGCGGGTAAGTCTCGTTAATCGGTATTCCCAACTGCGCCCATGAGTACGATTGAGTCTGTGGTTGACTTGCCGCCAGAGCTCGAAGTTGAGCACCACCCAGTAGCTTAAGGGCGTCTAGGCTATCGGAAAATGAACGGTTTGCCTCCACAGCCAAGTCGAACGCCTTAACGCCAGCACTATCGGCACCAACAACCAACAGTACTTCGCCAGTAAGAAGTCTCGCGAAGGTAAGGGCTTGTTCAATGGGTGCTATCTTAACTTCGTGGAGGAGCCTCTGCTCATCCAGCTTTTCATCAAAAATCGGCTGCGAGAGCTTCCATGTATAAAGGCACAGCAGGACTAGAACACTTACAACGATAGTCATCGACCATTTAGCGATCTTCATAAACAACTCTTTTTTAAAGTACTCTGCATTCTCAGATCTCGCTATTGCTCGACCGAGTTTGGCAGCTAACATGCGTTTCAAGTGACAATAAACCCATAGACTGTGTGCACAGTGACGAGATCATACTGAGAGAGTATATAGAATCGTTTGTATTGGGATAACTTCGTTCACCTCGTGAAGGTCAATTTCAGTATTTCATCGAAGGAATGAGTAGATTCGTCGCAACTAGAACAATCTGCATATACATCAGAACGCTTTGACTATAGCATCGAAAATTTGCGATGTAATCTATGCAACACCGTTTCTTAGCCAGTGTTCTGTTCTCTTGTCTCCTTGGCGCCAACGTCGCGCTGAGTCGGTTGATGACAAAATAGCCCAACTCGAGGCCCAGCCGATCGCGATGGCTAATCGCGTTTCATTCACCAAGACTGACTCAATGGATTCGGTCAGTTTGAATGGTGATGTCAAAGAGTGGCGTATGCATCCGAAAGACAATGACGACGCCAGTCAGCGAGTTTAGACGTTTAAATATTTGGAAACGACTGATGGCTTTCTAACTACCGAGCAGGTATCGGGGCCCGAACCTCTAGCCGGATTAAGTGGAGCGCCGTTGCTCAAGTTCATTCTCTCATTATGAGCTGGCTATCGAGCTACTTTAGGGTAGAAGCGGCAAACGTTTTGCCGTCGTTTACGCCTAATTCATAGGTCTCTTGTATACCCGCTGGATTTGCATAATCGAATTTGTCGATGCGTATTGGACGACTGGGTTGAACATAGGTCCTCGTCCCGAAACTAGGCAGATCTTGTCGATAGCGTTTACTTAAAAGTACGAGAGTTCTGCCTTCTCTTTTATCCGCCAAGTATGCAGGTACATTGTCGATGATTCCGCCATCTAATACTCGCTGCCCTTTGTATCCGTTTCCAGGCAGAATCGGAGGAACGCACGATGATGCGAGTACAATTTCGATATAATCACTAATAGTCTCAGCATCACTATTACCTTTTACCAGTGGTGTAAATCCGATTCTCTGGGTCCATGTAGGATGAAGAGAGCCTGTCATGTGTTTTTCGAGCCCATAGACTAAAAAAGCCAATAGGGTCCCCACTCCCGCGGGTAGAAATCGTGGATACACCGCCATTAAGAATTCGACTTTCTTGTTCGACAGCTTGTCTAGGTCGGTATCACTCAGGAATG
>JBLHSI010000041.1:0-17045 GCA_047626655.1 Halioglobus sp.
TCGCCATTTGGCCAAATCGGGGACCCAGCATCGGATCGCTGGCAATGTTACTGCGCAGACTCGGAGAGGTTAAACTGACATCTGCTGCAGGCGAAAAAGCCAAGGCGGCGTCTGGAGCTCGCAAATTTCTATCCCTCACCCAGGCCAGCAGCGACAGAACCAGATTGCCGCCCGCTGAGTCACCAGCGACCACCAAGTAGTCTGCAGCTGTGCAACCTTGAGGTCCATTTTCTAAAATCCAACGATAAGCATTGCGACAATCTTCGATACCCGCCCGACGGTTATTCTCTGGCATTAATCGATAATCGAGTGAAAAAACCGCCGCCCCAATCCGCTTTGATAGCGCATCTGTTATGGCTCGGTGACTTTTTGGACTGCCAGCGACCCAGGAACCACCGTGTATATAGAGAATTCGCCTTGCCGGATTAGCGCCCGGAGCCAAGACCCATTCGCCCATCACAGAGCCGTTATCAATGCGGAGAAAATCTGAGACAAACTCTTTATCATCACCGACCTCGTCCAAGTATTGCCGCAGCTTCATGAGCTTGTCATGACGGGTGCGTGAGGACGTAATCTGCGACACCATATCGGTGATGGATTCCACCACATTCCCGTGCTCTGCGCTAGCTTCACCCTCAGGCCAAGGGATAACATTGCTGTCCAGATAACCTAGATCTTCACCGCGTAGATACCTAGTACTAAAGAAAACAACCAGTAGAACTAGCAGTACGATCCATGCCATTGTGGCAACTCCCTATAAACCTGCTGTGCATTAAAACAGAATGTGGCGACGGGGGAAAACCCATAATCTGACTCAAGTCAAATACAAGGCGGTAAAATGGCAACCAATGCATTGACCAACGTGGGCCCAGAATGAAAAACAGCACATTGCAAGCGCTTATGTTGGCCATTGTTCTGCTACTAACGGTACCCGCAAGTGTTGCCGAAGGTGCCGCAGCCGTACATCAGTTAAACCACAAGGGGCGCACTGCCGTGCTCATTATAGACTCAAAGTACTCCGCAGATATGAACGTTCAGCTGATTGATTGGGCTGAATGGATTTCCCAGGCGTTGTTACAGGTTTTTGGCCACTGGCCGAGAAATCACTGGCAAATGACTGCATCGCCGGTGTCTGCGGGCAGCCCAGACCCCATTCCCTGGGCACAAATCCGCCGCGGCGATATCGATAAGATAGAATTTTATACGGCTTCCCACGCCACTAGTGAAGAACTCATTGGTGCCTGGACGAGTTATCATGAGTTGTCGCACTTACTCATTCCCTACAGAGGCTGGGGGGACCTATGGTTCAGCGAGGGACTGGCAACCTACTACCAGAACGTCATACAAGCCCGCGTGGGACTGATATCAGAGCAAGAAATGTGGCAGGAAATCTACGACGGATTTTTACGCGGGCGCGCGACATCGGGGCCCGCAAACATCGATTTAAAAACCATGAGCAGCGAGCTGCGCCAGAAAGGTGGCTATATGCGTGTTTACTGGAGTGGCGCCTGGTATTTTCTCGCTGCCGACCTCCGTTTAAGACAACAAAGTGGTGGTAAGCGAACCCTCGATACGGCGCTGGAACAACTCAATCGCTGTTGCGCTGACAAAAAAATGTCGGTTACCGAGATGGTTCAAACACTGGACCGGGAAAATAAACTGCTGCTGTTCCATCCTTTATTTCTAGACGTTAGAGCCTCTACCGAGTTACCTCCTTTCGAGGACCTCTTCGCCAGTATGGGAATTACTATCGCCAATGGCAGAGTCAATTTACAGAGCGTAGGGCCCGGTGCTGAGCTGCGCTCCCAAATAGCCGCCCGTAAAGCGCTGTAATTCGCGTTCGCTAACGCTATACTGGGTCGTTTGACCAATAAAATCAGCCTAATAGAATCAGCAATCAATGTGAATAAAGTCATCACAAAAGCAGATATTCGTGCTCATCTCGAACAGGAGATGGACCGCTTCCTAAGCCGGGGAGGCCAAGTCGACAAAATACCGCGCGGTATCAGCGGTAGAGAATCGGGGGCGCCTTTAGTACCCCCTGCACGCGGTCTGTTTATTGAACCGAGTTCCGAGCGAACCCCGGTGCCAGAGGTGATTGCTGCTATAGAAGCGCGGCGCAAACAGAAACTGAAACGCCCCCCTCCTCCCAAACAAAATCGCGTGCCCAAGCGACGGCGCAAAATGATCTATGACGATTTCGGCGAACCCCTACGACAGGTCTGGGTAGAAGAATAAAACAAGCAAACTGACTGACCAACACCACAACCGCACACTTAGATGTATCGATTTGTAAAACAGGCATCATCAGGAGACCAGATTGAATACCGATATACGCCCCTTTACCGTTAGTATCCCCGACGCGCAATTAGAAGATCTGCGAGCAAGACTCAGCCAGACGCGGTGGCCAGAAGCTGAAACTACTGACAATTGGGATCAGGGTATACCTCTTCAATACACAAAAGAGCTCGCACAATACTGGCAACAAGATTACGACTGGCGACGCTTCGAAACAAAAATGGCTACTTGGCCGCAGTTCAAAACTGAAATAGACGAGCTGGATATTCATTTTTTACACTGCAAGAGCCCGCATGAAGACGCCCTCCCCCTAATCATCTCGCACGGTTGGCCCGGCTCGGTAGTGGAATTCCACAAAGCCTTACATCGCTTAACCCATCCCACGCAATACGGTGGTCTGGCCGAAGACGCTTTTCACGTTGTAGCACCTTCATTGCCCGGCTTTGGTTTTTCAGCGAAGCCATCGACCACCGGCACTTCGGTAGAGAAAATTGGCCGTATGTGGGGTCAACTCATGGCAAGGCTAGGCTACGATAGATATGTCGCCCAGGGTGGCGATTGGGGCAGCATGATCACCCAAAGCATGGGCATGACAGAAACGACCCACTGCGCCGCAATCCATATCAATATGCCCATAGTGGCACCTGATCCAGACACTATGGACTCGCTCACTCCCCAGGAACTGGCTGCACTAGAGGCCATGGGCTACTATAACGACTGGGACTCCGGCTATTCCAAACAGCAATCGACACGCCCACAAACACTGTCTTATGGACTCGCTGACTCCCCAGTGGGGCAAATGGCCTGGATAGTTGAGAAGTTCTATTCTTGGATGGACTGCGAGAAAGACGGCGTTAAACACCCGGAAAACGTGCTCAGTAAAGATGAGCTACTAGATAACGTCATGATGTACTGGCTAAACAACTGCGCAGCCAGTTCTGCTCGACTCTATTGGGAAAGTTTTAATTCTCCCAACCTCGACCCCATCGATATGCCCGTCGGTTGCTCCCTATTTCCGAAGGAAATATTTCGCTGTAGTGAGCGCTGGGCGAAAAAACGCTTCTCCAATCTTATTCACTGGAATGAGCTGGAGGTGGGTGGCCACTTTGCCGCCCTAGAACAGCCCGAAGTATTTACCAAAGAACTGCGCGATTGCTTCAAAGCAGTGAGAACAAACCCATGAGTGATGAGCACACCCTCGCTGGGCCACTTTTCAACCCTTTTGCCTCTGATGAAATTACCCCGGCGTATTCGGATCACTGGGAGGCCAGGCGCAGGGTAGCTCAGGCTCTGCGTGACTTAACCGATGTGCTAGTGACAAGCACCCCCACCACCGACCAACTGCACACCATTGCTGATGCCCTGGAAGCTCAAGCCAAGAGTTTTTCTGAAAGCGAACGCATCTACGGTATATTGGGGTTCACGCAAAATGGCAATCACGGGGGTTTCGGCGAGATCAACCACGAACTCAACGCCGTGGCGGGGATGAGTAACCCCCTAAGCCCTGGCCTGAATATGTGGCTTGAGGGCACAAAGGCCTTCGGCACCGTCAACTTCGGCTATGCTTACGAAGGCCCCCCGGGCTTTGTTCACGGTGGTTACGTGGCCGCTATTCTCGATCAATTTCTCGGTATGGCGCAGATGGCTGGCAAAAACCCGGGTATGACAGGCACGCTTTCTATTCGATACCACAATCCCACGCCGCTCAATACCGACCTGAAACTGAAAGCCGCCATTTCCAAGACTGAGGGAAGAAAAAGTTTTTTAAGCGGTGAAATCTGCGCTGATGGGATCGTTACGGCGAGTTGCGAAGGCTTATTCATTAGACCCTCCAAGGGCCTCCCTCAGATGAGAAATAATAATACTTAGTCTTCGACCGCCCTATTAGTAATGAGACTGCTACTAAAGGTCGTATTTATATCTTTCTCTTCAACGGCAGTGGGCACGGCACACCCATCTCTATCGTTCGTATCGTGCCTTAGCTTAGCCGGTGGCGCGCTTTGGGGCTGTTGAGCAGCGGTGGTCTCGGCCTTTATTTCAGCGATGTCTATCGTACCGAGAGGTTTGCCTCTACCGATAAACTTGAGCTGTTCCAGGTGATTGCTGTTATCGTCTGGTCCTGCTCCTTCTTCCAATTCGATACCAGAAACTGGCGACTCAGCGGTCAACAGGCGAGCCTGTTCAGCCAAAGTACCCGCTCCAGCTGATGGAAACATAGCTGCCATACCGACTTCGCCATCTAAATCATAAACCGACCCCTGTACATCTGTGGATATTTCATCGGGCTCGGCACGCTCGGCGACCGGCAATAGATTACTCATACTAGACTGGCCTAAAGCGCGCTGTTTCATCACTTCATTGGCACACTCAGACCAACGACCAAAATGGGACGCCTCCACCGGGTCGGGCATGCGGTGTTTGCGGAACTCCCTCTGAGCCATCATGAATCGTTGCTTGACGGCCCGATAATGGTAAATGTGGTCGTCGGTTTGCAGGGGTAAAACTTCATTATTACCGCGCAGTATCAACATTTGGGGTGGCACTTGGCCTTGCAAGCTATGCAGCATGTCGGCTAAAAAACACAGCCGAAATGCAGAGTTTAATGTGGTTTTGTCCTGTGTATCACAGGGGATATACAGGTAATTTCCCAACTCTGAATAGCCGCTAGTGCGCATCAGTAAGTTGGCACAACTGGAAAGAGGGCCTACTGCCAACTGTCCGTTGACGATAAAATCTACCCCATGGCGCATCGCAGAGAGCGTTGCATTGCGGCGTTCGGACTCATCGGCCTGCCAGTCTACCAGCACAACGTCCTTGCCATCTTCTAGCAAGGTCGCCGCCAATTGGTCCTCACTGGTTAATATTTCACAGGGGGCTTTGCTGCCAAAATCAGGAGAAATAGCGTGCTCTGGGTTCTCAAGCGATAGCCGCTCCATCCAACACGCAAACGGCGACTCACGAAAAAGCACAAAGTCCTCAGAGGTGAAGACAATGGTCTGATCTACGCTGTAGCGATACATAAACTAATCTTTTTTGAGTGCAAAGTGGGCTCGGTCATTTACATAGTGAAGGATATTATCTGAATCCTCTTTACTCAAGGCTTTTGAGAAGCCGACCATGCCTTTATTCCAGTGCAGGCCGCCTAAAACAATACCGTTCCATAGCGCGCGAGTCTCTTGAGAGATTGCACGTAAGTCTGGCGGCGTTCCTCCGGCGATTGCTTCAGCACCGTGGCATACAAAGCAATAGGTGTGGAATAACTCCAGACCCCGGTCTATTTGTGCCGGGGTGGCGCTCTGCGGCGGCGGTGTGAAGGTGAGTTTTGCAGGGCCTGCGACTACTGCGGGCAAAGCATCCTGACCGCCCAACTTAAAGACCAGCAGCCGACTGCGATTGGGCCGCGGACCACTGTTGTCCTCCTCGCCTGACGTGAGTGCAAAGGTGCCACCCCAACCCGCGGCTACCGCGATGTACTGCTCACCATTACGCCTAAAGGTTACAGGCGGCGCTACAATTCCTGTCTGGGCATCAAATTGCCAAAGAGGCGTACCCTTATCAGCCGAGTACGCGACCAGTTGGCCTTCGGCGTTGCCTTGAAACAATAAGTTTCCTGCCGTTGAAAGCATGCCGCCATTCCAGGGACCTTCGTGCACCACCCGCCACCGCTCTTTTTGGGCAACAGGATCCCACGCCGATATATGTCCTTTGACCATATCGATAACACCCTGCCTCTCGACCGGGTCTGAGGGCAGCAGCGCGAGTCGCGCATCGGTACCCGTATTCCAAAACCCCGGACGGTGCACGAAGTTCTCATCTTTACCGTAAACATGGGGAATGTCTTGCGCTGGAATATAAACCAAGCCCGTATCAGGGCTGTAACTCATGGGGTGCCAATTATGTGCTCCGTAAGGTGCCGGGAAAGCAGGAACCGGTGAGTCTTCATAGCGTGCGCCCTCGGTCTCTACCGGACGGCCTGTTGTCGGGTCGACATGAGATGCCCAGGTGACAATACCGTAGGCTTCTGCTGAAATGAATTCGCCGGTCTTTCGATCCAGCACATAGAAAAAGCCGTTTTTCGGCGCCTGCATAATCACTTGACGCTCGACCCCGGCGATGTCCAGATCGGCCAGAATCATGTGTTGAGTGGCGGTATAGTCCCAACTGTCTCCAGGCGTGGTCTGATAGTGCCAAACATAGCTGCCGTCATCGGGGTTAAGCGCCACAATGCTAGATAAATACAGGTTGTCGCCGCCGCCGGGGCTGCGTATTTCGCGATTCCAAGGTGAACCATTACCCACCCCAACATAGAGCAGGTTTAACTCCTCGTCGTAGGCCATTGAGTCCCAAACAGTGCCGCCGCCACCAATCTCCCACCAAGCACCACCAGCCCAGGTCTCGGCGGCATGTTTCATTGCTGGACTCTCAAACGGTAGTTCGGGGTTGCCGGGAACTGTATAAAAACGCCAGGCCATCTCACCATTATTGGTGTTGTAGGCACTAACATAACCACGCACGCCGTATTCACCGCCGCCGTTGCCGATAATAACCTTGTCTTTAACCACTCTCGGAGCGCCAGTGATGGTGTATGGCAGGGTCTTGTCAGTGGTTTGAACTTCCCACTGAAGCTCACCGCTAGAAGCATTCAGCGACATCAGTCGCCCGTCTAATGTGCCAAAAAATACACTATTTCCCTGCAGAGCCAACCCACGATTAACCACGTCGCAACACGCGTGCACCGCCCATTCGCGGGGGACTTTAGGATCATACATCCACAAAAGTTTGCCGCTAACAACGTCGTGGGCATAGGCCATATTCCATGAACTGGTGGTATAGATAATGCCGTCGCGTTGTATGGGGGTCACTTCCATACCGCGATCGGTCGGATAATCAAAGTGCCACGCCAAAGAAAGCTCGCCAACGTTGCCGTCATTAATATCTGCCAGCGAGCTAAACCGGGCCTCACCAATATCATTACCGTGATTTAACCAATCTACATCCTTGGCTGCCGCCGGCAGTGGGTCGACCCCTTGCTTTTCCGGTATGGGCTTCTCTGCGCACGCAGCGACTAATGCACCGCATAGCAATATCAATCCCCGTTTTCTAATGGTCATACCGTTGCCCTGCCCTACTTCAATTGATCATCGTGTCACGTGCTTTGATTTGTACTGTGGTTGCTCGAACACTGCATCAGCTAAGCAGCAGCCGACCCCATCAGTAGGTCTGCCAAACGTTTGCGATGCCAGGCAGCATCTCCCCACAACAACTGGCTGTGCTTTTGACGCTTAAAATACAAATGCACATAACACTCCCATGTAAAGCCAATACCACCGTGATATTGCACCGCTCGGCTGGCTGAAAATGCCGCTGTCTCGCTGGCAGAAGCCTTCACCATATGCGCATACTTTGCGGCGTTTTCCACTTCGGTATCAAGAGCGCAGGCGGCGTTGTAGACCAATGACTTAGTCTCATCGATTTGCGTCATGACATTAACCAGAGGGTGTTTTACCGCCTGAAAGAAGCCCAACGGATGTTCAAACTGTTTGCGGGTCGAAACGTACTCTACCGTGGTTTGCAACAACCATTCGGCGCTACCTACCACATCGGCCGCTTGCATTGTCCATATCGCTGGAAAAGCCTCAGCCAGAGCCGCTATGCCATCTTGGCCCACGACTGCCGCGTCAACATCGGCAAAAGTGATATGCGCCTGATCGTGAGTGAGGTCGATGATTGCATCCGCGTGAATCGTCACGCCCGGTGCGTCACTGGCTACCCAATACAGGGAAAGACCGGCATCGGTATTAGCACTCACTAGTAGACGATCTACCTTGCGTGCGTCCTGCACGTACCAGGCGCTACCGTTAAGCTTGCCATCCGTACAGTTCACATCTGTTTCAGCGATATTCCAAGAGCCCTGCTGATTGGTAATCGCCAGCGTGGCAGACATGCCCTCAGCGATGTCGGCCAAAGCCTCCTCACCGGCACTGCCACAGGCAGCCAGGACATAGGTGGCGTTAATAGTGGCCTGCAAAGGACAGGGGAACGCCGCGCGACCCAACTCCTCCACCAATCCCGCCACCGCGACGGCCGGCATGCCAATACCACCGGCAGATTCAGGTACAGCGACCATAGTCCACCCCAGGTCAACCATCTCTTGCCATATCGCTGTGTCCCAATGGGACTCGGGCATACGATCGGGCGTAGGATCGGTAGCGACCAACCCATGTAGCTGGTTGGTGGGAAACTTGTCCTCAAAAAACTTTCTCGCGGACTCTTTTAGTAAAGCGGCTTCTTCGCTAAAGCCGAAATTATTTGGTTGCGCCATTGTCAGTTCCTATCCTTATTTTGATTTGGGCATGCCCAAAACACGCTCTCCCAGAATATTACGCTGTACCTCACTGGTACCCGCTGCAATCGTCATGCCATAGGAATTCATATATGACATGGGCCACTGTCCTCCGGCTGGCGCGTGCTCATCACCAAGATACAGAGACGCGCTTGCGCCCTCTATCTCTACTGCTATAGCAGCGGTGTCTTGCGCGATCTCGCTGGACAGTAGCTTGTTCTGCAGCGCCAGTCGCATAGGGTGGTCTTGTAAAGCCGGCACCCGAGTGCGTCGTTGATTCTGCCTTAGGCCCTCTTCGCGAATGACCTGCTGCATAATTTTGTCGCGCAGCAAGGGGTCATTGGCGGCGGGTTGACCATCGCGCTGCACCTGTCCTGCAAGGTGCATCAGATTGGCAGCATTGCTGGAGTGGGTCTCTTTTGTCACCAAGCCGCCCGAGCGTGGTGTCTGTAATTCTCCCGCGCCGCGTTCGTGTAATAACGTCGTCATTGCTACTTGCCAGCCTTTACCCAACTCATCGAGACGGAAGCTATCGTCCACTTCAAGATCTTCAAATATCACCTCGTTAAACCCAGTTTCACCGGTGATTTTAATCAGGGGACGAACGGTAACGCCCTTACCAAGGGCTGACCTAATCGGCACAACAAAATAAGACAAGCCGTCATATTTATGCGACTTGTCAGTGCGTAACAAAATGATCATCCACTCGGCAAAATGAGCCAGTGATGTCCACACTTTATGCCCATTGATAACCCATTTGTCGCCCTTCTTCTCGGCAAAGGTCTGCACACTGGCGAGATCAGAACCGGCTTCGGGTTCGCTAAAACCCTGACACCAGATATCTTCACCCGAAAACAAACGAGGCAATACTTCTTGCTTGAGTTTGTCCTGCGCATGGTAAAAAACCGTAGGAGCCGCCATACCTAAACCAATCACATTGGGCAGATAGGGTGTCTTGGCCGCGATCATCTCGCCATTGGCTACGCGCTGGCAGTCAGTGCGTCCGCCTCCGCCCACTTCCACCGGATAATCGCAGCCGATAAGGCCCGCATCGTAGGCAGACTTCTGCCATGCCTGTAAGTAGGTGAGCTGTTCATCGGTCATTATTTCTAACGGCGTGAGCGGCAATCTTACAGAGGGGTCTGCAGGTCGGTTTTCGCTCAGCCAAGCTTGGCAGTATTGGCGAAACTCAGCTTGTTCTGGCGTATCATTTTGTGCACTTTGCGACATTTAGCGCTCCTGTAAAATACTCATATTAGTGACTAATTATGGCGAATAACTTCTACCTAAACCATGCCTTGAGTAACCCGTTTTCGGCACAGCTAGGTCACTATTAATAATGTGGTGGTTTTTCTGTCGCCGGGTCGGCCTGATCGCCATCCAGACCAGTGCCCTGCTCGTCTTGGCGCTGTTTAAGCAATTCAATTTGGCGACGCAGCACTAATATTTCCTGCTGCTGCTGAGTTAGCACAGTATTTAGGGCCTCCATAGTGTCTTCTTGAAATGCCAACTGATTCTGCACTTCTATCAAGTCACTCACCATTTTACTAATATCGGTCAACGCTCGCTTCTCCCAGAAATTTGGCCGTCAGCATATCATTATTTCCACCCGTATAGTGGTACTCTAGCACCCATCAAATTCATTGCGATTTTTTAGTTCATGAGCAAGCAAAAAAAGACTCAACTGGTTTACTCTACAGACCGGGGGCGCCTGTGTCCGCAGTGCCTGCGAGCGGCCCTGGAATGCGTGTGTGGCAAAGACCGCCCGGCCTCGACTGGAGACGGTATCGTTAGATTGCGCAGAGAAACCAAGGGGCGCGGCGGCAAGGCTGTGACAATAATAAACGGACTTCCGTTAGCCTCTGCCGAACTCAAAAAGCTAGCTAAGAGTTTAAAACAACAATGTGGCGTAGGCGGCGCAATCAAGGATGCTGATATCGAAATACAAGGCGATCAAAGAGAGTTGCTGAAACAGGCTCTTGAAAAACTCGGCTACACCGTAAAGCAGGCAGGGGGCTAAGACTATGAACACCAACACACCACAAGATGTCGTGCAAATTGGTAGGCGCTACTCGCTCGCCATCTCAAAGACAATGCCGTTTGGCGTTTACTTAAACGCCCAAAATCTAGGCGACATCTTGTTGCCTGCCAAATACGTTGCTGCCGACGCCGCGGTGGGTGACCTGATTGAAGTCTTTCTCTATCTTGATTCTGAGGATAGACCGGTGGCCACCACTGGGTACGCCAAAGCCGAAGTGGGCCAGTTTGCTTATCTGCAAGCGGTGGCCAATACCGATGTCGGTACATTCCTGGACTGGGGCCTGGACAAGGATATTCTGGTGCCGTTTTCCGAGCAGCATAAACCCATGCAGGTGGCTGATTCTTATCTGGTTTTTCTTTACCTGAATGATATAGATGGTCGATTAGTGGCTTCGTCTAAAATCGACAAATTTCTAAGCGATGAAACACCTCATGACTTTAGGCCCCAACAACCGGTGCAGCTCATCATAGCCAATAGCACCGAACTGGGGTTTAAGGCCATTGTAGATCACAGCCACTGGGGGGTCTTATATAGCAATGATGTACATCAACGCCTCAGCTTTGGACAAAGCATCGGGGGCTACATAAAGCGTGTACGGCCTGACAATAAAATTGACCTCAGCTTGCAAGGGGGCAAAGAAACCCGTGACCAAAACGCCCAACTGATCATGGACTACCTCGTGGAACAGGGCGGCTTCGCGCCAGTGCATGACAAGTCAGACCCAAAACTCATTGCCCGCTTATTCGGTATGAGTAAAGGAGCCTTCAAGAAGACACTTGGTGGACTGTACAAGCGCGAACTCATTAGTATTGAAAAAGACGGTATACGTTTACGCCAGAATTAAGTTTTTCAAACGCCATTTGCGCAGACTTGCGCCTGATCTCCCCCTGTTCCTCGATGTTTGCCGATAGCGGTAGAATTTTTATCACCTGCCATTCGCTCTCAAAGGCCGAAAATAGGTCAGTTACGGCTGTTTCCCATATTTTTTATTAAATAAGCGCTGCAAACCTTTATTTTTATTGGACTTATTCGATTTCTATGTTAAAAAGTATGCTGTCAGCGCAAAATAAAACACCGTATTCGCTCAGATAGTACTGATGACTGGAGTGAAACGTTAGAACTGATGGAATTGACATCGCTGCGAGGTAGTAGGCCATGTATGTAACCTCAGAACACCTGAGAGATCAGGTCATCCAGCCCACTTTGAAGTATTTGGGGGCCTGGACACCTAGCTTGGAATCATTATTGCTGGACGCCGTTATCGACGCCCCGGATCTTGGGCTGTTTTCCGATAAAAAGGCTGGCCTTGGCATATTTCATATTACCGCAGCACAACACCGAGACATTTGGGATCGCTACCTGGCCTTTAAGCCCGAAATGGCGAGCCGCATAAGAGGGCTGGCTAGCCAGCGGGCCTTTTTGAGTGACCCGGACGGCGAACTGCAAACCAATTTGAGCTACTGCACCGCCATCGCTTGGCTGCTATACCAAAGAGCTAACGGAGGAATGAGCGAAGAGAGAAAAGAAAAAACTGCTGTGGCTTGAGGCAGTCCCCCGTACTAGATTTTTTGCAAAGATTGCCAATGAGACAAATCTTCAGGTATATCAATATCAGATAGTGGCGACAATATTTCACTGCTGATATCCAACTCCCCTGCCCGCTCCAAGGTTTGCTGAAAAACGCCTGCATCACCCCAGACTACGCCCTCGAATAAGCCCGGATGAATTCGATTAGCCCCAATTAAAACGTAGCCACCATCGTTAGCAGGGCCCAACACCAGATCTGCGCTGTCTAGCGCGTCGACGGCCATTGCCAAATACTGATGGTCGATGGCTGGGCAATCACTGCCCACCAGAACCACCTTGGCATAGCGCTTTAGCCCTTCACGCATAGCATGATGCATGCGGTCACCTAGATCGGAGCCTTGTTGCTGACATAACTGCTTCAGCCCCATTGACTCACAGGCAAGGAATGTGGGGTGCTGTTGACTCCCACTGCACCACAGCTCCACATCGCCCAAGTGAGACTGGCACAGCGTGCTGCAGGTCCAAAGCACTAATTCAATGTGCAAGGCACAGGCCTCGCTGGGGCTCAGTTGCGGTTGCATGCGGGTTTTGACGAGCCCGGGAACCGGTTCTTTCGCGAATTGGATGAGCAGCACCGAATCATGCTTCACCGTCGATCTCTCAGCGACCAAAATAATACCTACTCAATCGCGCCGGTGAGATACCCAAGAAGTAGGCTAGCCGTAAAATCCACATTAGAAACACTGTGCGAATAATGCCGTGTTGCTGCCATCGACGCGCCGAGGTTGCAACGCGCAAAGGCGCGATCAATGGACGAGCCAGCTGCCGCAGACGTTTGCAGCACTCGATATCTTCCATCAGGACAATATCGGCATAACCGGCAATATAATCGAATAGATCGCGGCGTATATAAATTAGCTGATCACCGGTTGCCACTTGGGTTAATCGCGACCGCAAGTTCATACAGGACTCTATGACACGATAAAACGGATGAGACCCCAGCAGCCGAACCGGGAAAAAGCCCCACTGCGGGGCCTGCTCAATATAGTATTTTAGATCTTGCGCGGTAAAACGCAGTGACGTGTCCGCATGGAGAAAAAACAAATACTCGCCGTTGGCTCGGTAGGCGCCGGCATTCATTTGTGTTGCACGGCCCGGCTCGCTAACAATCAACTCGCTGCATTTTTGCCGTGCATGATCCTGTGTTTGGTCGGAGCTGCCGCCGTCAACGACGATGCATTCGGCATCCGGGAAATTTGCTTCCAGAGCCGTTAGCAGTTTGCCAATGCAGTCCTGCTCATTCAACACTGGGATGATGAAGCTTATGACGGGGTCGCCAGTCACTACTAAAGCGCGCCACCGCAGCTACTGCCCTGCCCCGCCGTGCAGCCATAGCAGTGATCACCGGTGACAATATCGGCGCCTATTAGCTCCGCTGGTGCTAGTAGCTGCGAAATATGCCGTAGATCTTCACCAACCCCCAACAGAGGTAACTCCAACATCTGATTGAAATCGCAGTCATACAGGTAACCTTCCCAGCTAACGCTAATCAGATTGCGGCACATGACCGTAGCGAGGTTGTCTTCACTGAAATTGTCACGCAGCAAATGCATATAGTCGTGATACTCATCGTGCGCCAGTAACACGGCACCAAAGCGCTGGATGGGCATGTTGGTAATGGTAAACAACTGGTTAAACTGGATATTAAATCGAGCACCCAACTCACGTTTATAGTCTAACTCTAGCGCCTGTTGAGCGGGGGGTAAAACCGCCCCTATCGGGTTGTACACCAGATTCAGTTGCAGAGCCGGGTTATCACCGCCATAGCCAAGCGCATTGAGCTGGCGAATAGCATTTATGCTATCGTCGAAAACCCCTTTGCCGCGCTGCTCCTCGACATTGGTTTCGAGATAGCACGGCAAAGAAGCGGTAATTTCTACCTCATGCTGTGCGAGAAATTCGGCCAAATCGTGCTGGCCTGGCTCAAATAAGATGGTGAGATTACAACGATCAATCACGTGAACGCCCAGTTTAACCGCCTCGGCCACCAGATAGCGGAAATGGGGGTTGAGCTCTGGTGCACCACCGGTCAAGTCCAAAGTTCGGATAGCACTGCGGCGCAACAGTGACAGCACATGTTCAATGTTGTCCAAGGACATTAACTCGGTGCGCGTAGGGCCGGCGTTCACATGACAATGAGCACAACTCATATTACACAGATAGCCCAGATTCACCTGCAGCGTGGTGACCTCGCCCCTTAGGGGCGCGGGAAAATCGGATTCCAACAATAACGGTCTTGTATCACGCATCGAACTAATATCCGTCCTGTAACTCGGGTGCCGTCAACAAACTGTAGTAATTGCCTGATAGATGGCGAAACACTACGTTATAGGACAACACCGCCTGCACATAGTTGCGCGTTTCTTTATAGGGAATGGTTTCAATCCAAATATCGAACGGCACAGTGTCGGCTGCTTTATTGCGCCAGCGATCGACCCGATGAGGACCGGCGTTGTAAGCTGTAAGAGCGAATACCCTATTGCCAGAAAAACGATCGAGTAGGCGACGGTAGTAGGCGCTGCCCAAATGAACATTATGATCGATTTCAAACAGGTCGGAATTACGGTGCTTTACACCGAGCCGGGAGGCAACCTGCTTGCCTGTAGCAGGCATTATTTGCATGAGCCCACGAGCGCCAACAGGAGAGCTTACCTGAGGAAAGAATGCGCTTTCGCGCCGCGCGATTGCCATTAACTCAGAACTGGGAAGCTGTTGCATCGAGGCGTGTTTGTTAAAGGTGTCTTGATAAGCCATTGGGAACCGCAGATCTAGGCGATCCCATGCCTTTGCCTTGTTGGCGGCATCAATGGCCAGCCTGTACCAGCCCTGGTCAGAGGCGTAGGATGCAAGCGTTTCCATAGACGCTGCGGGGCTATTTTGTAACAGCTTAAACCATTCCGAATGTGCATCTCTCGCCTGTTCTTGATGGTATAGCTCCCTAATTCTTGCCACCGCTGGCATTTGGCTTACGGCTAGCGGACTGGCGTTACCGGCGGCACTGAAATCTTCAACAGCGACAGCCTGCGGCTGAAAGGTGGCATCGTTAAAAGCATAGCGCATACCCACTTTGTCAGACGCCAAAAAACTGTAATAACCGCGTTCCTGTGCCAATGTGTTGTACAGCTTGGCAGCCTCCTCAGTCTGCCCGGCGTGTTCCAATGCCTTGCCGCGCCAATATTGCCAAACACCGTCTCCGGCGCGCTCGGGTGTCAACAAATCTAGCGTATTCATGACAGCCGCCCAATCTTGTTCGCCTAGCGCCCAACGCAGCCGAATTTCAACCAACTTATCCTCCCCCAAGCGACTAAGTGCGCCGTGTAACCACGGTGACAGTGACTCGGTCTTTGCAAACAAGCCACGCAGCGCAATGGCGTGCTCTACACGATGTGCCTGTTGCTCACTGAAACTCAGTTGTTGCTGGAACCGCAGCCATTGCTGCTGCGCTTTCTCGGGGTTATAGCGAGCTAAATACGCCAGGCCATAGGCGACAATGTCTGCTGAATAGGGACTACTGGGATCTAGTGTCAATGATTGTAGACTGCCAGGTTTACCGTAAACGGCCAGCAACTGCTCTGAGCGAGGTTTTAATTGCGCGCTACCCTGACGGGCAACGTAGCTCAGCAGAGATCGTTGGCGCGCATCAAAGACAGCCAACAAGCGTGCCCAAACTACTTCGTCCGTTAGTTGTCCAGCACCAATCCAGGCTTTAAACAGCGGGTCGCACTCCTTGGGCTGAGACTTACCGTGCACCCAGAGCTTACTCGCCCCTAACCATGCGCTCGCCTTGTCGGCGCTGCCATACTTGGCTCGGTAGTAGTAGCACTGTAAAGCAACCGTGTTGGGCTCAGTAGGCCTGAGCGCAAGAAAGTCGGACCACCGACGATCACGGCCCGCACGTCGCAGGTAATGATTGAGATAGCGATTGGCCAGAGGAGTATCATCACTGTACTGGATGAAATTAGCGGCTTCGATCGACGAGGCGCGACGAGACTGCCGCGTGAGCTTTTGATAATCAAGATAAACGGCCAGTGGATAATTATCCAGTTTGGACCGCAAGACTTCAAAGTCACTCCACCGACCCTTTTTGGCTGCCTCGATGGCCTTCCCGTAATCTTCTCGGGACTGCTCCAAAACCTTAGATAAGGTGCCCGTAGCCGTTGGCATTGAGGCCGACACTGCTAAACTTGCTGACAACTGAAAAACTATAAAAACACACGCTAAACCGCCGAGATACTGCACAACACACCCTCAAAAGACCTTTTACAAAAAGCTCGATTAGAGTGATACGCTGCGCCTATTAATGCAAGCGCGAGTTAATGTTTTTTCGCGCAGAACAGCCGTTATCTGCTACAACAACAAACCCATGGTGGGAACTTCGATATCGGCGTAATCCATCACGATCTCCCTTTTTGCGATGAGATAACATCCCGGCTCTGGTTGAGGTAGCAACACATCGCGGCGCTGCCCGCTGTAAATAACGCTCTCGCTAGATGGACGCGCATAATAAAGGTGGAAATTACTGATCACAGATAACTGATCGCTGGTGGTCGCTTCAAGCTCTATATTACCCACTATTCTGCGCGTACGTGCCGGCGGACTTTCAGCCCAGGAATTAATTTTAAAAGCTCGCTCCACTCGCAGCATCAAATGTATATAGCGCTCTTCACGCAGAGGGCAGCCAGAAGATTGAGCATCTTCGAGCTCCGCTTGTACGCTAATCATGCTTTCGTTTCCACGATCGCGATTGTTGACCTGCACATTGGTCCGTGCCGGCAT
>JBLHSI010000042.1:0-16642 GCA_047626655.1 Halioglobus sp.
GGTGTTGCGCAGCGATAGCCAATGAAAGCGTTAGATAACCACAGCTTTACAACCCAGACACGGAACCAAATTAGCGCAAATATTTTTGGCTTCGAAGATACCCGTCAGGTGCAGGAAGGTTTGCGCAGAGCCGCTGTTACGCTCACTATTTTCAACCACGAAGGGCAAGCTGCCATTATTATCACTCAGCGTGCACCGAACTTAAGGGCCCATGGGGGTCAGTGGGCGCTCCCTGGCGGGCGAATTGACCAAGGCGAAGGCGCTATAGAGGCAGCGCTGCGAGAACTGCGTGAAGAGGTTGATCTTGCCCTGGATGAAGCGCATGTATTGGGCAAACTGGATGATTACGTCACGCGCTCCGGCTACATTATTACTCCCGTTGTTTTATGGAGTGATGTCGCAGGCTCGGCGTTAACGCCCAATCCGGGGGAAGTAGATTCTATACACCCGTTTACTTTTTCTGAGCTAGCGCGCGCCGACTCACCCCACCTGGAAAGTATCCCCGAAAGTGATAGGCAGGTGCTATCCATGAATTTCGGCGACATGCTCATTTATGCGCCCACCGCAGCAATGCTCTATCAGTTTAGAGAGGTGGCTATCCTTGGGAGAGACACTTCGGTCTTGCACTACGATCAGCCGGTGTTTGCATGGAGCTAGTTGCGTGTGAGGCCAAACGATCAGACTACTTTTTATCGTTCAGTTGTCGCACATAACTAAAATTAGAGGTGTAGGAGTCGACAACATCATCTCGGGTGCGCAACAAAATATTCCTTATCGGCTCTACGGTAGTCTCACCATTCTTACCTCCCTCGACTTGCGCGCTCAACTCCACAATACACTCGCCAATGAGGCTCGTGCTTTCGATAATCGTCTGAACCAGCATCATTTCCACCACTACAATATCGCTCATTACTCGGCGAAATTTGCTCTGGGGTTCAATCTGTGTTGATTGCATCATTCTATCTCCTTGAGTTGCCAACGCCCTTGCGAGGCGGTCGTCCTAAAAAAAACACCCGGCTTTAACGCCTTATGGTTTAACCAGCAAGCAGCGTGCCAATAAGACGCCATGATAGAATTTTTTTGTGTCAATACAGTGAATTGGAATAAGGTTCTGCTGTGAATCTTTGGCAAACGTGCAGCAACGCAGCGTTGGCAGCTCATTAAAGCGTCTTGATAAGTTAGTCCAGCGCGTCTTTGAATGATCAACTAGCGCTTTCAGGCATGGGGCTTTACCCAATACTGGGGCCAAATTTATCTTTCGACACACTGTTTTAGTGCGTTTGGTGCTCAAACACAGTGCGCGATAGATAAAGTTGAACAATAGCCTAGTTGAATAGCTTAGGCGCGTCGGCATGGCAGCCCAAATATTAATGAGCTACCTTGGCAGTACCGCACTCCCTAATGGTTTTACAACTGCCTTTAAGCCATGTTTACGATAACGCGACCATAGGACTTCCCTTGGAGCATTTGCAACAGATAAGCTTCGGCTTCTTCCAGAGCGATTTCCTTAGATAACTCATCTAGCTTATCGGTTTTAAATTCGGTGGCTAATTTCTGCCAAGCCGCAATTCTAACCGCCATATCACATTCAACTGAATCAATGCCGATTAAACGAACACCACGCAAAATAAACGGGAGCACAGAAGTGGTGAAATCGGTAGCACTAACCAACCCGCTGCAGGTGACCACACCGTTATACTTGCATGATTTTAATGCATTAGATAGCGTATCGCCTGCCACAACATCGACCACTCCAGCCCAGGTACCTTTAAACATAGGACGAGAATTATCCAGCAATGTTGCTCGGTCTATTACATTATCTGCGCCCAATGATATTAAAAATTCGTGAGCGTCAGCCTTACCAGAAGCCGCGGTTACCGAAAAGCCCAGCTTGGCTAAAATGGCTATCGCCACACTGCCCACACCCCCTGTTGCCCCGGTGACTAAAACAGGTCCAGATTCTGGCGTTAAGCCGTTATCCAATAGCGCATTGACCATTAGGCCTGCCGTTAGTCCAGCGGTTCCAAACGTCATCGCCTCTTGTGCGCTTAACTGAGGTGGACGTTTCAAAACCCAACTGTCCGGTACCCGTATAAATTGCCCTAAGCCACCACTTGTGTTCATGCCTAAATCGTAGCTGGTAACAATGACCTCATCACCCACCGCAAAGTTCTCACTTTGGCTTTGCTCGACAATACCCACCGCGTCAATGCCCGGAGTATGCGGAAATTTTCGGCTCACGCCCGGATTGCCGGTGGCAGAAAGCGCATCTTTGTAATTTAAAGATGAATACTGTACCCGCACCAAAACGTTGCCTTCGGGCAAGTCAGCCAGGTTGCGGTTTTTTATCGAACGGCTAAAGGAGCCGTCTTCGTTCTTTTCGACGACTAATGCTTTAAACTCGGTACTCATAGATTCACCCTGTTAATCATAATATTTTTACCAGCCAGTCGTAACTTCGCTTTTGTGTCATCAAGCATGCGTCAGCTGCGATTTATTAAATCGCCAATTCAGCGCCGACATTACAGTGCACAAAAGCGCGTCTCGCTGGCTGCGCGCTTTAGATCTCTAACCAATGGCCTAGTATGTCAATCTTCGAGCACTATCACAGCTAGATATACGCAATTGGCAGGTATAAATCTTCCCACACTAGCCTATGTTTTCACACTGGGGGTATATGAAGGTTCTCACACCTGTAGCAACCGACGACGACCCATGGACAATTCACAAAACCTACCGCAGACTACAGCCAAAAACCCATACACTGCACAGGTACAATGACAGGAGATAGCCCCTTGAATATCTGTAATACAGTCGCCGCTATTGCGGTTCTGTCGCTCACAGCCTGTGGCTCGGGCGAGCCTCGGGAAACGCCGCTCGCCGCCCAAGGAGGCGTAACCGATGCGATGCTCGCCGCGGGTAACGCTGATGAATGGCTGACCTATGGCGGTAGCTACGACGAACAGCGCTTTTCGCCGCTGACACAAATATCGACGAAAAATGTTGCCGAGCTTGGTCTCGCATGGTTCTCAGATTTGGACACAGGGCGCGGGCAGGAAGCCACACCATTGATGCATAACGGCACGATTTATGTCTCCACCGCGTGGAGCATGGTGAAGGCCTATGACGCCAAAACCGGTGTGCTCAAGTGGGAATATGACCCCCAGGTTCCGCGCGAAACGCTGAGCCGTGTTTGCTGTGATGCGGTGAACCGCGGCGTCGCGCTCTATGGAGACAACGTTTACGTTGGCGCTCTGGACGGACGCCTGATAGCGATCGATAGTAAGACCGGCAAAGAAGTCTGGTCCAAGACAATCGTACCCGATCAGGAAAGTTATGCCATTACCGGCGCGCCGCGCATTGCCAATGGCAAAGTGCTAATAGGCAGCGCGGGTGCTGAATACCGAGCGCGTGGCTACATCGCGGCATTCGATGCACAGACCGGTGACGAACTGTGGCGCTTTCATACCGTACCGGGCAATCCGGAGGATGGTTTTGAAGATGATGCGATGGAGAAAGCCGCAAAGACCTGGGGAGGCGACTGGTGGGAATTTGGCGGCGGTGGCACCGTCTGGGATTCGATCACGTTCGATCCCGGTACAAATCTCGTCTACTTCGGCACTGGCAATGCTGAACCATGGAATCCCAATACCAACGACCGCGGCCTTGGCGATGCACTCTATACCTCCTCTATTGTCGCCGTGGATGCCGATACGGGTGTTTATGCGTGGCATTTCCAAGAAACGCCGGAAGACCGCTGGGACTTCGATTCCAACGCGCAAATTACCATCGGTGACATTGAGGTGAATGGGGTACAGCGCCGCGTTGTGATGCATGCACCAAAGAACGGCTTCTTTTATGTCCTTGATGCCAAGACTGGTGAATTCCTGTCCGGCGAAAATTTTGTGGAGGTTAATTGGGCCAGCAGTCTTGATCCCAAAACTGGCCGCCCAAACATTCTGCCCGAGGCTCGATATGAGCTCACCGGAGAAGTTTTCATGGGCACTCCCGGCCTTTATGGCGCCCATACCTGGCACCCTATGAGCTTCAGTCCACTATCAGGCCTCATGTATATTCCGATCAACAATACAGTCATGCCCTATCTGGCGGATGAAGAATTTACCGGTTCCGAAATGGGCGGCCAAACAGGTTTGGATTTTGGCACGTTTGCGATGCCCGCCAACAAGGAAGCACGCGCCGCAGCGCGCAAGGCCACCACCGGTGCACTGCTGGCATGGGACCCGGTGGCGCAGAAGGAAGCATGGCGCGTGCCCTACCCTGGACCATCCAATGGTGGAACACTATCGACCGGCGGCAATCTCGTATTCCAAGGCACAGCAGGCGGTGAATTCCGTGCCTACTCTGCCAATACCGGCAAGCAGCTGTGGTCCTTCCCGGCACAAAGCGGAATCATTGCGGCACCTATGAGCTATGCAATAGAGGGAGTGCAGCATGTTGCGATCTTAGTCGGTTGGGGCGGCTTGTGGGACATGAACACCGGTGTGCTCGCGAATGTCTCGGGTCCATCACGCAACATCAGCCGCCTCATGGTTTTTAAGCTGGGCGCTAATGGCACTCTTCCAGAGCCACCGCCGCTCAATGAACGAGTGCTGGATCCACCCGCTTTCAAGGGTACCGAAGATCAGGTTGCCAGTGGCAGCGCACTTTTCGCCCTAAATTGCGGTGGCTGTCACGGCGATGCAGCCATTGCTGGCGCGATTACCCCTGATCTGCGGCACTCTGGCGCTATCGCCAGCGAAGAAGCAATGCGCGAAATTGTAGTCGGCGGCGCACTAAAGCATAACGGTATGGTGTCATTTAAACGCGTTATTACGGCCCAAGACGCCGAGGCGATCCGGCAATATCTGATTAAGCGCGCCAACGAAGACAAGGCGCTGGAATTAGCAACGCTTGTGGATATTGGCACCCCGTAAGCTGGGACTGGCTCGCGACCTGTTATCGATTATGGGCTCGTTATGTGGCCAATATCGCTTAAAAAACTTAGCGGAATTGGCTATTATGGACACTAACCAAGCAAGTCTATTTGCAGGCAATTGGTCGCAAAAGCACAGATGCTTGGTTTTGTTGATAATATAGCGCCCGTGAGTCGAGAACTTTTCATCTATTTTAATCCAAACATGAGATGAACTTCGTCTAATTCGGCCCTCAATTTCGTTACTACACCTCACTTAACGAGTAAGACTTTATGCACGCTAAAACCGCTGTTTTGCTAATACAACTAGGCACACCTGACAGCCCTGAAACTAAAGATGTTAGGCGCTATCTCGGCGAGTTTTTAAATGATCCACGTGTGATTGATCTGCCTTGGCTTGCCCGAAAGTTACTGGTTAATGGCATTATCGTGCCGTTTCGCGCCCCAAAATCAGCAAAAATTTATAAGGCACTTTGGGCGCATGGCAACGGAGAATCGCCTTTGCTAACCCATACACGAAGTGTCACGGATAAACTTCAAAAACGTTTATCTGACAGTGATATAGATGTTTATATGGCTATGCGTTATCAAAACCCTTCAATGTATGATGTGATTGCTGGCATGCGCGACAAAGCCTACGAGCATGTCATTGTCCTGCCTTTGTTTCCTCAGTATGCCAGCGCGTCAAGTGGCTCTGCTATTGAGCTTGCGATGAAGCTAATCGGGAAATGGTGGGCACTACCGCAGCTTAGTATTATTAACCAGTTTTGGCAAAATGAAGGATATATAGACTCTATAGTTGAACGCGCAAAACCGTACAAACTCGACGATTATGATCACGTTTTGTTTTCCTACCATGGCCTGCCACAGCGCCATGTTGACAAAATTTATCCCGGCCAAGCGCTTTGTGAAGATCACCCCTGTGAGACTGAAATTAACGTAGAAAACCACCTATGCTACAAAGCAGCCAGTTACGCCACCACCCGCCTCATTGCCGACAAACTGGGCCTCAGTGAAGATGACTACACCGTATGTTTTCAATCGAGATTAGATAAGAAATGGTTAACGCCTTTTTCAGATAAAGTGGTCGAACAACTGGCAAAAGAAGGCGCCAAAAAGTTGCTGGTATTCAGTCCAGCTTTTGTTGCTGATTGCCTTGAAACTGTGATTGAAATTGGTGATGAATATCAAGAAATATTCACTGAAAATGGCGGCAAGACCATACAGTTAGTGCCCAGCTCTAACGATCATGATCGTTTTATTGATGGACTAGAAACATTGGTGCGCGATCGCTTTTAGCCCAATAGAAAAAACGAGTTGGTTTTATTAGTGAAAAACAAAGCCAACAATGCAGTAACGATTAAAGTAGATGACTATGACTAAGATTGCCATTTTTCCAATACCAAATTGCATTAGCTTTCCGGGTACGGTTATGCCGCTGCATGTATTTGAGCCTCGTTATCGTGACATGGTGAACTATTGCCTCGAGAACAATATGCCTTTGGCTGTTTGTCATACGCAAAAAGTGGTGAGGGAAATTGAACCCTCCACCAACCTAGAAGAAATGTTGGGGGAAAATGCATCGACTTATAAGCCTTTCCCCGTTTTTTCCGCCGGACGCTGCGAACTGTTAGAAACGACCGAAGATGGTCGTATGATGTTAAATGTACATTTACAACAGCGTTACCATTTACTCAGTGACGTGCAGACCCTGCCCTTTACTATAGCCCAATGTGAGCCTGTGTTTGACGACGCGTTAGCGCAAGACACTCTAATCTTAGCCGAGCAAGCCAAAGAGAAAATACTGATGCGTTTATTGGCCATCACCCATGCTCATCCGGAAATAGCCACCTTACTAAAAAGTGAAGCCTGGCGACTGAAATCACCGGTTGAGTTTGGCTTTGAGATTCTAGGTATTTTGCAATTTGAAGCCGAAGAAATGCAGGACTTATTAGAAATGACCGACTCACTACAGCGTTTAGAGTCGATTTTAACGTTAATGAACAGACGTTAGCAGGGACTAATAGGGAGCTTCACGTTTAAGGCCTGATGGACTAGCTGTGATCTGTCACGAAACTGTGCAACTAGCATTATTATGCTCATGCTATAGTCAAAAATTTGGACCATTTAATGTCTATTTCCAAGCACCCATCGAAACTCAGCTTACCGCAAATTAACCCCGGTGTAGCCACAGTACTTGAATACCTGGTTATTAAATTCCCCTATGTTGATGCTCACGTTTGGCGACAGCGAATTGCCGATGGCAAAGTACATTGCCATGATGGCTCACTAATAACGACACAATCGCCCTTTCAACCGCAGTTGCGCGTCTACTATTATAGAGAGGTCAAAAGCGAGCCTAGTATCCCTTTTAAGGAAACGATTTTATTTCAGGACCGGCACATTTTGGTCGCTTATAAACCACACTTTCTAGCAGTAATCCCAGGCGGTATTTATGTGAATGAATGCCTGCAAAATCGCTTGCGACGCAGTACCGGCATCGATGTCTTACAAGCATTACACCGCCTAGATAGAGTGACAGCCGGATTGGTCATATTCTCTGTTAACCCGGACACTCGTCATCTTTACCATCGTCTATTTGAAACACGGGAAATACACAAAACCTACCAGGCGATAGCGGAAATCGGGGAAGGTGAAAACCTGAAAGATCAGGAATGGGAAATTAGAAATCGTATCGTGCAGTCGGAGCCACGCTTTCGCATGCGTGTGACCGAGGGCGAAGCGAATAGCCATTCTGTGATTCGGTGCTTACAACAATCTACTCGGAAAGCGTTATTTGAGTTACACCCCATCACCGGTAAAACCCATCAACTACGCGTTCACATGCAGGCACTGGGTTGGCCCATACTAAATGATAAATACTATCCGCAATTACAGCCGCTATCTGCAGATGACTATTCATCGCCGTTGCAGTTACTGGCAAAGGAACTTCGGTTTGTCGACCCAGTGACTCAGCATAAAAGATGCTTTAGTCATGACGGTAATCTGTCTAACTTGTGACAACGGCCAATGTCCGTAGACCCAAAAGGTCACTCAGCAGCAATCTAGTGGTCGGCACAGATAAGACATTGGGAGACGAGCGCGCTGTATAGACAAGGCCGCGAAAAATATCGGCCTAACCACGGCAGCTGCAAAGGAAACTGACAGCAAACAAGCTAACTTAGGAAACTAGGTCGAGCGAAAATCGGTGGCATTGTTATGCCTGCATGCTCTGAATATCAGATATAGTCATGTAAGTTGCCATTACATAAGCACCCTAGCAACCCTGTTATAACCATGAGTAATAGGTGTCAGGATTATTTACAACTTTCACTCATAACATAATCGTATCGCCCGTAAGCTATTGATATTATTAGGATGGCATAGTTTTTGCTAATGTATATTAAGAGCTAAAATACCAAGATGTAACAATAGCCTGCTGTATAGCTCTGGCTTACTTGCACATCACTTGTTTACTATTTGAGGAGGGCGAATGAAGAGTTTGACGCTTCTACCTGAACTCTATCTGTTCCAGCGTAAACCTGTTGGTGGTTCGCATCTCTGGTGCGCGTAGGGGCTGGAGTGTGAGTAAAGTAGGAAAACCCCTTGGAAGGTATTTAAATATTCAATGAGAGCTATTTGAAATTGATGTGGTAAGGTCTAACTATAAAAAGAAAAAACGCCTTTTTCTTGGCTACAATATTCTAAGGATTAAGTGTGTTTTTACCGTTTTTCGAGACAGAGAAAAAATGACATGAGCTCAGTGCTGTTCCAAATAAATCGTGGCAAAAGGTACTTTAATCACGACTAGCTTATGTTTCAGGTCTATGTTGCTAAACGAGGGATTGATGATGACGGATACGACTGTATTTATCGCTGACCTAAGACACAATTATTCTGGTGTTCTCTCTACTGACTGCATGCCCTTGGGCATAGGCTATATCAAGGCCGTGATGGATGATGAACTACCCGAAGTGAAATCGCGGTTGTTCGCCTATCCAGATCATCTATGGAACGAGATTCAGAAGAATCGACCTGACGTGCTTATGCTCACCAATTACATGTGGTGCGAGCAATTGAGCTTGCATATAGCCCGTGAAATCAAGGAAATGGACCCGAACACATTGGTGGTCATGGGGGGGCCAAACTTGTCGCTGGAAGATGACCAAAAGCGCAGGTTCATGGAAGAAAACCCAGAGATCGACATATACTGCCTCGGCGAGGGAGATTTTCTGGCAACCGATATTGTCCGTTCCTACTTGGATTGTGGCAAAGATCTGCAAGCTTTTCGTGAGCAGCAAATCGATTCAACAATGAACCGCAGTCCTACTGGCGAAATATTAATTACTGAGACGAAAGCACGGCGCAAGGCGCTCAGTGATATTCCGTCCCCTTTCCTCACCGGTATTATGGATGATTTCTTTGATGGTCGACTTGCACCCATGATTGAGACCAATCGGGGTTGTCCCTTCTCCTGTAGTTTTTGTGTTCAGGGCGAGACCTGGTGGAGCAAGGTAAATTACTTTGAACCGCAACGAATTAAAGATGAAATCTTCTATATCGGCAAGGTAGTATCGGAAAAGTGCCCCGACCTTGGAACGCTTCGAATTGCAGATTCCAATTTTGGCATGTATAAGGGCGATATCGAAATATCAGGCTGGATAGGTGAGATACAGGCTAAGTATCGCTACCCCACGTTTATTGATGCGACGACCGGCAAAAATCGACCCGACCGAATCATCGAGGCCATGGAAAAAGTCAATAACGCGCTGGTTTTGTACCAGGCAGTACAAAGCTTAGACGAAGATGCCTTGCGTAATATCCGCCGAACTAATATCAAAACCGCTGCCTACGAAGACATTATGATTCATGTCCGTGGGCGTGGATTGCGTTCTTTGTCGGACCTTATTCTGGGTTTGCCGGGTGAGACGCTAGAAGCTCATGTAGGCGGGATCAACAAACTGGTAGATGCCGGAACGCATGAAATGCACAATTTCCAGTCGATGATGCTCAAAGGCGCTGATCTGGACACGAAAGAGAGTCGGGATAAATTCCAGTTCACTACTCGGTTCAGAGTACTGCCGAAGAATTTTGGTATTTACTATGGCGGCAAGCAAGTGCTGGATTTCGACGAGATAGTAGTCGCAACCGATACGCTACCATTTGAAGACTATATCAAAGCTAGGACGTATCACTTCGTCGTCAGTGTTTTTTGGAACAATTCCTGGTTCGAAGACGCCATGTTGTTCGCAAGCCAGCAGGGAATAAAGCCCTCCGAATGGCTTGATCGAATACTGCAGGATATAGAGGCCGATCAGGGCGGTCCCAACGAGCTACTGCAACTCTTTGTGAGCGAAACAAAAAATGAGCTGTTTGAGTCACAGCAAGAGTGTCACGATTTTTACTGTAAGCCAGAGAACTGGGAAAAACTAGAGCGCGGAGAGATTGGAGACAATCTTATGTACAAATACCGAGCCCAGGCTTCATTCTTCCAGTGGCCAGAGCTTTGCAAGATCGGCATGCAGGCGATGAAGTCTCTGTTGCTAGAGAAAATACCGGAGCTCAATGAAGACTTCAGTGTTTTTTGGCAGGATATTGACACCTACACTCGCCTGAAGCATGCACACGGAGAAACAAAAGAAGATTTGCTTTCACCAATAGTTGTCGCGCTCAGCTATGACATCGCAGCTTGGCTCGACGCGGGCGGGCCGTTGGACTTCTCCGGATTTAGGGTGGATCGTTGTGAGGCAGAGTTTTACTTACCAGCTGAGGCGCATGCAGAGTTGGAAGCGGCAATCAAGACCTGGGATCTTACCCTGCTGGGACTGACCAAAGGGGTGACTCGGATCCGTACTTCTGCACAGATTCGCCACTATGCGTGGTTGCTAGACGGCAATAGGCTCGCTGAGCCCGAACGAATAATAGCAAGAAACTAGCTGGCGAAGCGCGAGGCCCCAGCACTAACGCCAGAACCTCGCTCTGGAGCCTATCCACCGCAGTGCATCGATATATAGTCTCTTTTGATGTCGCGGTGTAGCGGAGCTCTAAGAGACTGCACCTGCGGCGGATCGTGAGTAAATAAGTATTTGATTCAGACCAGACTGCTATATAATTCAAATTGTTCGATTTTCTGAACTCAGGAAATCTCGTTCGCCAGTGAATGTAAAATCTCGTTGCGGTAGCCAGCCATGCTGGGATGTCGCTCGAATATTTTCAAAAATATTAGCGAGTATTAATACAACCCAAGATGGCTGTGGTGTTTGTGTGAAATGCTACCGACTGAAAACACGAAGTGAAGTTATGGCTAGAGTTTTTATTGGAATCCCGACGATTAACCGTCCCGGCTTTGTTCAGCATACGGTCAACAGCGTTCTTGCCCAAAGCTATCGCGATATCGAAGTAATCGTCAGCGACAATTGCTCTGAACCTGGAGTTGCTGACTCAGTGAAAGCTTTTATCGCCGAACTCGATGACCCTAGAATTAGGTTTCATCAGCAATCAGAAAATGGCGGTGAATATGGCCAGGGGCGCTATTTCCTGGGTCAGGCTGAGGCCAGCGAATTTTTCATGATCCTACACGATGATGACTTGTTGCATAAGGATTATCTCGAGCGAGCAATTACCTGCCTGGAACAGCAACCTGATTGCGGAGTCTTTGTCGCAAACGCCAACGCTATCGACGAAAACGGCCAGGATATCGAAAGCGAGAAACAAAAGTTTTTGCGGAGCTTAGGGCGCAATGATTATTCACAGGGTGTCATTTCAGTCCGGGACACCAACCTCGAATGCGGTTTTAGCCCGATTTCTGGCACGTTTTTTCGCACCGCTAACGTGCGCGCTTCAGGTTTTGTCGATGATCGTGGTTTTGGCAATTACCCGTTTGAAACCGATGTATTTTTACGCCTCGGTGATCTGGGAGTACAAGGATGGTATCAAAAAGAAGAGATGCTCTCCTTCCGCGTCCACTCAGGCTCGATGACATCATACATGCAGTTCATGGACAATGAAGAATCGCTCGACGCCATGGCGCGCCTGCTAGAGGACCGCCAGTACGATGGTTATGCAGAGCGTCGCCGCAAAATGATTTTGTCGCGGCTGTATCGTGCCAAGGCAATGATTACTGTGCGTCAAGGTCAATTCGACCGCTGCCGGACTTACATCAAAAAAAGCTTTAAGTATAACGCGCGGTCCCCAAAATTATGGTTAATCGCGCCATTTGCGCTAATCGCGCCCTGGTTTTTAAGATGGGTTCTGCCGGAAATCGCAATCGTCCGGCAAGCACCAAAAGTGCAACAAAAAATCTAGGGATGGTCGACTGCCAATACTCGCCCAAGGCTTAAGCGTCGAGCTCAGCTGAGCTTGCGCTTGATACTCCGAATCATATCAGCCACGATAGGTGGCAGTAATCTCTTGGCGAGAACGGTGCTCTCGACCTTGAGTATCCACATCCAGTCCTTCGAACGCCAGCCGCTATCGCCGTCCTGAGTCCCGGCCCACTTTACGGTGCGTTGCATTCCACTATAACTGGCATCGACATCGCGCTGAAGTTGGTAGTAATAAACCGCGAGTGAGTTTCGACGCCTTCCCTCGGGACACGCCAGGGGTTCTGGGTGCCCGTGGTAAGAAAAGGAACCTGTGTCAAAAATGAGGCAGCGATTAAAGATCGGCTGTACCTTTTTGATACATTCTGTAGCATCTCGGTTCCACAGTTCGAGATGCCCCCCGTACTCTTCTTCCCAGTCTTTATTAAGATACAGAATTAAATTGAAACGCTGATGCATCATTCCTGAGAAAGTATTGGGATGTCGATTACCATCCACGTGTACCATGAGCTTGCCACCGCGCCCGGTCGAATGAAGTCCGCAACCATTGTAAGCAGGATCAACGATAATATATGGCGACTTCGTCAGCTCCTCCATGAACTGAACAAAAGTGTAGGAGTTCAACTGTGCCATAAAATGACGAGTCATTGGCCCGAAAACCTCTTCGTCTGAAGTCCCGAGTTTCTCGACATTCTTGTTCTTGGTGTGTTTTATGTCTCCAGGCCCCCACATGGTCCAAGCGTCTTCGTCCGGCCCTGGGAACTCGTCGACAATCTGATTCAGAACTTCTTCCGGCAAAAAGTTGTCGATCACCACATGCGGAAACGGCCCCGCATCCAAAAAATCGGATCGATGTTTTTCAGCGAGTTTCTGCAAATCACTGGAATTAAAATAAAAAGGTGTAATTTTTTTCACTGACAGTACTCTGATTTAATCCTTCAGGTTCAGAATCAACGAAATCGAAACATAACATGGGCAAATGACAGGTTCAATAGCGCGCGAGTGTAATTGTGAAATCGTTTCGTGATACTGGATACACTTGGCCGCATGCTCGATTGTAGTAACTACAAAGCGCTACATCCGCCGTCGGTTGTCATGACTTAGTGTGACGCAGTCGACCTTTTTACAATTCACAAATGCGCATTTCCCTGCTGATTGAAATTAATGCTGTTTTTCCATGACTGGGGTGTTTACTATGCAAACGAATATATAATAAGACACAGAGGGGACGTAAATGATACGCAACATGTTGAACGGCCATAAACCTGGCAGCTTTATCAACAATTATCGCCGTGCCAGATTTTCAATGCTGCTCAAACTGCTCGAATCCCATGAAGCGCCAGTTAAAATATTGGACATCGGCGGCGTACACCACTTCTGGACCGCAATGGACCTCAGCGAAATGCCTGAGTTTCACGTTACCTTTTTGAATCAATGGCCAGCTTCAACCAAATCAGAACTCCCCAATTCGGTTTACTCGAAAGGTGACGGCAGGTCGATGCCGCAGTTTGAAGACAATCAGTTTGATATCGCATTCTCGAATTCGGTGATCGAACATGTTGGCGGGCTGCGTGATCAAAAAAGAATGGCTGAAGAAGTGCATCGGGTAGGCAAGTCATTTTTCGTTCAGACTCCAAACCGTCACTTTCCTATAGAGGCGCACTTTTTCCTCCCCTACTTTCAATACTACCCGTTAAAGCTCAGGGCGTTCCTGCATTCCAGATTTAAACTGGGCTGGTGGGAAAAGGCTGAGGGATATCACGAAGCTATGGAAGAGGTCGAATCCATAAGGCTAATAAACAAGTCGGAATTCAACTATCTCTTTCCGGATGCGACTGTTAGCAAAGAAAAATTTATGGGCCTGACCAAATCTTTTATAGCAGTCAGTGATTGATTTTTTGGAACAATCTCTCTCGTTAATTATGCAACAGCATTGAATAAAGGCGTCGCGAAACTAACATGTTTGATTCAACTATTTATAAGGCATTATATACGCCTGCCGTCATTCGCAGAGCCTTGGCTCGCAAAATTCTACCCAAAATCACCAAATCTTACGGTTTGTTGACTAAGCTGGGTGCCGTTGATTACCCGCACTACGGCTACTGCTTATTCCAAGCGGCCACACTAGCCCGGCGACTCGGACAGAAAAAGATAAGTGTTCTGGAGTTTGGGGTAGCCGGTGGAAATGGTCTCAGAGCACTCGAATACCACGCGGAAAATATCACACGTATGGTCGGAGTCGAGATTGAGGTTTATGGTTTTGATACTGGCAAGGGTCTGCCTAGGCCTACAGATTATCGCGATTTGCCTTACCACTGGAAAGAGGGGTTTTTCGAAATGGATTTCAAGCTTCTTGAAACGAAACTGACGAGCTCAAAACTCGTACTGGGTGATGTTAAAAACACGGTAAAGACCTTTCATGATGATTACCAAGCGGCTCCAGTCGGCGCTATCTTGTTCGATCTCGATTACTACTCATCGACCATCGATGCCTTCGAGATACTAAAAACTCCTCCGCAGGCCCGCCTGCCCCGCATCTATTGTTACTTCGATGACATCATCGGCGAAGATATAGAACTGTATAACGATTATATTGGCGTGCGCCTTGCGATTAACGAATTCAACACCGAAAATAACGATAAGAAATTAGATAAAATGCACCATCTGCTGGCAAGAAGGGTTCTTGAGCCCTGGTATCATCAGATTTACAGCTTCCATGATTTTGGCCACCCAGATTATTCCAATTTCATTAGCGAAGAAGACCAGCAGTTACAATTTAAGTCCTAACAGCCTTTCTCGCTGATATGTGAGGTCCACGAAGGAGTGAAGAGAGCTCCTTCAGACGCCGCGTTTATTTGCCTTATACTCAGTTAAATTATTGCGCAGGATACAAATAAGAATGATAAAAGGGTCATCAGAAGAGAAGCCTTCAGCAGAAAATTCAAGTAGCTTGCGCGCAGATATTAAGTACAAGTTGCTTGATACCCTGAGAGTAACGGGAGCCCTTAAGTTTGTCGACTGGCTTAAATACTGGACGCATAGGTCTCGCATGATGCCGAGCAACTCAGCCTTTAAGCGGAAAAACCCTGATTTCCCCACCCCGCCCTTCGACCTCGCTTTTGACGCCTATAACAATGTGCACTGGGACAATTATAAGAAATTGGGGAAACAGCACGCTAGCATTTTTACCGATGTTGTGAAGAGCCGAATTCCACCAAAAGAGCTGTCGATATTAGAATGGGGTTGTGGTCCCGGGCGGCTAATACGCCACATGGAAGACTTACTGCCTGGTTATACGGTTGAGGTTACGGGCACTGACTACAACAGCCGCACTATTGACTGGTGCAAAGATAATCTGCCCAAGTACCACTTTGCTCTAAACGAACTGATGCCTCCTCTACCGCTTGGAGATAAGACGTATGACGTTATTTACTGCTTCTCCGTGTTTACACACTTATCTGAGGAAGCACAGCGAGCCTGGGCGATAGAACTGAAACGGCGACTAAACCCCGGCGGTTTGTTCATATGTACCACACACGGCGATAATTGCCTGCACCTACTGACCTCCAAAAAACAGCTCGATACCTACAATGCTGGACAGGTAGTTTTGAAAGGAAACTATGTAGAAGGAAAGAAGTGGTACCTGGCAGTTCATCCAGAAAAGTTTGTTAGAACCACATTACTTGATGGTTTAACTGACATTACACTGGTTGAGGTCGGCGACGAAAATCATTTGTTGCAAGATGTCTGGGTTGGCATGAAGCCCACAGAGTAATAAATGTTGAGGTAGGTTCCCTGCTGTACACAAGGAGCCGCCAAGTTAAGTCCCCGTAATGGGTAAAACCTGAGCGGTATTTTTTTAAAGCGCCAGCGATTTTCGCGCTAAGGGATTCCTGCCCATCGAGTTCGATGCTCTATATGCGCGAAGGCTAATACTGAGCGGGTTTGCAACGCGTAATATTATTCGCACATGTTTAATTCACCTATCTATCAATCGCTATATCCAGCTTACTCCTCCCTATATTATGTGGAAATAGCGTTTTTGCGCCCTTTATCTAAGCCTATGAATTGTAAAACGATGCTGTTTTGTGCAACGAAACTTGCTTTTTTATGCCTTCATAGATGAGTAATGGAAGACGATACAACAACAAGCGCAAAGAGATGTATTTTCTCGAATATTCATGCAAGATTCGTGCTGCTGTGAAACTGCCACTGGCTTATCTAGGTGGAATAAAATCGCTTGCCAATGCGGAGCAGGCTATCGCCAAGCGCTTTGAGTGCGGCGTTTTGGCTCGCGCCCTCCTACACGATCCCGCCCTGGCAGTTAAATGCAGAGTGGCGAACTGACCAAATCCGATTGTGACAACCGTAATAGCTGCGTGGCTTA
>JBLHSI010000043.1:0-16618 GCA_047626655.1 Halioglobus sp.
GGGAGTGCTAAAGCGCGCATCCCATTGCGCCTTCACGCCAGTATCGTCGGATCCGTGGCAGTGTGAACAGTTTGAATCCCAGTAGGATTGAAGTCGATGCTCTGGCGTAGCATTTTCGTCATCGATAGAGGCGAAACGAACAAGCTCAGAAAGGCCCGTTTCATCGAGCGCTACATCAAACATTGCCAGGTGATTCCAGGTGCGTAACTGATTGTCAGTTAATCCGTCGGGGTACAAAAGGTCAGAATTTAGCTGCCCTGTTTTCAGCCCCAAAGGTCCAGCGGTATTTACGGTATGACAAGTCATACATTCTTGCGGGCTAGGGTAGGTCCATGTTTGGGTTGTAGGTGTCCCGTCTGCCGCCAGAACAGTGTGAGTGTCACTGAGCCTGGTGGTGAGAAGGTCGGCATCACTGTTGTCGGTCCGCCATCGGTAGGTGGCACCATACCAGCTGTCCGACGTTTTGATGATGAAGCGGGTCTCTAGGCGTCGCGTGATCGACGGGCTTGCTTGATCAAGAGGGAGCTCAAAATGCTTAACGAGTACAGTTCCATCCGGATAGGCCCAATGGCTCGTTGCAGACCAGTCAATCGTGGTGCCCGTCGGCAGTGCGATCCAGCGAGACTTCAATGCATTGTCAGACCAAAGCTTGGCAGCAGGGGCATACGGCAGCAGACGGCTTGATGGAACCAGGTTGGCGACATCAGAGAAAGCCCCGGTTTGTGACAGCAATGGTGGCATGTCAGAGAAATTATTATCCGGATTCGATGTCGGAAATGCTAAGTAGGCAGGGGAATCCTGGCGGCAGTCGACACCATAGTTTGTCGTTGGACACGCAGTCGGGATTGCTGGAGGCAGTGTGCCAGCAAATTGTTTCACGACCTCAATCTTGTCTAGATTGATAGCACCATCCAGCCCCAGAGTGTTTCGGTATTCGATAGTATTGAAACCCTCATTTAACGGCAGTACCTGTGTGCTCACCCCCCATATGCCCCAGCCAGACGTAGCTGCGAATGTTGTAGTGGAGATATAAACACCGTTTACAAAAATATCGACGTTGGCATCGCCGGTGGACGCCCCCAGTGTGCCTCGCGCATACGTTGCTTGAACTTCGTAGTTACCAACGAAAGGTGCAGCCATGGGAATGCTGACGGAATCTCCAATGTCTCCTGCACAAGTGACAAAGTGCTGATCATTAATAGGGTTGCTGCTGGTGGTACACGTACCAATTAGGGCGCCGTTTTCAGCTTCCAGATACGGCCCCATGGTTTCTTGTGAGGGCGGTGTGCGAAACAAAACACTATCGGGTATCGCCTGTTTTAGAACCGTCGTTGAGGAATAGAGAACCTGAAGTGATTCACCGTAGTCAAATTCGAAGAACTCTACTTTGATGGGATGTTTACCTGCGCCAAGATAAATAATCCCTGAAGCTTCTATCGCCGCATGACGACCATCGTTATCGACCACCAATTCGTCACCTATCCACACTCGACTGCCATCATCCGATACGCTGTAAAAGCTTACGAGGTCATCTTCAGCAATTTCGATAAAACCCTCGAAAACAAAGCCAAAATGGTCGGTAGTGCTACTGCCGCTGATGTCGAAGTTATTTGCATAGCCTGTTTCACTGGGTGTTTCGGTCGCGAAGTCTGGGAGCGAGTTCCAGTTGCCATGGTAGAGACTGTAATTTAGCCCCGGTAAGGTATTAGGGGGATTACTTGGATTGAGAGGTGTATCCTCCGGTGGCTCCAGAGCAGGGTTAAAATTGGGACCTACAGTGAATGAGACTTGGTTCAGGGTATAGTGCGCCTCGGTGCTCCATGGAGATACCCCCGAGTTACTGTGCATGCCATTGAGTTTGATTCCCACTACCCTGCCACCTTGCAGAGAAGGCAGTTCAATAAATACCTTACGGTAGTCATCTGATACCGATATTTGGCTAATGGGTAGAACTCTTGAACCCAATCGTTGGCCGCCATAACCGGCGGTCGGTATGTAATACCAATCCTCAATTAGGTAGTTGGCGGGATTTAGCGCTTGGGTATAATTGACGGGCGCAGTGAACTCAATTTCAAATCCGTTTGCCATGGATCGCACTGCCAGCATTTCAAACACGGCCTTGCCGTTGGGTCGAAGCCGTTGTAGCCCGTAGAGCAGTTTCCCCGGCTCATTCCAGTTGCCTGTGCTTCCGATGCCGCCCACATAGAGATCGCCGTTATGCCACTTGAGCCGATTGACGCCGGCCTCTAACCCTTGTGTAAATCGAAATACCACGCCTTGATAAGCGCCCTCTACCCATTCTACGAAATCTCGTCGAATGCCACCGTAGCTCACATCGCCGTGCACCATTTGACCTTCGTAAATTGTGCCGCTGGGAATTAGGCCAACCTGAGAGGGTGATAACGCCATAGTTCCATGGTCTAAATAGATTACCGGGCGCACCGCTGACAAATGCTGAAACTTGCTAGGGATATTGTTCACATGCCCGAAATTAACGTTGAAACCGGGCTTGGTGTCATCTGTTCGGTAATGGTGAATGGCGTTTGCTGGTAGCCAGGTACCTTGGTTGTCACCACCGAAAAGTTCGCCATCGACCCCGGTGCCGATACCGTTGGGCGTTCGTAACCCAGTGGCAACGATTTCCCATTGTCCCGGAGTGCCGGTTGATGGATCTAAATTGATCCTAACGAGGCTGCCACGGTCGGCAATATTCTCGGGATCATCCGCAGGGCATTGCAAGCCTGGCCCAAGTACGCAGGTAGACAGCGTCATCCATAAATAGCCATTCTTTATTTCTAGCCCGAAGGAGAATATATGGAAGTTGGAAGTAACTGGAAACCCTGTGGAAAAAACCTGATATTCATCGATGACATCGTCACCGTTAGTGTCAACGAGCCTCGTCACTTGTGATTTTTCACTGACGTAGATTGCCCCATCATAGACTTTTAGTCCAAGAGGATCGTGCAGCCCAGAGGCAATTTCCGTTGCCGTAATTTGACTGTAGTCATCTTGATCAACACCGCTGAGTATCCAAACTTTGCCGTCGGTAGTGAACGCGCCTCCCCAAGTCGAGACCACCAGACGACCGTCTGGCAGAAAATCCATGCCGGCAATTTTTTCATTGAAACCAGGGGGGCGCAGATCCATAAGATCAAACCCTGGGTGAATGGCGTCAAGTCGGCTGCCGTCGCCAGGGCCGTTTGGAGTGCCGCCTTCAAGGGCCAGCCCCAAGGGAGACCAGACACTGATTAACATGGCCAGTAGTAAAATGAGTTTTCGAGCGACTCCAGCCGCTAATCGGCAGTGGGGCGAAGGTGACTTAGTGCTATCTGTTTTTACCATGGCGTATTCGGAAAAAATGACCTTGTAAATTTGTTATAACTGCCTAAATTAAGCAGCGGAGCCTCGACCCACGCTAGTTCTACTCTTTATTCCAGCTCAAAGACAGATGAACGTCCTATTAAAGTCGACTGTGTCTCAGTCTTACGGCACCGCTTGTTAGAATGTTGCAGCTACTGCTTCCCCCTCAAAGAGGGGGAGGGCGTCCACTTGAGCGCCGTATGTCATTTTTTAGAACCGGCTTTGGAACGCGAAACCAATCACCATCGCTGTATCTACGTCACTTTCCGCAACTGTACGCCCGCTACCATCCTCCAAACTCATAGATCCGCCCAACTCAATCCCGATCAGAGCGGTGATGTTGGTCATTGGCCAGGGGCTATAGTTAGCGGTCAGCAACAGTGGTGTGCTGGAATCTTCGCCGATTTCAGCGCTGCGACCCTCGCTCTGCTTGAGTGCGAAGCGTGTTTCCTCGTGTCTTGCCGTCAACCCGAGTGTCCACTCTTGGTTCATTTTGTAATTGAGCGACAATCCCGGGCCCTGAGAAGCTGCCATCCCGCGTCCTGTGTTTAAGCTCAATAAATCTGTGATCTGCCAATCTACCAAAAGGATAGGAAACACTCTGCTGTCATCGCCGACCTCAGAGAACCATCCAAGACCTGGTCCTATCGACAAGGTGTCACTGAATTTCCAGCTAAAGCCGCCCAGGACACCTTCCGAGCGCCCAGCGCTAACGCTAGCGCCAGTTTCTGCGTAACTGCGAATACTGGGAATAACTATGGCGTTTAGTTTTTCGTGTGGAGAAAAGCGAATAGGCACTGACAAACGGTACTCCTCAACCCGGCCCCAAGGCTTGCTGTTTTCGATGAGAGCATCGGATGAGAAGTCGTAATCGGTAGTCCCGTATCCTATGGAGACCGAGGCGCTGGTATTGCGATTCCAGGCGTAGCCCAGGCCGCCACTGACAAAAGCGCGTGCAATGCTGACATCGCCGGGTCCATCGCTAAAATCCGCCGAAAATTGATTGGTAGCCCCGACTGCTGCGCTCCATACCCAAGGTCCGTATTCTTGACTAAGCTCTTGTGTAAATGCAGTGGCAGACCATGAAGCCAGAACAACGATTGCGGCGCTGCGCCAATTTTTCCGATACTTTTGCATGGAGTGGAAGTTCCTTAACTGGTGCGTGGGATTTATCATCTACCGCTTATATTAACAATCTATTGCACGGCATTGTGGCATCGCTCAACACGGGCGACAATTGAGGGGTTAAAACGATACCACTCGGCGGTATTACCACTGGAAACACAGTTTGAGCGAGTTATACTTCTTTATTGAATAATCGCTCGAGAGATTCAGGGGGTTCGGGGCGGCCCAATAGATATCCCTGTATATAGTCGCAACCTTCACCACGAAGTATGTCGAGTTGTTGCTCTGTTTCCACTCCCTCAGCGACTGTTTGTATATCTAACCTCTGGGCAAGCGCTATTACACCTCGCACCAGTTGTTCGTCTCCAGTTGATGACCCTAAGCCACTTACAAAGCTTCGGTCTATCTTGAGTTTTTGAAAACTGAATCGTCGTAAATGACTGAGTGAAGAGTAACCCGTACCAAAGTCGTCAAGAGCAAGGGTCGATCCCTGCTCCTGTAACCAGTTGAGAGTCTCTTCTACTCGGGGGTTCTCAGTGAGTATGCTACCTTCGGTCAGTTCAAACTCGATTTCGCTACCGCACACTCCTGTATCTCGAAAAACACCTTCCACCTGATCTCTCAGGTTTATATCGATGAGCTGGCGAGCAGATAGATTGATCGAAATCACCGGTAATTCAAAGCCACGTTTTTTCCAGAGCGCGATTTGTTCGCAGACTGATCGAAGCACAACCTCGCCGATCCGAATAACGAGGCCCGACTCTTCGGCCACTGGAATAAACTCCCCGGGTGAAACTGTACCGAGCTCGGCGCTCTCCCAGCGCAAAAGTGCTTCAGCCCCGCACAATTGGTTTTCCTGTGCGCCCCAGATAGGCTGATAGTGCATTTTAAATTCATCCCGATCCAGAGCTCTTCGTAAAGCCTGTTCAAGCGTGTGGCGCCGCTGCTCAGCCTTTCCCAGTTCAGTGTTGTAGAATTGGAAACTGCCACGTTGATTACCTTTGGCACTGGTAAGTGCCCGATCACAATGGCGTATTAAGGCTTCTGGGTCAGCGCCATCTTCCGGGTAAATAGCTATCCCGACGCTCGATCCTAGCTGCAGCTGATCTGACTTAACGAAAAACGGTTCTTCCAAAGCTTCTATGAGTCGGCGAGCCACTATCGCAGCGTCTCCAGAGCCACTTATATTGGGCAATAAAACCATAAACTCGTCGCCGCCCAGTCGTGAAACAGTGATTTGATCCGGATCTCCAGGAGAGCGGGTAAATTGATCGCTGAATCGAATATTGTTGCGAAGTCTTTCGGCTGCCTGGCACAACACTTCATCACCCACAGGATGACCATAGTTATCATTGATCATCTTGAATCGGTCTAGGTCTAACGATAGCAGCGCGATACGATGAAATGTCATGTTCGCTCTAGAAATTGCCTTATCTAAAACCTCTTGAAATCGACGTCGATTAGGTAAATTTGTGAGCGGATCAGTAGACGCCATGAGCTCTAATAAACGCTCGCGTTCGCGTTCCTTTGTCACATCGATCGACATTGCAACGATTCCTGGCGCTTCATTTCTATCGTGTGAGAATGGCATTTTAGTGGTCTGGTATGTCTGCTTTTGGCCTTCATGGCTCGTGAAGATTTGTTCTGTGGTTAGACTTCTTTGATTATCAATGACGTACTGATCGCTTTCGCGTATTACCGACACTTCGTCGGGGTCAGAATGTAAATCCTCAATAGTAAAACCTTCGACGGCTTCACCTTCTAGGCCGAATCTTATCGCTGCGCTATCATTAGCGAGGAGAAAACGTCCGGCCGCGTCGCGCGCATAAATTGGATGGGGGATTAGATCAATAATCTGCCTTAGCTGTTTGCGATGGCGCTTCATATCATTTTCGTAGGCGCGTTGTGCAGTGGCATCCCTTAACACATAAACGGTCGCTTTGTTTCTGCCGCGTTGGCCACTGGTGTGAACTGATCGAATGTCGAATGTTATTTTTTCACCCGCCACCTCAATATCGATATCTTGCTCGGGCGCTGAAGAGGGTGCTTGAAGATAACGCAGGAGGTCCTTATGCTTGCCGAGCATCACATCTATGGGCGCGGGTAATGGGTGATTGGCCAATATAACGCGTGCACTTTTATTGGCCGATAGAAGATGTTGTCGCTTGTCCACCACCAAAATCAGATCGGCAATAGACTCAACAATATGACGGTTAGCCAACTTTATGGTGGAAAAAATACTGCCCATTCCCTGAAAAGAAATAGCAAAACACACGCCGGTAACGATTAGCCCAAAGGGGGTAATGTCGAGATTGGCAACTGGGCTGTTTCCTGAAATATAGAGCAGATTTGCGAACCAGGGGGCGGCCAGTCCCAAATAGACAAGCGTTGATTCAATTTGCCAGTTTTTCAAACTACTAGGCAAGAGCAGTGCCGCCGCCATTAACATTAGGCCGTGGTTAAACATGTTGATTGCCCAGAAAGCGGGGCCATGACTCACCTGCACCAAATCGAATGCGGCGTGTCGATCCAGTGATATTTCAGACCAGTGCCAGTGGTGGTATTCGTTGCTAAGTACAATAGTGATGCTCAATATCGCTATTGGAATAGCGATGTATAAAAACCTGCGCAACCAACGCTGTAATCCGAGGTAGGTTAGAATCGTGCAAACGGAGGCGGAGGGGACTATTAGGATGCCTAGATACTGGATTTTGCTCGCGATAATTTTACCCGCGAGAGTTGGTGCCATGTGCTCAGTCGCGGCCCCAAGTACCCAAAAAGCTGATGCAGCGAGTACAATAGGAAGCGCTGCGCTTCCCGCAATGGCAGACCGACGTAGCCACGTAAATACGCTCAAGCCAACTAGAACAAAGCCCCCCGTAATGAGAGCTGCTATAGCGACGTAAAAAGAAGGAAACAATCGAGACTCCTGATGCTAATAACTATCTACCGTGTCGTTACTTTGATCTTACAATGATGTAGGTGTAAAAGACGAGAGGTTAGTTGCTTGATCAATTGGTTTTACTGTTTAGTCATCGTATCGCCGACCACCTTTGGCTCGCCGTTCTGCGTTATCACCATCGAAAAACGCACTTGACTTAAGTGAACTGGACAATCGGCGATCTTCCTCAAAATCACGCCGATCAGGATGATGGCTGTATTTGCAGTTGCATTTTTTCGCCGTACAGTCGAGTAGGGGTAGAAGCGGAGTGTCATTAATCAAAAACCGCTTTCCGGTTAACGCTTTTGCGCCATCACAGGCATTTTCGTCGCAACTGACAGCAACCGCTTTATAGGGGTTACGCCGCGGCATTGGCGTCGACTCAAGCGTTGTAGATTTCTGTCTTTTGACAAACAGAAACACCAATACGATCGCTATTGCGACGACTATCGTGGGGATCATCATGTTGCTCCCGGTGCCTATTTATTGTTATCACGTAGGTATGGCACATCGCTACTATGACATAGATTATTCATAGGTGGCACTGCTTCGGTTGGGTCTAGAGGCGGATCCCCATGCGCTCATAACGCCGCAGATGCAACCTGAATAATACCGTGTCTGAGTTCCGTACTCATCACTAACTTAGCTTCTTCGGATATAGTTTCCAATTTGTTATCGAACCTCAACTTTGTGCTCGCATCTTCTGTCAATATACCGGCATCCGACAAATTTTTGATAAATTGCCGAAAAAGCGTTTTATCATAAAATTCAGGGGCGTCGAATTCATGCAGCATGGAGATACGCTGGGCATATAAAATACAGAGCTTTTCGAGCTCCTCCGCAGAGAGCACACCCGATCCATTCTGTACTAGAATTTGGATGGTAATTAGGTATCGTTCAAAGGTGTGGAGTAGTCCTCGACCTAACAAACTCAAACTGGCCGCTGCCTGAGTGCCCCCACCCGCGCGTTTCAAGGTGCGCCTGCCTTCTATGAGCTCGAGAGAGATAAATAAGTCGATGTAACTTAGGAATACCTGTTTAGACTCTTTATTGCTCCACGGTAGAAACAACTCTTTCCTGAGGTAGGGGTATATTAGGGCAAATAACCTTACCATTCGAGCCCTCGGTATTTCATTGCGGACCAAGAAGCTGCTGGCGATAAACGAGGGTAAAGCAAATAAATGGGCTATGTTGTTGCGAAAATAGGTAAGCAGAACGGCTGATCTTTCATGTATAACGATAATGTCACCTAACGAGTGATGCCGCTCTTCAATGACTCCTAAATCCTGGCCATACTGAATAATTTGCTCGGGGCTGAGACTGGTGTACGTCACTTTATCCGGTGTCATTGGGCTTTTTAGAATGCTCAAACACAGTGCAATTTGCGATATCAATTCATCTCTAGGCAGTGCGTGTTTGGGTGCTGCCAGAAGTGATAGGGCAAGCAGGTTTATTGGGTTGACGTCGGCGGCGCCGTTAATTTGAGTCATAATCGAAAAGGTGAGCTCGTCTACCAAGCCAGGTAGCCACTCCGGTTTATCTTCGATCTCATCATTTTTTGCTGGTTTGAGATGTATTTCTAGCAGGTCATCGAGATAAATAGGCTCACCAAAATTCACATGAACTTTTCCGTGATTTCGCTTAAGTGTTTTGAAAATGCCTAGTAGATCTTTTAGGGACTCTGATTTTTTTTCCTTACCCCCCAATTCAGAGATGTAAGAGCTCCCTTCAACCAGCTGTTCGTACCCGATGTACACCGGCTGGAAAATTATGGGTTTTTTGGGCTCTCTTAGAAACGCTCTAACGGTCATTTGTACCATGCCGCCCCTAGGGGGTAGGAGTCGACCCGTACGAGACCGGCCACCTTCTACGAAGTATTCTATAGACACACCCTGTGCCAAAATTGCGGTTAAATATTCGTCAAATACCGCTGCATACAACGGGTCTGTTCGAAAGCTTCTGCGTAAAAAAAACGCACCGCCCTTACGTAAAAGCTGACCAAGTACGGGTAGGTTTAGGTTCACTCCTGCGGCTATGTGGGGGGGCACATGACCGTGCAGGTTAAGCAGGTAAGACAACAAGAGATAATCGATATGACTTCGATGGCAGGGCACATAGACGATCTCCTTGCCCATCGAGTTTTCCTCAAAGGCCTTGAAATGGTTGAGTTCTACACCGTCGTATATCTTGGTCCAAAACCAGCTCAGGACAACCGCACAAAAACGGATAAACGCATAGGAATAGTTCGCTGCTATTTCGTTGGCCGCCGCTTCTGCATTTGATCTGAGTTTCTCAACGCTATCTCCAGAAATCTCAGCTTGTTCCCGAATAGCGCTTCTAACTCGCTCGCTTTTCATTAACCTACCGGTCAATGTGCGCCGGTGAGAGAGGTCGGGCCCTATCGCTGTTTCACGAGTGCGGCCCAGCTGAGTGCGGGCTAAGCGATAGATTTTGCGTACGGCAATACCCTCGTCAGGTTTTTCATCGGCAATGCTCCTGAGTGAAATAGGAGAGCCGAAGAAAACGCAGGTGTCGCGGCCGTTAAATACAATATTGAAGAATCGCTGCAGTCGGCTGGAAATACCCCAGCCTTCAGAGAAAATCACTTTTGCGAGTGATTTTTCTTTACTGGGGGCGCGGCCAATTAAAATGGTAACCGGCACTAGCTGCAGCTCGAAATCAGGATTTTCCTGAGCGTGCTCCACCAGTTTTTTGAGCATGGCGGGGCTGCGCCGCTTGCTGTAGCGGCGCACAAAAATACCGCTTAAACGTCGCAGTGCCGCCCATGATCGGCCTTCGAATTGCTCTGCCGTGGGAATGGGGAGCAGTGGCCTATGTAACTCACTGGTCTGGCAGGCCTTGTCGAGCACTAACAGAGAAGGCAAAGAATTACTGTCCATGATATAGCAGACTGGAACGTTGGGGTCTACCGGATGATGCTCATTTGAACTTGAAAATATTCGACTTCGCACAGGAATGTGCAAAATATAGCGCAGTAGCGAATACCATTTTAGGCGCAGTATTTGAAAAACTGACAAATGGGGCTTGCTGGATGTCATAGTGGGGTTCCGTGTTCACTCTAACGCGAAGAATAGGAGGCCTGAATGTTAATGTCCATGCTTATTCAGCGCAGCTTTGTCACTCCATCGCAGGTATAATCAACTCTATGCTGAATTATTATCGTGACAGTTCCTTTCCTTGGCGTTCTGCGGGCGCCGCTTTCTTTTTTTTCATTGCTCTGGCGGCGTTTGAGATGGGTGTATCTGTATCGGAGTGGCCAGAGGTGGCCGACTCCGGTATTTTACTCAAAATCTACTGTGCCCTCAGTTTGTTTGTCTTTGGCGGGACGGATCTCGGCTCTCCGCAGGGCGGCACAGTACTGACTCGCAGTATGCTTTGGCTATCGTATTTTGGTTCGCCTATCTTGGCGGCATCGACCTTAATCGGTGCTTTTCTCCAGGCTTTGGCGCCACGAAAATGGTATTTAAGGCGACTTAAAAACCACGTGATTTTAGTCGGCGATAATCAATTAGCAGCGAGCTACTTGCGAGCCTTACGCCAACGAGACAAAAAAGTGACTGTAGTGGTGGTTTGCGCTGAACTCGATACCTTGCAGGCTGAAGAGCTCAAGGAGAACTATGGTGCCCTCACCGTTACAGGTGATATTACTCATTCCTATTTTTTGTCTCAGCTGCGCGTCGAACGAGCAAAGAAGATAATGCTGTTCGGTAGCGACTCTCTGCGAGGCTATGAGGCCGCGAGTATTCTTACTCACCAGGTGCCCGGTATTGGTGAGCGTATTGTGATCCACAGCGGTAGTTTACGATTTATGCGGTCCATGGAAAATACTCGCGTTGCCAAGAGTTGTCAGACTTTTAACACCTATCATCTCGCGGCCACTGGTCTGGTTCGCAGTCAGTTGCTCGGTCGTTTTAGAGAAACCGGAGATAAGGATGTTGTTGTAATTGCTGGCTTCGGTCGTTTTGGCCAGTCGATACTTGAGGAGCTTCAGCGTTGCGCCGTTGATGAGCTAAAAACGGTCGCCATCATTGATCGCGACGCCCATCGGAGAGTCATGGTGGCCGAGGAGCAGATGGCATTCGCCGGAAGCTATCAAAAACATCTTTTTGAAGGCGATATTGCACACCCCGAAGTTTGGGACCGCTTACGAACAGATATAGCCCTCGATGGCAGCAATACGGTGTTTGTTTTAGGGACCGGGCGCGAGGAAGAGAATTTACGCACCGCGTTATGGCTTCGGCGAAAATATCCCGATGCAATGGTGATTTCCCGCAGCAGCAAAGATTCACGTTTTGCGCAAGAGGTAAGCCAAGATCACAAAATAACCAACGTGAGCATTTCCCAGCTGATAGAAGATAATATCCCGACATCTTGGGTCCAGCTGGGGTAGCCCTGTTGTCTGAAGCTTGGTTTTTTGTACAGGCGACTGATATGCTTCCCCCCACACTGATCCACCATCCAGAGAGGAATAGGATTGAAACAGGCGCTTACTAACATGCTCACCATGCAGAGCAATATGAATACCCGGGTTCACCAGGATTGGGCCGCTCAGAATTTTGAGTGGTATAGGGCCATCTGGATTGAGTGCGGCGAGCTGGTGGAACACTACGGCTACAAGTGGTGGAAAAAACAACAACCCGATCTGCCGCAAGTACAGCTGGAGGTCATCGATATATGGCACTTCGGTCTGTCGGCATTATTTCAAGATGGCAAATCGATCGAGGCCTTAGCCGCAGAGATCGAACGAGCAGTTATCGACTACAAGCCAATAGGAATGGGCGTGAGGGAGGCAACAGAAGCGCTTGCTCTCGACAGTCTCAACACACATGGTTTTTCTCCCACCAAGTTCTGGGAGCTTATGACGGCGTCCGGATTAGATTTTGAAAGTTTGTACAGCGCCTACGTAGGCAAGAATGTACTTAACTTCTTCCGTCAGGACAATGGCTATAAAGACGGGAGTTACATCAAAAACTGGGCAGGCAGAGAAGACAACGAACACTTGGTCGAGTTGGTTGCAGCGCTAGATCACAGTGCGGAAGACTTTGCTGGAGAAGTGTATAAGGCCCTGGAGATTCGCTACCAGGAGTTGGCTCAGCGGGAATAGAGTATGACGCCAGACGACGATAAACAGCCCCAGAGTTCGCCTTTGTCGACAACGGCCTTGGCAAAGAAGTTGGATATACCCACCCAACAGCTATTTGTGACGCTTAAAGACTATGGCTGGATTGTTCGCGGGGGTAGCACCTGGGTACTCACACCAAAGGGTGAGTTCGAAGGTGGCGCTTACCGAGAAAGCAAACGTTACGGCCGTTATATTATCTGGCCAGAATCCGTTGTAGATCACCCATTGCTCAGCGCAATTGAGTCCAATCAACGTATTACGGCCGCAGCGATGCAACGCTATTTCCCCCTACTGCACCCGCGTCAAATTAATCGTGCACTGGCCGAACTGGGTCTCCAGCAACACAGTATTCTGGGTTGGGAATTGACGTCTTTCGGCAGAACACTCGGGGGTTTACAAGAGGAAAGTGAAAGTAGCGGCGCTTTCTATGTGACATGGCCCCATGAAATTGTTGACCACCCCGTTATCAATCGCGAATTGGGTAAACAGTCAGATCAGCTAAATAGCCTACCGGCTGAACTCCAGCCTCAAGAGCAGGATTTGTTTGAACAATCCAATACCACTTTAGCCAAGTGTAGTGGTATAGACGGACACACCTTGCAAACAACACTTCAGATGCGGGTGTGTGATTGGTTATATCTCGCGCAATTAGGCCATGCCTATAAACGTTCCTTACCCGTCGAAGAATTGTTACAAGCTGACTTTTATCTGCCTATGGGTAATATCTATATCGATTGCTGGGAGCAAGAGGTACCCGCTGAACAGTTGTCTGCGCGGCTACGAAAGCGTGAAGTTTATCAGCGACTCTCGTTGCGTCATATCGACATCAATGCAAAAGATGCTGAACGATTGGACGAGGTGTTGGGTAGGGGATTGCTGGCTTTCGGTATCCGCTGCTGAGGCTACCCCTTCCTCACCAGGAAGACACCACATTCCATGTGATGCGTATAGGGAAACTGATCGAACAGTGCGAACCTGACTATTTCGTGTGTCGCACACAGTGTTGCCAAATTTTCGGCTAGTGTTTCCGGGTTACACGAAATGTAAATAATCTTGTCGAAAGCAGCGACCATTTTCTCGGTGGCCGGATCAAGGCCAGCGCGTGGCGGATCGACGAATACGGTATTCAGGCTGTAGGCCTCAAGTGGTTGAGACAGGTCGGCCAGCCGTCGAAATTCTCGCTCGCCGTTCATAGCCTGAGTCACTTCCTGCGCCGACAATCGTATCACTTCAATGTTCTCTATGGCGTTGGCCAGGGTGTTTTCTCGGGCTGCACGAATCGATGTTTTCGACATTTCGGTGGCGATCACCCGGTCAAAATGTCGAGACATCGGCAGCGTAAAATTGCCATTACCACAGTACAGTTCCAGTAAATCCCCGCCCGCGGTAGCACCACATTGGCAAGCCCATTCGATCATGCTGATGTTGAGTTTTGCGTTGGGCTGCGTGAATGCCTGCTCGTATTGACGGTAGGAATAGCTTCTGCCAGAAATCTCTAAACGTTCCTCGACATAATCACGACCGATAACGCGTTTCTGCTTGCGAGACCGGCCTATCACTTCTACCTCGAGAGACTTTGAAAGAGCTTCTGCCGCTGCGTGCCACTCATCGTCTAACTTGCGATGGTAGATGAGTGTTATCAATGTATCTCCCGCAAGAGTACTCAGAAATTCTAACTGAAAGAGCCTTTCTCGCAATACGGGTTGGTGTGTTAGTCGGCCTAGCAGTTGCGGCATTAGAGTTTGGATAGCGGAACATGCAATGGGGAACTCGATGACGGGCACAGGCGTACGCGGATCATCTTTGCGAAACATCACATAATTCAATTGGCCGCCGTCATGCCACATTCTAAACTCTGCACGCATCCGATAACGGTCAGGCGTTGACGGAAACAGTTCCGGCGCAGGCGGATCAAACTGGGCGAGTAGTTCACGGGTTTTAGCCGCTTTTTGATCCAGTAATTGATCGTATTGGCTGGGGTTTACGGCGCTCAGTGGCATCGGTCTAGTCTCGTTGTATCTCTATTTTGCCAGAGCGTCATGGCCTGTTGAGTCGCGTCGCTTTCATTCAGATGGGGTGCGTGCAGCGTCAGTACCGCTGCGGTGGTGGCAATGACGGCTTGGAGGCCGTAGTTCTCAGCATTTTCGCCCCGCCATAATTGCACTAGTGGTGTGACATCGGGCGCGGCGACCGCCGTAACCCGCTGGTTGATAGTACGCTTGGCAGACAACTCAAGCTGCTTACTGCCCGCGAGGTAGTTCAACTGGGTATCGGCGTGCGGCCGTATCTCGGCCTCACCACTTTCTCCTTTGAATACGAGTGCGCTGGGTTGTTTCAGGATGAGGCTGGCTTGATGGTGCAACTGTGCATAGCCTGGGTGAAATACGCTCTGCAGACTAAAGGGGCTGTTTAAGGGGTTTAGCAGTCTAGCCAAGGTGTTGACCGGAGAGCGCAACCCCAGCAGTGGGCGCAAGTGCAGTATTGAATCCAGTGCGGGACAGAATTGTTGGAGCGGCAGATAAGACATTGAGCTTGTCTTTAGCTGCTGTGATACCTGCGCCCAACCGTCTGCTATGGGGAGATTCAAACTACGGAAGACTTGCTCGGTATAGAGTCGACCGGGGGTCGTACCTGCTGAACCATGGACAAACACTCGCAGGCCGGACTGTGCGAGCAAGAGAATCGCCAGAACATACCAAGGGTGTTGGTGTTTTTTTCCGGCATAACTGGACCAGTCTAAATCTGCTGCCAAGTCAGTGGGCGGGCATACCATCTCGTCTCGGCAAGCGAGTATAAATCCCGCGAGCTCCTCCGCTGTTTCTTCTTTGACTCTGAGTAACATTAAGAATGCACCCAGCTGAAGTGGCTCGACCTCTGAACGCAATATAAGCGAAAATGCATGCCTGGCTTCATCGAGTGACAGCGATCGTGAGCCAGACTTGCCCTTACCCAAAATACGTACATAGGGCGCGAACGCATGCTCCTGAGGCGCGGCCGTGGGCAGTGTATTATCGCTCATAAGCAGTTGTCCGGTTTTGGTAGGCCAGCAATCTTGCTACCAATTTTTGCGGGTGAACCGGGAAACTGCGACAGCAAATAGATACTTTTGCCCTTTTCGGCCCCTAGCTTCAAACGGATATATTTCACCAGTGGCCGCATTGACGGAGAAGAATCAAAGTCCTGATAGTACTGCCGAATAAGGCTTACCAGTTCCCAGTGGGAGTCTTGCAATTGAATGCCCTCAGTCGCAGCAATTTCTGTGGCTATGTGTGGCGTCCAATCATCTAGCTTGCGCAGGAAGCCTTCTTTGTCGAAGCGTTCGCTATCCGTTCTGTTCTCGGGTTTCATCGCCCGGCCTTTAATACCAAGCCTGTTGCTTGGTATAGCGCTCGGTCAGGGAAACAAATTGGTCATAGTCAGCAGGCTCCACGCTATTACTAAGGCGCTTTATAATTCCCGCGGCGGCGGCATCCGATTTCAACACATACAATTGAGCACCACTATTTGTCAGCGCTTCACTGGCATCCGTACCTGCAAGGGCAGCATATATACCGTCACCCATCATTAATAGTGCATCGTCGGCTCGCAGGAGCCTTAAGCACTGCGTAAACACTGTTGTGTTGGGCGCCGCATTGAGAGTGTGAAAAATCATGCTCAAAACCCTAGAATATGGTCGTACTGATCGAGTAGATTATGAATGGCTTGTGTATCCACGCATCGTACCGCAATGGCAAGCTCACTCTCGTTCAGGCCAAACTCAGATAGCGCAGATGCGTCGACAAATACCTCGTCCAGTTCATACAGTGGAAATGAATTGATCAATTTACCGACGTTACGTACATCGATGGCCTCGCTCATTTGTTCTGGCATGAGTTGTAGCACACCGTTTCCAGAGAATAAAACAGCCACTTTTTGATCGAACGTTGCCGCCGACAGAGCAAGTTCTACTGCTGATCTGCCCAAACTTGTACCGTAGGGCGTTTGCCTGATGATCACAAGCATGCTTTTTGCGTCATTCATTCGCTAGCCTCCAAACGTAATCAGCCTGT
>JBLHSI010000044.1:0-15857 GCA_047626655.1 Halioglobus sp.
TGCCAAAGATAGGCATGCTGTTAACGCCGTTTTTTATGGCCATTTCTATAGGTCTCGCCGTTCTAAAATTGCGCCGTGGTGGAATGACCTATGACGTAGTAGATACGCATTATTATTACCCCGATGGCGTGGCGGTGGCTATGATCGCTCGATTTTTGGCGAAGCCATTTGTGATCACCGCTCGCGGCACCGATATTAATTTGATACCGCAGTCTGCCGTACCTAGACGATTGATACTGTGGGCTGCTAGGCGAGCAGCGGCATCTATTACGGTTTGTAAGGCATTGAAAGATCGCATGGTCGAGTTGGGAGCTCAGCCAGAAAAAATTGAAGTATTGCGCAATGGCGTTGATTTAGAGCTTTTTCACCCGATGGAGACTACCGAATTTTCCAACAAGTATCCGTTGTCGACAACGACCCTGCTCAGCGTCGGCCATTTAATTGAAAGAAAGGGCCACGACCTGGTCATCGAATCTCTATTGCAACTCCCCGACGCATCTCTGTTAATTGCTGGGGATGGCCCACAAGAATCTAATTTGAAAGCCTTGGTAAAAGAACATGGGCTGGGTGATCGAGTGACATTTCTTGGCGCTGTAGACCATAGTGAGTTAGTTGAGATCTACAATGCTGTCGACATAATGGTATTAGCTTCGAGTCGAGAAGGTTGGGCCAATGTCTTACTGGAGGCGATGGCGTGTGGAACACCCGTGGTGGCAACCAGTATATGGGGAACACCCGAGGTCGTCGCCGATTCTGCTGCCGGCGTCTTGGTATCCGAGCGATCGGCCAGTGGGCTGGCTGAAGGCGTACGCCGTCTATTGGAAAACTTTCCCAGTTCTGCAGAGACCAGGCTCTATGCTGAACGTTTTTCCTGGGGCGATACGGTAGCCGGTATTAAGAGTTTATTGCGAGAAGTGCAATCTACTGCCAAACAAAAAGTCGGTAGGGTTTGAGCAGATGAAGATACTCTACCATCATCGAGTGGCATCTAAAGACGGCCAGTATGTTCACATTGCGGAGATTATCGCGTCACTGAAAAAACGGGGGCACGAGGTTATTGTGTGTGAGCCTGCCTCCATTGAGAAGACCGAATTTGGTGAGGGCTCTCCTTTTGTCGATCGAATAAGGGCGCATTTACCCGGCTTTATCCACGAACTGGCAGAGTTTCTATACTGTCTGCCCGACTATTGGAAACTTCGTAAACTTATCAAGCGGCATGAGCCCGATTGTATATACGAGCGGTATAACTTGTTTTTTACGTCGGGAGTTATTGCAAGTCGCCTTTGTAAACTGCCGCTGTTGTTAGAGGTGAACGCGCCTCTTTTTGAAGAGCGTGCAAAAAACGACACCATTAGCCTGTCTGGTCTGGCTCGCTGGAGCCAAGATTATGTGTGGAACAATGCACATTTTGTGTTACCGGTCACCGAGGTGCTGGCGCAGATGGTAGTCGACCGTGGAGTTGCAAGGAATCGTATTCGAGTTATCCCCAATGGTATCAATAGTGAGTTTTCTACAGCTCTACCTCCGGTGGAATTGGTTGACCAAAAATATCAACTTAGCGGCAAGCTAGTGCTTGGATTTACTGGCTTTGTGAGGCAATGGCATCGCCTGGATCGTGTTCTAACAGTGATAGCGCAGCACCCCGATAGCGATTGGCATTTGTTGTTGCTGGGGGATGGTCCCGACCGGGCACGCCTAGAGGAGATTGCGCAACAGTTGGGTATATCCAACAAGCTGACGGTGACTGGTATTATCGAAAGAAAAGAAATGCCCGGCCTTGTACAGCGTTTCGATATAGCACTGCAGCCCGATGTGGTGGCCTATGCCTCACCGCTAAAGATGTTTGAATACTTGGCGCTGGGTAAGCCTATTTTGGCGCCAGATACACCTAATATTCGTGAGATTTTAACCGACAGAGATAATGCTCTTTTGTTCGACCCATCGGGACAGAACTTCAGTGAGTTGTTGCTAGAACTTTGCGAGACGCCTCAGCTTAGGGACGCGCTGGGAGCATCGGCATTAGGAACTATCAAAAGTCAGCAACTGTATTGGGATTCTAATGCAGATCAAATCGTTCAAATCTTTTCGCAGCTACTTGTTAAACCCTAATCACATCTCCAGTGTTAGCAATACGCCTGGCAAAAGAGCCCGAGTTTTTGCCGCTATATTGGCCTGCTTTGTCGCTTCTGCTATGGCGCAGGAGTTACGCTTTACGCAAGCGCCAAGCCTGTTAAAAGTCGATGGGGAATATCGTATCGCTTTCTCGACATCCGAAGCTGTCGACGTCGAGGTGGCGGTAGTAAACGAACAAGGTGAGGTGGTTAGGCATCTCGCTGCCGGAATGTTGGGCGGCGAATCACCCCCGCCATTAAAGTCCAACTCGCTAATGCAGTCGGTGGAGTGGGACGGTAGAGACGATCAAGGGAAACTAGTCACGCCAATACAGGACTATCATGTCCGTCTGAGAGTGGGCATGTACCCGGTATTGGACAGCATAGTGGGAGGCGATCCCTATGCGTTCTTTTCACGTGATATGGGCCAGGGCGACCATGCTGCTTGGGCTATTACTGGCTTGGAGGCGAAGGCAGACGGCTCGGTCTATGTGTTGGGCAATGGCAGTAATATTGGGCCAGCCGTGCTACGCCGCTACGATTCTGCAGGCAACTATCACAGTACTGTATTTCCGCCACCTGCAGGAAAGTCGGTCGATAGTATGCAGGCTTGGGGTATTCATACCAAAGCCGATGGCAGTTACCTCTTTAAATACAAAGAACTGGATACGCTGTCGCTATCTAGCACCCTAATCACTGGGCATCGCGCGTTTGTCGCTAATCTTATACCTAGCATAGGAGACAGTTCGCTGTTGCTGGCTGACGCAAGCTTCAATTTGTTGCGGGTGAACACCGATGGCACCCTGGCTTCAACTGGAACGGCTTTGGGCTCAATTGTGCAAACTCCAGCAATGACACAAAGCACGAAACCAAAAACATGGCGCCTACAGGGGCATTCTTTTGTCGCTCCCACGGCTGACGGTGAGCATTACTACCTCAGCGGGGTGTTCGCCGATCAATACAAGCGAAGAGGGAGATCGACATCGGTCACAAGTTCGGGTTTTTGGCGCGATGGCCAGGTCTATAAAGTTAATAGGGCCAGTGGCGTGGCTACGATATTTTTTGCGCTGGAAGCCAGCACGATTATTACAGATTTAGAAATGCGAAAGGCGTCTAGTATCGGTGATTCAAAAGTTAGTCCCTACGGGGCTTTTTCCGGTATAGCCGTGGATGCGCAAGGCAACGTCTTTATCGGCGATAGGCAAAATGAAAGAGTGCTCATTGTTGACAAGTCGGGCTCCTTGATTCGCCAAATTCCACTGGCAAACGTTGACGCTATAGCCGTAGGCCCCAATTCCAAGTCCCTGTATGTCACGACCCGCTGGGGCAATTTCCACCAGCGAGGCAATCTACATCTGTTAAAATTTTCCGATTGGACAACAGACAGCAAACCCTCAAGTACCGTTGTCTTGGCGCGTCAAGTAGGCGTTTATCCTCAACGTTCGTATCTCGCGGTCACCCGCGACCATGACTCTACATTGGTATGGGCTGCTTATACCGAACTTCCGGTGAATATCTATCGTGACAATGGAGAAAATGGGCTCGAGTTGATAAAGGATTTCTATCAGGCATCTTGGCAAAAATCACTGGATTTGCAGCATATGCTGGTGGACCCATCGACAGAAGATATTTTTATACACGATGGTTGGGGTAGCTGTTTTCAGTTTAACGACTGGTCACAATCAGTAATGAAAAGCTGCAATATACCTGCGGCCACAAAGCGCCAAAAACGCTTCAGTAAATGGAAAGGTGGTGCCCTGGGTCTCGCGCTTGACCCTGCGGGTAAATATCTTTTCGCTCGCGCTTCTAAAGGAGCGGTTAAGCGCTTTGAGCGTCGTGCTCTCGATATAATTCAGGCGCCTGTCGGATCGAGCGGCAATGAAGTTACGCCACCCTATGCCAACGATTGGGCAATTCGTAAAGGCGCTGCAGATAGAGGAATTGCGGTCGCGCCCGATGGCAGTATTGCAGTGCTGGGTAGCATGGTAAAGAATGATAAGAAGGGCCCGCTAAATTTTTACCAAGCCAATGATAGCGTAGCGCCTTGGAGTGGCGTTTTCTTCAGCGACTTTGGTTCAGATCCTCGCTCATCTGGGATACGGTTTGATCGTAGTGGCAATCTGTATGCCGGAAAACTCGATGGTGTAGTGACAGGATTACCAAATGCTTTACGCTCCGACAAAATCATTGCTTCCAGCACAGGGCGCATCTACAAGTACGCGCCCACTGGCACGCTCGGCCAAGGGAGTTTATTTCCCACGGCGCCCATTGCTCCCCAGAAAATATATGACATACCGTTTGGTGCCATCGGGCCACGTTTTACACGGTCGCCATATTTCGGTGTTGATGGCTATGGCAGGATCTACTACCCGTCGTCTCTGCTTTCCCGTGTCTCTGTGGTAGATAACATGGGTAACCCGATACTCAGTTTTGGTACCTGGGGCAACCGCGACTCTATGGGAGGGCTGGAAGGTGACATAGTGCCCACTGAGGGTATACCACTGGCATACCCAAGCAGCGTGGATGTATCAGATAACTATATTTACGTTTCAGACGTGGTGAATATTAGACTGTTGCGAATTGAAAAGCGTTTCAAGCTCAGCGAGAGTGCCAAACTATAGAAATATCAGCGATATTCGCTATTGTTGTTATTTTTTCCAGACATCTAAATTCAGTCCCGTAATTTTTGCTAACTCATCGTTACTCGATGCAAATAGCTGTGTCAGAAACAGATGGTCTTCGTGTGAAATAGCCGGAATATCTGAAGTGCTCAAGCGCTTTATCAGGGCTTTTACAGGCTCGGGTAATATCGACTGCATTAGTTGAGAGGCACGTTTGTAGTGACGGGGCTTGGCAAACACTTTTTGTGTGAGTTTGCCAAACGTATTGAGCTGGTAGGAGGCGTTCTTGTGCACCGGCTTCGCTTGCTTGGGCGGATGATACTCGCACTCTAAAAAGGCGCAGCACTGTTGTAATACCGTATCTGGCTGTTTGACCAATTCCTCGAAGAGAACAAAATGAAATTGCTCGGGTTTAAAATATTCAAAGTAGTTCTTAATTTGTCCAAGGTAGTCGCTGGCCACCAGGTAACGATCTGAACGGCGTATTAATTCTGAGAATTGACCGCCTTCATAGCTCGCGCGCATATTGTGCCAATAGGAAGAGTGGGTGCGGCTAACGGGGTTCCTGAGAATGTAAACAAATTTGGCATGTGGATTGTAATCGAAAAGTTTCTCGGGTATGCCCTGATATACACCGCCGTCGGCACTGTTTTTCGCCGGGAAAAGCTCCGTCGGCCCTCTAGAATAATCTGGCGATGCGTCCACTAGTACCGACCGCGTTGGCTGTTTAAAACAGTCGTTGTACCAAGATTCGCCGCGGCTAAAATTCTTGCTAAAAAATAGCGGTTCTTTGGGTGTGGAAACACAGATGTCGGCTTGCTCAGCTAGTAGCGAGGCAAGGGTAGTGGTGCCCGCTTTTTGGGCGCCTATAACAAAGCAATTTACGGGAAGTGGCATAATAGTGGTCTAGATGCTAGGTAAGTCACACTACCAAGCATGGTTAAGTTTCGGATACCAATATAGAATAGAACCAGTTTTATAAGGCATTGGCAACTCTTTCCATCATTTCACAGCCACGGGCTCTAACCTTGACGGATACCGCAAAAAAAAGCCTCGGTAAGTCGATCTCTATTGGTGCCATTTGGATGCTGGGAGTGCGGCTTTCTGTTAAGAGCCTTGGCCTGATTAGCAGTATTATTCTTGCTCGCTTACTGGTGCCCGGTGATTTCGGTATTGTTGCGCTCGCTATGTCGGTCTATGCGCTGATACGCTTGATTAGACAGTTCGGCTTCAGTTTTGCGCTTATTCAGAACCAAGAAGCCAGTAAGTCCTTCTATGACACCGCTTGGACTATGCAGCTGATTCTGTCATCTGTCGCTGCACTTATCCTATTTTGTTTGAGTCCATGGGCAGCCTCGTTCTATGAAGATCCTCGATTGTTACCTGTATTTTTAGTGCTGTCAGCCATGTTTTTCATCACTGGTCTAGAAAATATAGGCGTAGTCGATTTCCAGAAGAACATGACTTTCGATAAAGTATTCCTGGTACAGGTTGTTCCCAAAATCGTGAGCTTTGTAGCCACTGTGGGATTGGCCTTCTACCTCAGAAATTACTGGGCACTTGTGATTGGGATGCTAGTGAATAAGCTGTTCTCACTAGTTATGGGCTACTCTATCCAGAGCTACCGACCACGATTTTGTATGCAGGATTGGCGAGCACTCATTGGGTTTTCTTCATGGCTGATGATCAACAATGTGATCACCTATATAAACCGGCATGGACAGAATATTGTCTTAGCCAAATTTGGTGGTCCGGCACTGGTTGGTCTTTTAACAGTTGCCACAGAATTTGCCAGTTTTATCGCAACTGAGATTGTGCAACCCATCAACACGGCTGCCTATCCTGGCTATTCTAAAGTTGCGCATGCACGGGACAAATTGAAGGTCACATTTTCTGATGTGTTTGATGTGGTCGCTCTGGTGGCTTTTCCGGGTGCTGTTGGGATCGCCGCTATTGCTCCCCTGTTTGTGCCTGTCTTGCTTGGGAATAAGTGGCTTGAAGCGATTGAAATAGTGCCGCTGGTAGCTTACGCCAGTATACTGATGTCGTTGATGTCTACATTTGATATGGCTTTTATAGCGATGGCCCGCCAGCGGATTACCACTGCATTGGTGGCACTGCGGGTAGTGATATTTTTTCCTCTGATGTATATCCTGTATCAGGAAAGAGGAGCTGTTGGTGTGGCAGAAGCAATCCTAATATCGAACATTTTGGTTTTCCCCCTGTATATCCCTGCTTTAAACCAACAATTGCAATTGCCTTTCACAGCAGTACTTAAAATTGTGGCCAGGCCGATTCTTGCCTCTTTATCGATGTATTTTTGTTTGGTCGCCTATATAGATTACCTAGGCCCCATGGCATTAAGTATTGCGGGTATTGCTGCGCTGTTGGGTGCTGCGGTGATCGGGTTGTCGAGCTACGTGATTTGTCTGTTAGTGCTGTGGCGACTGGCCGGCATGCCCCCCAGTGTGGAGCACAAGGCGATAAACATTGTTAAATCAAAACTCAATCAGTATCGAATCGGGAAGGGAGCATGAACATTCGACCTTGTTGTAGCTGCGAGGGTCAGCAGTTTGTATGGCTACGCATCTATGATTGAACGTCTTATTGCTAAAGGTTTACCCCTGTTGCTAAATACACGGGGCAAGCAATGTCTTTCTATACTCATCTATCATCGCGTTCTTGAGTCTCCAGACTTTATGCGGCCGAGTGAACCTGATGTTAAGGCGTTCAGTTGGCAAATGCAGCTCGTTGCAGATCACTTTAATGTTCTGAGCCTTCAGGATGCGGTCCAGAGGATGCGTTCCGGTACGCTGCCTGAGCGAGCGCTATGCATCACTTTTGATGATGGCTATGCCGATAATGCTACGTTGGCCCAGCCGATTCTGGAGCGCTTGGGTTTGCCTGCTACAGTGTTTGTCGCCACGCAGTTTCTCAATGGCGGCAGGATGTGGAATGACACCGTGATTGAAGCTGTGCGCAGTCTGGCCCTTGCAGAGTTAGATCTATCAGGTTTTGGTCTTCAGGCCTATGGCCTTCAAACCAACGCTCTAAAACGACAATCTGCGCGCGCTATTCTGGGCGCCATAAAACACCTTGCTCCGCAAAAGCGACAGTTGATTACAGATCATATTGCCTCGCTGGTAACGGATCTTCCCGCCGATCTTATGCTCACCAATACGCAAATACAGGAGTTGCATGCGCGTGGTATAGAAATCGGCGGTCACACCCATAGCCATCCAATTCTCGCAGCCCTGAGCATTGAGGACGCCAAACGAGAAATATCGCTCGGGAAAAGCACATTAGAATCGATCATTGGTGCGCCCATCAAGACCTTCGCTTACCCCAATGGTCAACCAGGGAGTGACTTTTTACCGCAGCATCGGGATTTTCTCGTTGAGTTGGGTTTTACGGTGGCAGTGACAACGCAGGCTGGTGTGTCTGCTGCAGCTAGCGATCCGCTAATGCTTGCCAGGTTTACTCCCTGGGATCGGCAGCCTATAAAGTTCATGACTCGGCTATTGCTTAATGAACGCAAAATCGTTGTATGAATTGTGCCATTAGGGTGTGAGGCACACGGTACTTAATTGAGCCGTGAACTACTGCTTAACGGTAAATTTCACCATCGCCAATTTCGAACAAATCGGCGCTGGGTCCTGGTCCTGCAGGCGCGGGCTGGTTTAAGCATTTTTGATGGTGATGGCGAGTTTTCACCACATAGATACTGGCCTTATCTTTAAAGCCAACGTAAGTATTGTTACTGGCGTAGAGTCTCGAGCGCTCGTACCAAGTCTTTGGAGTCTCTAAAAAACAACTTACCTTCTTGGGCCCTTCATACAGCCAATAGGTACCCCAGATATGGACCGCTGATTGGCGTGCGGCAAACTCCCCAGAGACGGTAATTTTGTTGTTGCTTAAGACGGTTGGAAAATAGACTTTTCCTTTTTGCTCGGTCCACCACGCGTCGGTATGAATTGGGCTATTGGGAAAGCGCGCTTGTGGAATGGGACTCGACTTGCTTTTGTAAGGCGTCCAGACCAGCGGCACTTCACAGCCCCTCATGGCAGTGCGGCGGCCGCGCAACCCTATAACAGCAGAGCCGCCGGCTCTTCGGGTGGGTTTGAAGTTGTGCAATTCATTCCCTGTAATGGTGTTTTGGGAGCAGGAGGGGATGTCTATTAGCATTTGTGCCTGTTTGCCCTTGCCAATAAAGCTGGGGTCGGTGACAAGTTCTGAATAAAATTTGTTGTTATAGATATTGTTCTTATTCGCGATCGACTTGAAGCAAGAGGCCCATCCCGCTGAGTGGCAGAGGTTGTCTACAAGTGTAATTTCCGACCAGCTATCGTAGGCGCCCATAGCCATCCAGTCGGCGTTTTCACCACCGCCACCTAGCCCTCTGTGCATGTAGAAGTTGTGCGTATGATTGCCCTGGCCATAGTGACTTATTTCGCTGCCACACATCTCCAGGGAAAACCGACTGTGTTGCTCGATTCCTTTGTAAGGGTTTCTTGATGGGCCGCCTGTATTGCCACTGGATATGCCGTTTTGGCCGCCGTGGTGAAACCAGCTATTGCGAACTATATTAGTGCCCCTACTGGGGAATTTTAGGGCACCTTTGTAACCATCCACGTGAATATTCTCGATTAGTAGCGTTTGGTGATTGGACCCGCTAACCGAAAGAAATGCTCTAGGTACTTGATCGGGCGGAATAGTGCCGCCCAGCTTACGACGCGGATCAGACGAACGGCAGTAAAACCGAGGCTGCTCGCCGTTGGGACCAGAGATGCCTCTCAGCGTGAGGCCGTTTGCAAAGTAGGTCTTATTTAGGCGTAGGGAATCACATTGCAGCGGACTATCCCAAGGGATCTCTATTACGCCCCCGCCCGGGGAAAATGACTTTAGTCGCTCAACGGCACTAGCTAAACGCTCGCCTTTACCCAGGCTGATCACGGTAGCAGATTTGTCGTGTATTGCTTCGCATACTCCTGCTACGGAGTATTCACCTATCGGGGGATAGGACGGTGTGTAGCTAAGTGTGGGCACAGGACAGTCGGGGACTTGGCATGGGTCAGATACAGCACTAGTGGTCGGTACGACCTCGCTAGATGGCTGCGCTGCAAGGCATAAGGAAGCGCTCATCGTAAAGTACAGCGCGAGTAATCGGGTAGTAGCGTAGGACAGTTCGCCAACCTGGCCCAGGAGGTGATTGAGTTTATAAAGCTGTGGGATTTTCATCAAGTGCGCTCAGCATTCTTCCTAAAGGGCTGGTATAAAAATGTCGATCGAGATCGGTCATAACGTTGGCGCAAAGCGCGTCGATAGTGTTTGATACTTGCAATGCCGACCCCTTGCCTATTGATTTTCTATCGATACCTGAAAGGGTGTTAGATTTTAACTCCTGAATTCCAAGGACGTTGAGAATATAGGCAATCACCAGAAATGGTTGGGCGACGAACGCTTCGTATTTAACTAAGACCACTCGCTTGCTTTTCTCTAACTGTTGTTCACTAAAGAGCCTGTTTCTGGCGTACCAAAATAGGGCTGCGGCATCGGTGGGTTCCATAGTTGAGCTATAGCGCTCTCGTATTGCATCGAGTGTTTCTTGTGATGCATTCTCAGCTTTCCAAGTGGCATAATCGCGGCGAGCAAATTCGTCGTCGACAAAGGCTCTGGCTTGGCTTATACCTCCTTCCCGGGGACCAAATTTAAGTACGCTGGAGGATGCTACGTCGCGATAGTCACGGTATAACCAAACAACCGCGGAGTTGGGTAGTTGATCCATCCAAAAACTAGCCCTCTGGCTTTCTACTAGCGGCTTGAGAACAGACAGAGCGGCGTTGGCATTCGCCAATATTTTATTGACCTCATCAGGAGAATTTAGGCGTAGGCGATATTTGTCGTTTGAAGAGAGATCACTAAACTCACCATAAACATCGGCATAATAAAGGTCATCGAAGATTCTCGACAGCAGTGTGGTACCGCTGCGCTGTGCGCCCATGATCATCAGCGTCTTCAGCGCCGGTGCGGGCGGCTTGAAAAAGGTTCTGCTCAGCCACCTGTTCAAATTATTTTTTCGGGAGGTGGAGCTTATTACCGTATTTCCGGCCATTGTTGCCTCTGCTTGTTATCAGGCTTGTTCAGCCGCTGTATGCCAGCGCAGGAATCAGCCTCCCAACGGCTGAAATACGCGCTTGTAAGGGCGATGATATCATCTGCTATTCGACATACCCTACTGTTATGACCGCCGAAATAGACTGATATCGTAACTACATCACACTCCGATGGAAATTTGCTCGTCGAAAGGTGTGGCACGGATATATACTCGCAGAAATGTCTGCTATGTTGTTGCGTCGCAAGTCTTCTGGAGACGCCGGATGGCTAAAGGAAAAATATGGCCCGATCTTCATTCTTGAGTAAGTCTTGTTTCAGGGCGGTTATATTGCTCGTTTTGTCTGTTGAAACATGGGCAGCTGGTGATGGCCATGCGCCGTGGATGGGCATGAGCCACGCGGGATACCCCTGTTCGGGAAGTAATGTCGCGAATTACGGCCCGTATGACTATGTGACCCGAAAAGACATGCTAAGGGTGGTAGAGAACGCACATTTTACCCCCCGAGTGCAAAACCTGACCGGCGGTGAAAATGCCGCAGGGCCAACTTCAGATCTCGATTACACTCTAAAAGTGATACCCAATCATCATTTGGCACTCAACTCTGCTATGCAGTTTCATGCATTGCAGCTAGGGGAGTACCAAAGGTTATCAGAAAAGAGAAAACAGACGGGTTACCGTTTGAAAAGCCCGGTGGAGTGCTATTTGCAAAGAGCGATTAATTACAGCCCCGGCGATGCGACTAGTCGCATGCTCTATGCTGTTTTTTTGCAACGGGAAAGTCAGTTAAAAGAATCGGCAGAGCAATATGAAAAAGCTTTGGAAATTGCCCCTGCAGCCCAGAATATTGAATACAATTATGCCTTGGTGTTGGTCGACCTAAAACGGTTTTCTGCTGCGCGGGAAATCGCTGAACGTCTATATGGCGATGACTTTCCTCTGCCGGGTTTGAAAAAGAAACTAAAGGCAGCGAATGAGTGGTAGTCCATGGTCGACATCCTACTTTCAGCTGTCCCAGTCAACTAATTACTGCTGTGTGAGCGGGTTTTATCTATGATTGCTAACGTGTTTTTTCTAGTCTTTAATTTGGCGATATTTGGCGTAATTTTGTGGGCTTGGAATCAAGACGGCATACAAAAAAAAATCGACAATGAAGCGGCGAAATCCAAGTCGTAGCAAACGCTTTGGTCTTATGGGTAATCTAAATAATGCGTGATCTATTCGTCTTTGGCCTGATCGCAGCTTGCTTGTTGCTGGCATTAAGAAAGCCCCAGTGTGGCATACTGGTTTGGGTATGGATCTCGGTAATGAATCCGCACCGGCTTGCCTATGGTTGGCTGAGTTCGTTTCCGATACTTGATGTTGTGGCGGCGGTCACAATTTTTAGCGTCATCATCAACGCCAAAAGAGAGTCGGCCAGAGTGACATGGCAACCTGTGCTCACATGGTTATTGATATTTTATGTCTGGTGCTGTCTTACGACTGTGTTCAGTGTTTCCTTTGACAAGTCTTACGAGCCCTGGCTAAAGTTCACCAAGTCATTGTTGCCTGCAATATTTTTGATGCTGTATATGAACAAAAGGCATTGGATAGTTGCGTCAATAGCTGTTTTTGTTCTTTCTATATCATTCTTTGGAATTAAAGGCGGTTTGTTTACCATACTGACCGGTGGCGGTAACCGAGTTTATGGGCCCCCTAATTCCTCCTGGGGAGACAACACCAGTGTGAGTATCGCAATGCTCATTGTGATTCCTATTATGCTGGCCGGCAGGCACTTATTTACCGGAAAAGGATACCGCAATGGTGTGATCGCCTCCGTCGTCATTTCATTTATGGCACTGCTGGGTACCCAGTCACGCGGTGGCCTTGTCGGTCTCGCCGGTCAGGTTATGTTCGTACTTTATCGATCCAATAAAAAAATCTTGGTCTCGTTCATTTTACTCATTACATTGGCGATAGGCATGATATTTATGCCGGATAACTGGACCGACAGGATGTCGAGCATCAGCACAGATACGTCTGAATTGGATGAGTCGGCCTCAAATCGGATTATTCAGTGGGGCTATGCTATAGATATCGCCAATGAAAGACCGCTTTTCGGCAACGGCTTCAATGCTTTCTATTATCAGCCGTACTACCTTGAATTCGTTGCTCACTTAGACCGTAATCGGGCTGTGCACAGCAATTATTTTCAGGTGCTGGGTGAGCAGGGTTATATTGGATTAGTGCTGTACTTGGCGATGTGGCTTACGTTTCTTATTTCCAGTGAAAAGTATGCGAGAAAAGCGCTGCAGTACGACGACTTGAAGTGGGCAGGGCATATGCTGCAAGCAATGCAATTCGGCTTTGTCGGCTACGCTTTTAATGGCCTCACGGTGAATCTGGCTTATTTGGACCTGGCCTATTTTTTGATGGCATTTTCTGTATTGCTTGTTTCTCATATCCAAACTGCCATCAGTGACAGAGGGGACGAAAACCTGCCGCTAACACCTGTTCGTGGTCGGCGAAGCCGATCAATGGGGAGAGCTTAGCTCTTCCTACTCGTTAACTACCATTGAAAACCGAAGAGATCGATTTCCTGGTCGAACAAATCGGTAACGATCTCTCGGCATTCTTCGGATAAAATTTCACGATAGGTGCGTTTATCTTTTCGTTGAGTATTTTTGGTCAAGGGTAAAATCGGTAGCTCATCGAGTCCGATTTTTTGCTGAATTTCTGCCAGTGCTTGAGGGATTTTATCATAGCGGAATACCTTGTCGACTATCACTTTCGAGTCATCGGTGTACATGTTCCAGCTGCGCGTTCTGAAATTTTTAAACTCTGTCGATTTAGCATACTCCAAAATACTGGGGCGCGGATCCTCCTTGTGGACCCAGTAGTACATTGATATCAGCTTGTCCCATGGATTTCTTTCGAAGGAGAACTTGTAATAGTTATCCCAAGTCTCAGCATCCACATGATTGCGGATAAATAAGGCTCTGGCATGATTAAAAAAGTACAATGGCTTTCTCTTGCGGAGACACCTCACAGTATCGCCCGTAGTGTAGCGAGATAGCGGCAAGCGAAAGTTCTGCGCGCCAGGATAGCCGAGCTCCCGTCGCATATTTTCGTCCTTGCGAATCAGACCGGAAAGAACATCCTCTGGACCACAATACTTCGACAGCGCAATTTCGACGCTAGTGCCAGCAGTCTTTGGAGTCTTTACAAAAATAAATTTATGTTTGTGAGAGATGATCACTAGCGGGCTCCATTCTTCGAGCGCTGAGCTCTTGAAGTAATCTGACTGTCTTGGTTTGATGTGATATCAGGATTTATCATTTTGCTTGTTGGTCATTGTATGGAACGCTGCTGGTCAAGCACTATAACGTAGTATGTAGATCAAATGAATCGTGGCTATAATCCAGTGTGAGGTACTTCGCGTTTTGACTACCTATAGCTGTGATAGTGGCCAATCGCGTGCTATTTTCGACAGACACAGGGAAATAACGAGATGGCTGCGCAGAAATTAATTGTAACGATGGCTTTTCCATTGGCGCTAGCTGGATTATTTGTGCATGGCCAGCAGCTTGGTCCCCAGAGCAGCTTCGTTGAGCTCGTGCATTCGACGCCTTTTTGCAGCCCTCCAGAATGTCCAGAGCCCACGGTAACTTACCAGCCATCTTACCCCGAACTGGGACAGTATTCAGTAGCGGGAGCCTGTGCTCCAATTCACAATGCTTTGTCGGCTCGGGTGGTCCTAAGAGATGACGAGACGCTTAGATCGGCGCTAAAGCGCCTGCAAGAATTATCGATAACGAACGAGATTAACGGCGTGATTGAAGTTCCTTGGAGCGCAGACACTGTGCAGTGCGATAGCTTGCGTATACGCAAGGGTGACGCTGCGTTGCGTCGATTGACTATTCAGGGTGTTACTGGCCCAGATCGTCAGCAACCCAGATTTTACTGCCGTTCGGCCGAGTCGAAATACAGTTTGGGCGGCACGATCCCTGCACAATACGTGGCGCCTTCTTTTTTTCGTATGGCTGTGGATAAGGACCATCCCGAGATAATGTTTGAGAATCTACATATCGATGGCTATGGAGGAGCCCTAAAGCTTGGTAATTCTGGTGCCTATGTGGTGCGCAACAGCTATCTGCATCACGTGCCCGATAATGGCATTGCCGCCGCTAATATCGAGCGCCTGCAAGACAGCGGTGTAGATAGTTCGGCGAGTTTCATTCTCCAGCTTTGTGGATCTGAGATAAGCCATTATGGGCAAGGCAATAGCAAACATAACCTCTATTTGCATAGAGCATTGGGCGGAGGGGGCGATAACCCGCTGTGGATGGCGCAGGGTGCGGTAAATAGTTGGTTGGGGGTCAGCGTTTAAGTCTATTGCAAACAAGAACATTTTGGTCGGGAATAAGTTCTTTAGCGAACTGCGGACCGATACGGGTTATCCCGATAGCGAACGTTTTCCCCATAAATGCTGATCGATGTACCGGCTTGCTCTGAGAATATGATTCGAGGTAATAAATTGCATGGGCTAATTTCGGGATTTTGAAAAGATTTTTCGAATTGCACCAAGAAATCACAGTCTTTTGTGTCAAAATTCATTCTAGGCACCTGGGCCGGGCCCAGTCATGACGTTGGAGAAGTTAATAGATATGGGCAGCGGGGAAACCTATCACTACCAGGGCAGCAATCGCTCGATGCAGGAGCGCGATGATGGTCCAATCTAGTCATCACGCGCAGCAGACCGTTTTCCTCCAAGGTAGTCCGCGTTCGGGGACAACATGGATGGCAAAAATTATCGATAGCGATCCCACCGTGCTTTATCGGCATGAGCCCGATAGTATTAATGTCAGGCCCGACATTCCTTTTGTCCCAACATCGGCAGAAGCGGGTCAGAATCTACAGGTGGTTCGAGATTATATAAACGAGCTTGGGCGTGAACGCGCCAGTAAATCAGCGGGCTCTCAGCCTATGTTTGACAAAGACTTTCGCGGCCCGGGCGCCGAAATGTGCAGGAAG
>JBLHSI010000045.1:0-15717 GCA_047626655.1 Halioglobus sp.
GTGCAGCGCCAGCACGGCAGTGCCAAGCTCCTCAAGGTAGCTGCACACTTCGCGCACGCACTGCCGGGTGTTACAAAAAACTACCGCGGCCTCAGGTTTGAAATGAGCCAACACGGTGGCCAATGCTTTAAGCTTTTGATTTCTATCGCAGATGAAAAACTGCTGATTGATCTGGCCCTCAGTGTGCTGCCGCTCTACCGAGATCTGTTGTGGCTCAGTTTGGAAGCGAGCGCTGAGCTGGCGAATGTCATCGGGATAAGTCGCCGAGAACAACAGCGTTTGTCGGCTAGAAGGTGTCTCGCCAATAATGGTCGTGATGTCGTCTACAAAGCCCATTTCCAGCATTCTGTCCGCTTCATCAAGCACCACCGTGGAGACACGACTCAAGTCCAGCGTCTTTTTGCTCAGATGGTCTTTCAGTCTGCCGGGAGTGCCCACAACAACATGTGCACCGTGCTCCAGCGATCCAATTTGCGGACCAATAGATTGGCCACCGGTAAGAGTGACTACTTTAATGTTCTGCTGATAGCGCGCCAGCCGCCTAATTTCAGTGGCGACCTGTGACGCCAGTTCGCGTGTGGGGCAAAGCACAAGGGCCTGGGTGCCAAAATCTCTGGGATTGAGTTTACACAGCAAAGGAATACCAAAAGCTGCCGTTTTTCCGCTACCGGTTTTCGCTTGGGCAATTAGGTCTTTACCCTCAAGTGCCAGTGGTAGCGCCGCGGCCTGCACTGCGGTTGCCTCTGCGTAGCCAAGATCTGACAAGTTTTTAAGTTGTTCGGGGGGCAGCCGAAACTGCGAAAAAGAAAACTCACTCATACCGTTTGCTCTACCGAGCGCTCCTGCAGGCTCCAGGCCCATAAAAAATAAAAGAAAACAATAAATATGCAGCCTATCCAAGCGCCAGAATAACCAAAAAATGCGAGATTAGTGCCTGCAATCAACGGCCCCGCTACGCGACCCCAAGAAGATGCAGCGCCGGTTGTACCCATCATACGGCCGCGTACTTCAGCGGGTGTACTGTGGCTGATAATGGTATTCAGCAGAGGCATACATAGGGTCGTTCCCGACAGCGCGATAATTGTGGCTGCCACCATATAAGGCGCAGTATCGGCAAAGACGGCGATCATAAGCCCAATCAAACATGTGGTAAGGCCTAATCTCAAAAGGCGAACTTCTCCCACGGCATTTACCGCAGGGCCTAATACTACGCCCTGCAAAATAACCATAACGGCTCCTTGCACTCCAAACACTATGCCTACTTCACGCGCATTCCATCCCAGTACATCCCCCGCCCACAGTGGAAAGATATAGGTCGCCGAGCTGACAAAAGCATTGTGCAAGGTGTACTGAAACACCAACATTCGATTGCCCGTCGCCCGCAGCATTTGAATCACACTGCCCTGTTGGCCTCCTTTTTGATTGGCCGAATTGGCTGCTCGCTTTTCTGCAGAAAGCGATTCAGGTAAAAACAGGGCCGCCGCCACAACCGCCAACACCGACATGCCCCCCGCCACAATGCACGGGAGAGTAAAACTATCCCCGTCAACCGCCAGTAATCCGCCCAGCAGAGGGCCCAACACCAAACCTAGACCAAAGGCCGAACCAATCAAACCCATGCCTCTGGCGCGGTTCTGCGGAGTAGTAATATCCGCCATCATGGCCGAGGCCACACCAAAATTACCCGCCATCGCTCCGGCAAAACCACGCGCCACAAAGATCATCCACAGCGCCGAGGCAAATGCCAACATGACATAGGAGACAGCCGCTCCAGCGAGACAGATCATTATCACCGGCTTGCGACCCATGCGATCAGAAAGCCGCCCCCAGTAGGGAGCAAACAGGCCAGCACAGACGGCGTAGGTAACAATAACGAGCGCAATATCCATTTTATCCGCTCCCAAAGTAGGGGATAAAAAGGGCAAAATGGGTATGACTATGCCGAAGCCGATCAGGTCGAGCAGCGCCACCATAAACAGCAGAGGCACATTAGCCTCCCTGCCATCGCAACAAGGCTTCGGGTGCCAAACCAAACAACTCCAGAGTCCGGGCAGTACTTTGAGTCACGACCTGATCCAGAGTTTCGGGGCGGGTATAGAAAGCCGGCATGGGCGGCGCAATGACCGCTCCCATTTCCGACAAACTCGTCATGGTACGCAGATGTCCAGTATGCAGCGGTGTTTCGCGCACCATTAGCACTAGGAGGCGACGCTCCTTTAAAGTGACATCAGCCGCCCTGGTCAATAAGGTCGACGTTACGCCGGTAGCGATTTCAGACATGGTGCGAACAGAACAGGGAGCAATCAACATCCCGGCCGTTTGAAAAGAACCACTGGCGATACTGGCGCCGACGTTTTTTATCGCATGAACCGTATGCGCTAGCCCTTTGACCTCGTCAAAGGACATGTCCATCTCGTAATGCAGAGTCAGCTCGGCCGATTTACTCATCACCAAATGGGTTTCCAAGCCGCACTCGCGCAGTAATTGCAACGCGCGCACGCCATATTGAATACCGGAAGCGCCACTGATGCCTACGATAATCCGTTGCGTCATAGATTGCTCTTCCCGGCCCCCGGCTTGGTGGACTTTTTAGGCTTGGACGATTTCTTAGTCTTCGGCTTTTTGTCGCCGTCGGCACGTGGGGCCGGTTTTTCTTTGCGAGTGAGGCGAGAGATATCGAGGCGCTGGCCGCAGACCCACACACCACGCAAATGCTTATACAGCTCTTTTGGCATACCTTCCGGTAAATCGACCGTGCTGTAATCGTCAAAAATTTCTACTCTGCCTATGTATTCGGAGTCCAAATCGGCTTCGTTAGCAATCGCGCCGACAATATTGCCCGGCTTTACTTCATGTTTGTGCCCCACCTCGATCCGGTAGCGCTCCATGTCTTTTCCTGGCAAAGATGACTCTGTTCCACTGGCGGCCTGAGCGGGTCTTTCCTTTTTGACCTTGGGCGCTAAAAAATCCTGCTGAACTCTGGGCGCTGCTTCATCGAGATCAGCGGTCGGCGCCGGTTTCTCGCTTCTGGCTTTGGGTGCAGGTTTGTCCTGACCAGCTCTAGGTGCGCGTTCGGCGTTGTCTGACCGTTTTTCTTTTGGTCGGCGTTCTCTGGGCTTGTCGCTTTTAAACGACTCTTTCGGAGCCCTGTCGACTTTACCCTTTTGTGCCAATAGTGACTGCTTACCCTGCGCCAGCGATACCAAAGCTGCTGCAATGTCGATGACCGGCACCCCGTATTCATGCTGATACTCTTCCACCAGTTTACGGAATCGAGAAATATCGGTGGTACTCAGAGTTTCGGTAATGCGCTGCTTAAATTTGTCGATGCGCTTGTTGGTCACCTCAGCTGGCGTGGGAAGCTCCATTCTAGCAATGGTTTGCCCAGTCGCTCTTTCGATAGCACTCAGTAAACGCCGCTCGCGATTAGCCGCGAACAAAATAGCATCGCCCTCGCGTCCCGCCCTACCAGTACGGCCTATGCGATGAATATAGGCCTCTACATCATAGGGTATATCGTAGTTTATGACGTGGCTAATTCGGGTGACATCCAGGCCTCGTGCCGCCACATCTGTGGCGACCAATATATCGAGTTTCCCATTTTTGAGGTTCTCGATAGTCATCTCGCGTTGCTTTTGCGGAATGTCACCATTGATCGCCGCAGAGGCATAACCTCTAGCGGCCAGTTTATCGGCTACCTCAACGGTGGCGATCCGGGTGCGCACAAACACGATCATGGCATCGAACTCTTCAACTTCGAGAATTCGCGTTAAAGCGTCTATTTTACTGCCCCCGGCCATCATCCATACCCGCTGGCGAATGGACGCATTAGTGACAGTCTTTACTTTGACAGTGATTTCTTGAGGATCCGACAAATACTTGACCGCAATACGTCGAATTGCAGTGGGCATAGTGGCCGAAAACAACACAATCTGACGTGTTTTGGGTGTCTGCTCCAGAATCCATTCCACATCATCGATAAAGCCCATACGCAGCATTTCATCAGCTTCATCCAAAATGAGCGTTTTCAAGCCATTGAGTTTCAGCGAACCTCGACGCATGTGGTCCATAATTCTGCCAGGTGTGCCGACCACCACATGAACACCACGTTCCAACTGCCGCAGCTGGCCGCGCATATCGGAACCGCCGTAAACAGGCAAGACTTTAAAGCCTGGCATATGGTGGGCATATTTTTGAAATGCCTCAGCTACTTGAATGGCCAGCTCTCTAGTAGGTGCGAGTACCATAACCTGCGGCGATTTCTTCTCCGCCAGGTCAAGTTTAGCCAACACTGGCAGGGCAAAGGCCGCCGTTTTACCGGTGCCCGTTTGGGCCTGACCGAGCAAGTCTACGCCGCGCAGCAAGTGAGGAATGGTCTCGGCTTGAATGGCAGAAGGGGTTTCATAACCCACGTCATTCAAGGCTTTTTGTAAGGGAGCCGGTAAATTCAGTTCTGCAAAACTGCTCACCGTGTTTTCTGAAGACATGACATTACCTTGGAGAAAAATAAAATGGCCGCCAACCTATTGCTAGAACTGTCGCTATACCAGACAGACCGCGGCGGTCGGCGATTATACCGTTAGCGAGCGCTGACACAATGGGTACGGTATTAAGTCACGTCCCCGCCCGCTATGCTACAGTTTAGCAGTCGATAGCCCATCCCGCCTTGTTGCCCTAAAAGAGGAAGCATTGTTCCAGTGAACAGCCAAGAAACATCAATGAAAACACTGCAAACCCCACGCCTGATTATCGAGCCTCTAAACACTCATGACGCCGCCATTACTATGGCCATCTTAAACGATCCTGATTTCATCGCCTATGTGGGCGACCGTGGAGTCCGCAGCTTGGAAGACGCCAAAAGCTACATCGTTGACCGGCTCTTGCCCCACTACCAAGAGCACGGCTATGGCATGACAGCGGTACGCCGACGCGACAATGGCGAGACGATTGGTATGTGTGGGTTGGTCAACCGAGATTCACTGAACTACATAGATATTGGCTACGCCTTCTTACCCAGCGCACGAGGCGAGGGATTTGCACTAGAAGCTTGCCAGGCGGTCATGGAGATGGGTAAAAAAGAGGTCGGTCTGAACGAGCTAGCAGCCATCATCAGCCCACAGAACAAGGCCTCTCAAGCATTGGCGGTCAAACTTGGAATGGTATTAGATTGCATGGTTCGGCTGGAACCGGGCGAGGACGAAATTTGTCTCTATCTGTGGCGACGCTAGTCGTTTAGAGCCTCCACCATTTTAGCAGCCATGGTGGTAACACCTTTCATGGGGCGAATCATAACTTTGAACTCTTTGATTTTACCGGCATCATCAAAGCTGATGATATCGACACCATTGATGGTAATACCGTCGACAGCACAGACAAACTCTAAGATGGCATAGTCATCATTTACCACTTCTTTCAGGTAATGAAAGCTATCGTTAAACACCTTAACTGCGCCAGCGAGGTACAACTTCGTAAGGTCTTTTCCTTCCTGCGGTGTGTGTATGACTGGCGAGTGAAATATACAGTCCTCGGCAATAATCGCATCCAGACCTTTGGGGTCTTTGCTTTTGACGACTTCATGCCAAATTTCCATGGTGTTCATAGAGGCTCCTAATTCAAGCTATTTGCGATCAAAGAGTGATCATAACTGGTTATTTCGTGATAGTTGCCAAAAGGATCGTGAAAATACATCGACCAAGCGAGCGAATGGTCGGCCACTCGCAACTCTATCGACAATCCCTCCAAATGGCTTTTCCAAGCCAGAAACTCGTCTCCAGACGCACCAAAAGCAATGGCAGACGAGGGTGAGGCATCCGATTCAAACAAGGCCAAATGAATTCTGCCGTTGTCACTTTCAAGTGTTAGCGGGCCGCCATCCACCGCCCAGGATTCAAATTCTGCCATTCTAGTGAAACCTAATACATCGCGATACCAGGGCTCGGCTTCGCTCCAGCTGGCGACATAGACATGCACATGGTCGATCGAGTTCAGACTTGGCATAACTGCCTCCTCACCTGCACTTAAATTACAAGAAGCCCCATTATGGCACAACAGACTATGAGGAACTGTCCACTTTGCCGCGCAGATTTTTCAGCGAACTGCGCCGGGTTTTGCCGTCAAGTCTTCTCCTTTGCGAGCCCTTGGTAGGCTTGGTGGGCCGTCTTGGCTTTTGTATCACCCCGGCACTTTTCACCAGCATCTGTAGTCGCTCGAAGGCATCAGCACGATTCTTTTCCTGCGTGCGAAAGCGCTGCGCCTTAATCACGACAACCCCGTCTTTACTGATTCGCTTGTCTTTCAGGACCAGCAGTGATTCCTTGTACCGGTCGGGCAAGGAAGAAGCTCGAATATCGAATCGAAGATGGATTGCACTAGAGACTTTATTGACATTTTGACCGCCAGCGCCCTGTGCGCGAATCCCCTGCAATTCGATTTCGATAATGGGGATAGCAACAGTATTTGAGATAGCTAACATGACAATTCAGATAAACTTGGTAGACTTCGTGATCTTATCAGACAATCACTTCGCAGCTGGACAAAACTATGGCAAATAACACCATTGTAAAATCACTGACTTTCGCTGCAGCCATCACAACGGCTGCTTTTTCTGTCCCTACTTTATCGGCTGATTTCGACACCGTAAAATCAAAACTGGAAGCCGCCATGTCGGCCGACATTCGAACCGAAGCCGAAGTCGCTCGCGACAAGAACCGTAAGCCGATCGAAACTCTCGAGTTCTTTGGCCTTCGTGACGATATGAAAGTGGTCGAGTTACTTCCCGGAGGCGGCTGGTATACCAAACTCCTCGCCCCGGTTCTGGCCGACAAAGGCGAACTCTATCTCGCCTATGGCACAGGCCGCGCCGAAGCTGCTCTTAAAGATAAAGCGGGGTTTAACAAGGTGAAGTTTACTGCACAAGACACCGAAATTGGTCGCCCTGAGGGCGCGCGATTCTACGCCGCCAGTAACACCGATCTAGGTGTGAAGAATGTGGACATGGTGCTGACCTTTCGCAATTATCACAACGTAGACGATGAATCTCGGGCCGCGATTAACGCCTCTGTTTACAAAGCGCTAAAGTCAGGTGGCGTATACGCTCTGGTAGATCATACCCAGCGTCACATGCAGAAGCTCGACAACGAAAACGGCCGTCGATTCGATCCCGTACAGGCCATCAAGGAAGTAGAAGCAGCGGGCTTTGAGTTTGTCGATTATTCAGACCTGCACTACCGTGCCGACGATGAATTGCGTTATGAAGTGGGCAGCAAGTCTGTAACCGGCAATACCGATCGCTGGACATTGAAGTTCAGCAAGCCATAGCGGAAAACCCGCTCCCGCACACTGACAACAGTGTGCGGGTAGCCGCCTCAACAAATAGAGACTGCGAAATCTGCACATCAGGTTTCAGGTCGGCGCGCATCCACCAATGGAGTACTAACAATGAGAAACGTCCTGGCAATCCTATCGATACTCGTGGCTAGTGCCGCATCTGCCAAGGCACCTATCGCGTTTGACCCAATATCAGTGGAGCCTGAGCGCGACCTCGCTTATTCAGCCACGATAGAAGAAATCACCTTTAACAGTGAAGGCTACAAGCTCACCGGCTTAATCTATATTGCCAACGGCCCGGGCCCGCACCCAACAGTGGTGTTACTACACGGTTTTCCCGGAAATGAAAAAAACTTGGATATCGCTCAGGCAGCCAGAAGAGCCGGGTTTAACGTCATGTTCTTTCACTACCGAGGCGCCTGGGGCAGCGAGGGCAACTATTCATTACTGCAGGTCGATCGAGACGCACAGCGGGCACTGCAATTTCTGCGAGAGCCCGAGAATGCCGCGCGATATCGAGTCAACCCAAAAAAGCTATCTGTACTGGGCCACTCTCTGGGCGGCTATGTAGCGCTAGCCGCTGGTAGCCGAGATAAAGAGGCCATCTGCGTAGGCGCGATATCGCCCGTAAATCTGGCGCTATGGCAGGCTGGCGTGGCCAGTAAAGACCCTGCCCTGCAACGAATAATAGATTACTCAGATACCTTGTTTATGCTGCGCGGCTTCAACAGCACCGCGCTGCGCGCACAAATGGATGCGACCCAAGCCGAAGAAGTCGACACAACATTGTTCGGGCCGGGCATGCAGGGCAAATCAGTGTTTATGGTGGTGGGTGACGAAGACGACGTCACACCCGCCGACACCATGTTTAAACCTGTGGTAGAGGCCTATTCCCGCGATCAAAAAATACGCCTGCAAAGCCATATTATTTCCGGCGACCATTCCTACTCCTGGAGCCGACTCGCGCTCACGCGGTTAGTACTAGATTGGCTACAACAGGACTGCCGCTAACCGATCACTCTCTCAGGTTTTTTTGAGACGCTGCCCACCTCGGTTGACGCCATCACATAGGGTGCTGCGTAAAGAGAACCAGCGAGAGTAAGAACTACCAACATCATCGCTGTTGAAAATCGCATTTTTACCTGCCCAATGTTATCGTTGACGCCAAATTTGTGGGTCATCTAAGCGTAAATACACAGGAATAACCCCGCCATGGATCTTGTTCAAAACATCCTACAAACCGTCTGGCCACCGGCGTCCGTTGTATTGGCGGCGCTGCTGCTAATTTTATTCGGTCGCTGGATCGCTAAACGCAGTCAAGTGGGCATGGACAGCTTGCTATATCAGCTGTTCACTTGGCTGACGACCTTAATTGCTATTATTTGGATCATTATATTGCTGCCTTTGAGCGATGAATCGCAGGGGCAGATTTTGAGTTTAATGGGGGTTGTAATCACCGCCGTAATAGCCATCGCCTCCACTACCTTTGTGTCTAATATGATCGCCGGCATTATGCTGCAGGCGACGCAACCTTTCCGGCCAGGGGACTACGTGAGGGTGGCAGATCAGTTTGGCCGTGTGACCAAACGGTCACTGGTGCACACCCAGATCCAAACCGAGTGGCGCGACCTCACCAACTTACCCAACCTATTACTGGTGAACAATCCGGTTACTGTCCTTCACCGTGAAGGGTCGGTTATCTACACTGAGATTTCACTGGGCTACGACGTCACCTATTCCCGCGTGGAAGAACTTCTGCTGGCGGCCGGGGAAGCGGCCAAACTCGAAGAACCTTTTGTGTTGGTTCATGACCTGCTGGACCATGCCGTTGTGTATAGAATCTGCGGTTTCTTAACCGAAATGAAATACCTTGTGAGTGCGAGATCCAACCTACGCAAGAGGGTCCTAGAGCAAATGCACGGCAACGGTATTGAGATCGTGTCTCCCTCCTTTATGAACCAGCGCGCGCTGGACCCAGCGAAAAAAGTGATTCCCAAGGCACCCGTTTTGCACGACGCGAATAAACCGTATGGGGTAACAAGCGCCCCCGAAGAGAAGATTTTTGATATGGCGGAAGAGGCCGCTAGTATCGAAGACCTGAAAAAGAAATCGGAGGACACGCGGCAAGAATTGAAAAAAATTCGAGCCGAAATGAAGGCCGCGCCGACCGAAGAAAAAGAATCGATAGGGCGCAGAGTTGAATCACTGGAAAAGCGCGAAAGCTGGTATTCAGACCAGATTAAACAGCGCGAAAAAAATGATTAAGACACGGCCCTAACGATATCCTCGGGGGGTGCGCAGAGACACATTGCGCTCAGCATCATTGCGATATTTTTGCTGGCCCGAAGCCACTTTAGAGTTTCCACCATTGGACAGCGATATGTTCTCGCACCAGTCGCGATTATTCACCATCAACAATGGCCCCGGTAAACTCGCAATTTTTGCGCTGTAATTTCTCTCGGGCAACAGCTCTTTGAGCACCAAAGTGGCGCGTGTCTTTACCCGCGAAACCCCTATACGCCCTCGCATACCCCAACCAATCAACAAATCAGAACACGAATCTACCTCACCGCCTGCCGGAAGAGAGGCAAAACCGACATCTCTTTGAACACCAAAGTGAATAGCCATCATCAATTCTTCGAACAACATCGCAAAATCTTCCCGCGATGTTGAATAGGCATACAAATCTGTGGCTCGATCTGGCTCGAAAAACGCGCCGATGTCTGCTCCGCTATAACGCGCTTGTACGCTACTTGCCGTGCTCCCTCTAAAGAGAACATCAGCTACGCCCGCCAGTTCTGGCGACGTGAGAGGATAACGATTAATTAGGCGGTCGGATGGGGTTTGAGCATCGAGATCGTAGGGCGAGTCGGACATCGATAAGCTGGAGAACGTCTTATAGGGAATACGATCACTAGCGTGAGCAAGTTCGTGGAACAAAAGTGCAGCAGACCACAGCGCCACATCTTCCAACTGCCTATTGCCGTTGTCATCAACATCATCTCTCTCGCGATAGGCCCAGTCGTCGTCTTTCACATAGCGCCATAGATCCCTGAAAGCCATCTCGTCATCGAACTCAGATCGATAGTCAGCCTCACTAGAAATAGTTTCCCGCTCGCGCTCTGTCATCCAAAATGACTCGGCGTCCAGATAAATCATGGCTGTAGTCCCGCTGAAATAGGACGGGCGAATATCCCCTCCTATAACAATACCTGCCACGCTGCGCATTAACTTTAGAATGTCGTCGGGCATTTCGTAGAGCACTTGTTCGAAGCGTTCCGCCATCCAGGGATCGGACACCAACACTCTGTCCATTATATCGCCTACCAGCGGCGACGGAGCTTCCATGCCAATTAGCGGCATCTTAGAAAAACTGCACAAGTCTCGAATTAACAGCACGCTGGCGCAAGCTGCCAAAAGGTCGGCCCGGGGTGCTTTGGGGTTGGCTGGCTGCCAAGCCGCGCGCTCAATCAAATCGGCGCTCATCAGCTGCAATGTGTCATCATCAAGATCTAGCCAAACACCAAAAGCCAAGCGCTCCAAGAAAATTGCGCTGCCACGATATTTCTCTTGATTGAATATGTTAGACCAGCGCAACGCATCGTAGTAATCAACGACATCATCTTTATTGATATCTTCTACCGTGGCTCGCGCCATTTCGTTGAGCGCGGACCTAATCTCTGCGCTAGTCATACTATCCAAATCAGGAGAAAGAGATTGGTAGAACGCTTCGGTGAGAAGAGAGACCCTACTATTGCCCAGCTTAAGCTGTGCACCTGTCATTAGCGCGTGTAGTTGGCCATCGATTCTTTCGCGGGTCGCCACCCCATCAATAAAGTTGTCACCGTTAGAGTCCATGTCGTAACCGCCGCTAGCGGTCACAAGATACATACGATTGTCGTCATACAGCAATTCATTTATCTCGACAGTACCCAGGTGCAGCAAACGAATAAGCGGCTTGAAGGACTGCCAGCGCCTGGTACCTAAATCGGTCTGATAATATTGCTCTGAACGGGTTTTCAAGCCATCTTGGCGGGTGATATTTCCCACCAGGCGCTCGATGGTGACGTCGGCACCGACAACGGGACCCACGCGCTCCACCTGAAAACATCCCGATAGGAGAACAACAATCAATAAAGTGGATATCACAAGACGTAATGACATAGAGCTAGTTATCCTTCGCGTGTGCTTACAGCTAAATCATAAACCAGTGCTGAGTCAGGATTATGGCAGCTTATAGTTCTACTTCTTGCTCAAACTCGCGGAGAATCGTTTGCTGTAATTCGTACTGCCCAACGCCCTTCTTAACCTTGGAGTCTTTCATGCGCCTGGAGTATCGCTGCTTACGGTAGTGCGCAACCAAACGGCTAAATCGCCCCTCCTCGGCCTCCCCCGCGATAAGTTCTTCGATAAGAGCGATATCAATGCCAATACGGTAGGCAATGCGGCTAGGGCGAATTTTATGAGCGTGAAATTCAGCAACAATATGAATTTGCTCTTCTTTACTGTGGGTACACACCCGCGAATAACCGAAAGGCGGCGAAGGCGTGCGCGTGTCTTTTGCGCTGTTTGTGGTTTTGTGCGTGGTTTCCATTGGGCCTTTTTAACAGTTGAAACTTGGCTTGCCAAGGATTTTGAAACATCATGGCTCGAAAAACATGCACAGCTGCGCCAATGGAGGCTTCTCGATCCGCGCAAAGAGTTACTCTAAGCTACTGATTTTGAAGAAATATATCAAGTAACATCACATGTTTAGGCAGGCGGCGCAAAAAAAGGTCGCGCGCATGCTACTGGCACTAACTCGCCAATTTTTTTTAAACCCTGATTATTGTAGTGAGGTATCACATGGCCACCCGGAGGCGCATCGGCTGGTTATGTGCTGCCGTGCTGGGCGCCAACGACGGCATCATTTCAACGGCTAGCCTCATCATGGGTTTCGCAGCGGTCAGCGCTGCGATAGACAATATTATTCTCGCGGGTATTGCTGGCTTAGTCGCTGGTGCGACATCAATGGCTGCCGGAGAGTATGTATCGGTGAGTTCTCAGTCGGATACCGAGAAGGCCGAGGACTAGGGCCGGCACACGCCAGAGATGAGATAGGGATTTCAGCGAACGTTAGGGCACGGCCCGCTCAGGCGGCGTTATCTTCTGCCGGAACCTTCACTGTGGGTGCCGCAATCTCAGTAGGCGCGTTCCGAATCACTTTTGGGCCGGCATGGCTATGACATTAACCGCTGTAGTAGGTCGAATGTTTGGTGTTGACACCGAAATACCGTGCTGTACGCGCCTGCTTTACTGACCTCTGTCACTACCTTAGTAAGTGGTTAATGGCCTATACTTTGCACCCCAAAATTCGCAAGAGATCCACATGCTAGAAAAAATTGAACACACACTGGAAGCGACTATTTTTAAAAGCCGCTGGATGCTGGCCCCTTTCTACTTGGGTTTAGTGCTTAGCATCATTCTACTATTTGTTAAATTTGTACAAGAACTATGGCATTTGGCCTCCCATGTTTTGACCTCTTCCGAATCGGATATGATCGTGGGCATACTAGCGTTGGTCGACATGTCACTCGTTGGCAGCCTATTACTCATGATTATATTTAGCGGCTACGAGATATTTATCTCAAAAATCGATACCGGCGATAGCAAAGACCGTCCCGACTGGATGGGAAAGGTCGATTTTTCCGGCCTCAAGCTAAAGGTCATTGGTGCCATCGTTGCAATTTCGGCCATTGACCTTCTAAAGTCGTTTATGGATATACATGGAGAAATGAGCGATGCTGACGTCAATAGCCTGAAATGGAAAGTCATCATTCACATGTCATTTGTAGTGTCGGGTGTATTATTCGCGGTGATGGACAAAGTCGCCGGTGACACTAAGAAACACTAAAATGTCACTATAGGACCTATACTGCGACTAGCCGTCTAGCTATCGAAAAACTAACAATGGACTAGTCCTCATTTCCTATAATGAAACAATAGTGACAACACTCAGCGGCAAGTACTCAATATGATTTTTCTCGAAGATAGACCCTGGGGATACGCAATTGGGCAACTATTCACCGTAATTAAAGACAAACTGGACAAATATGAAAATTCACCCAAATAGCGCGTGGTCAAAAGACACAATATTTGAATACTTGGATAACGCCAATACCCCACTGAGAATCTCGTGCACCGGTAGTGACGGATACCCGATCATTTGTTCCCTTTGGTATATTCATCAAGACGGTGTTTTGTGGTCAGCCTCACACAAAAACTCTCATATGGTAAAAACTCTAAGGAAAGACCCAAAAATAGGCTTTGAAGTAGCGACTAATGAATATCCTTATCACGGAGTTAGAGGCAAAGCGAACATAACGCTTTTGGAAGACAGCGCAGAAGATATACTTGAGAAGGTCATCGGTAAATACTTACGCGGCAGCAACAAGAATCTATCAGACTGGCTTATGAGTAGAAAAGCAGACGAGTATGCGATAAAAATATCGCCGATTACTCTTAACTCCTGGGATTTTTCCGCAAGGATGGTTCGATAGCGTTGGCCCAAATTCTAACCAGAGATAAGCGTCGAAATAGCAACCTATTTCAGAGCAAGCAGTTAGCCAAGCGCTTCGTCTGACACACCGAAACGTTCAAACTTCAAAATATGCCCCTTAAATTTCTTATCAAGATAATCGGTATGTATTGGTTTTAGATGCGTTGAGCTATAGCCAAGTTCAATCATCTTTGCGCTCAGCTTAGTTTTTCTTCCCCTTCCTGGATCAACGAGAATAACTTCACAAGCCGGCTTTGAATGATCTCCTATAAAGTTAGCTACCAGGGCGGTATGCTCTTCTTCATACAATATATCGCTGCCAATTATTAGGTCAAAAAGTCCGAGGTCGTCATGGCCGTCGGCCCAATCGACCTGTTCATAAGCGATAGGCTGATCTTCATTCAGCCGTGTGTTCCGCTGTAGGAAGTTGCCTGTTTCGGGATGATAATCGGTAGCGGTAATATCGGCGGATTTTTTGTTTAAGAGTAAGCTGGTTAAAGCTATGCCGCAGCCAATCTCCAGTATTCTCTTAGAGCCGGTATTATGGTTAGAGATATAATGAGCGAGCACCAGGCTCGATGGCCAAATGACACCAAACAGAGGCCATGTAGCCGAAGATATTCCTAGCTCTTCGGCAATACCCTTAGGGTCGTGAAATTCCTGTTTGTCACGCAGAGTGCAAAGATGTATATCGATATTCCCAAACTCCACGGTTTGGTAACATAAACGAAGTTTTGTCATTAAGCTGCCTAAATAATTTAGAGCTGAGCCCGCTATCCAAGATAGATGACAAAACGAAAATGTCACTCTAAGGTATAGATATCTGTCAGAATGACAACGTATTTCCGAGATGCTCTACCGTGCTATGGAATATTTTTGAGGTCGTAAAATGAAGCGTAGAAAATTGTTGAAGGCGTCAATTGGAGGCGGAGCTACCATTGCATTGATGGGTGGAGGAGTTGTTTGGCTTAATATAGACCGCGGTAAAGGGCCTCTTACAATTGATGCTGCCTTGGCTAAGCTGAGGTTGCTGTCTAACAAGTCCGTTGCAAGTTTGGGAGAATGGAATCCCACGCAAGTTTTTACCCATTGTGCGCAAAGTGTAGAGTATTCGATGACCGGATTTCCTCAACACAAGTCAGCTGTTTTTAAAAACACGGCGGGGGCATTAGCGTTCTCCGCTTTCTCATCAAAAGGCAGAATGACTCATGGCCTAAATGAGCCTATCCCAGGAGCACCAGCGCTACCCTCAAAAGTAAATACTAATAGCGCTTTACAACGCCTAGAAATATCGATGGTTGCTTTTAAGCAATATCAAGGAGAGCTTTCTCCTCATTTTGCCTACGGTGAATTATCGAAAGAAGAGTATGAAACTGCTCATGTTATTCATTTGTACAATCATCTACAGGAGATAGAAGGCAGGGCATCATAAGCACAGAATTAGGGGCAGCACTTTCGCGATTTTGGTCGCGAAGAAATTCTGAGTAGTTTGATATCGATATGACATCGCACTCGCCGCCTGCACCCAAGCAACTAGCCGTATGGAGAACCTTGCCGGAGCAATAGGCGCGTGTGCTTAATGAGGGCTGCGAAGGTATTAACGAATATTGGTAGGAGAGAAACACTCAACGTTTACCGAAGATCAATGCAGATAAGCACTATTTTTTGACTCGCCACTTTCACGTCCGCAGCATTGGGCTGTCCCTCCGCATCAAGTCGAACACCTGCAAAAGAGGCATCGCGCGGGCTGGCAACTAGCAAATCATGAATGCCGACCTCTACTTCCTTGGAACCGCTGGGCAGGACTATAGACTTGCCCTTACGTCTACGGCCTCTTAGCGTCACCTCCACCG
>JBLHSI010000046.1:0-15610 GCA_047626655.1 Halioglobus sp.
ACGGGCACCGAGCCCAGGCAAAGTACCGGCTGTTCAGCGCGAAGTTCTGGTGGCTTAAGCGATTGGTTTCAGTCACTATTTAATAGCGAGAGATAAAGCGCATGTTGAAACATTTGGGGCGAGCAATAGTCGTGTCTAGCCTTTTAATGGCGTCCGCTTGCGGTACCTTGCCTTCGGGCGAGTCGGTGCCGGTGGAAACCGAGTCCGAACATACAAAAATTAAGCCATCACAACCGCCGGCCATACCAAGCCAGCGCGATCCACAACCAAAGCCAACGCTCACCGACGCCGCGCAGAATTTGATCACAAGGGCTGCTAGAGCGGCAGGCGGCGGCGACTATGAACAGGCCATTGCGCTGCTTGAAAGAGCGTTGCGTATAGGGCCTGACAGACCTGAGGTCTATCTCTCTATGGCTAAGACCTATAAAGCAAAAGGTGACTATGCTATGGCGAGCGCCACAGCAGAACGAGGCATGTTGTATTGCTCCGGTGCCAGGCAGTGTGAAGCGCTTAGGGTGTACACGCGCTAATTAGATTAAAGCCGATGTCGGTGGGTTGAAAAGTGAGTCGCTGATTTATGCAGGCTGGCATTTCCCCGGCAGAGTGACTGACATAAATAATTTGCGTATCAGAGTTTGCTGCGATGTGATCAATCGCGCCAAGTACTAATTTACGATGATGACCGTCCAGTCCCAGAGCCGGTTCGTCAAGCAGTAAAATGATAGGTGATTTCACCATAGCGCGTGCCAACAACACCATACGCTGTAGGCCGAATGATAGAGCGTCAAAGCTCTCGCGTGAATATTCTCCCAGCCCGAGTGCTTCTAACCACTGCTCGGCGATGTCGCGCTGGCTGTCACCCCAGTCGTCATAGAGCCCTATTGTGTCAAAAAAACCTGACACGACAACCTCAATCACACGCATTCCTCGCACATAATTGAGGTGTAACTGGGTATCGAGTTGACCATACTTTTGTTTGATATCCCAGACGCTTTCGCCGCTGCCTCTTGGGATGCCAAACAAAGTGATGTTTTGTCCATAAGCTTTGTGGTTGTCACCGGTGATCAAGCTTAACAGAGTGGTTTTTCCGCAGCCATTTGGGCCTGAGATACAGCAGTGCTGACCTCTGTCGAAACGCCAGTTCACCTTGTTTAGTACCTGCAACTGACCATAGCTTACCGACACTTCGTGTAATTCCAGAAGCGGCGTGTGTGCTTCAAGTTGATACTGCCGCGGCGCCGCAGGCGGCAATGTTGCCAAAGGGTATTGTGCGGGATTCATCAGCTCCCCTACCTGTGCATTGGCAAGTACCTGATCTCTTTTCCCCTGGCTCAGCACAGCACCTGCCTGTAGCACGAGTATGTGGCTCACCCCTACTGGGATGTCCTCTATTTGCCTACACAATAAAATCAGTGACAACTGTGTAGCTAATAACTCATCGAGAATTAGGGCCAATTCCTGTTGACTGTCTATGTCTAAACCATCAAAAGGGCTGTCGAGAATCAACATTGCCGGTTGCGCTAATATTGCGCGTACTAGGAGTGTTTTGCGCAATTCTCCCGTGGAAACGTAGCGCAAACCGCGCTCCAAGATATGACCAATACGCAATTTCTCTACCCAATAGTGATAGTGCTCATCCGCTGTATGACCTTGCAATAATATATCGGCAATACGAGTCCCTGGGTCTTGGGCATCAGCCCTAAACTCGGAATCATCCATCTTCTTGTCCCTATCACAGAGGGTCTTTTGCTGTTCGAAGCAAACATAACTGATGCCCCCGTCGCTCAATCTTGCGCTGCGAATGATTTCGCCGGACGCGTGAGTGACGCGCCCTGAAATAACATTTGCCAGACTGGTTTTGCCGGCACCGTTTGGTCCCAGGCATGCCCATTGTTGTCCCGGTTCTACAGACCAATTGATGTTTTGCAACACCGGTAAGGCGCGATAGGCGAGGTTCACCTCTTGCAGTGTTAGTAGTGCTGACTCGTTTGTCATATCTATCCTGAACAATGAATGTATTGTCGCTTAGCGACCATGTTAGTGAGTGAAATAGGTTAAACTTTCGCCCGTGTCGACATCACTCCTACAGCTTATTGAAACCAGACTCGCCAGCTATCGCCCGCGTAAAAAGCTGCTGCGTCCGCTGATGAAGCGCTCAGCCGTAGCGCTAATTTTACAGCTACGCGATGACGAGTTGCATATTCTAATGATCAAACGGGCGGAACGCGAGGGCGATACTTGGTCTGGTCATATGGCATTTCCCGGCGGAAGAAAAGACCCCAGTGATCGTAACGGCTTTGCCTGTGCCGTGCGTGAGACCGAAGAAGAAGTGGGTCTGCAGCTAGGAGAAAATGATGTTTGTATTGGTAGATTATCGGAAGTGAATGCCCTGAGTCGTGTTCGCGGCTTTGGAATGGCCGTTACACCGTATGTCTTTACGTTAAAACGTGAGGTCACATTTTGCCCTAATTATGAAGTGGCGGAGGTTGTCTGGGTTCCTCTGAGCTTTTTACGTGAGCGTGCCAATCGCGAAATTATGAAGTGGAAGCTCAAGGGCATGGAGATTCCACTCCCTGCTTATTATTACGAAGGTCGTCGCATCTGGGGCCTATCCCTGAACATGCTCGATGAATTACTCAAGCTAATCGGGAATGACTAACCGAGCGTCTACTGCCTTAAGAAAGCTTTAGTGTCCAGCATCAACTCGCGCAGAGCGGGGTCTTCCCGGCTGGCCTCCAACAATACGCTGGTCTGGACCTCGCCGGCCACGTAAGCCATTAGAAGGTCCAATAAAACCGGCGTCATCTTTGGTTCACGCGCCCAGCGCGGTGCCCCAACCAAATTACCGCTCACCCAGTTTTCAGTGAGGTTGAGCCAATAGCCACCGCAACTGGACAGTGCGTAGTCACCGGGTCGACCAAAACTAATGTTAGGCGTACTGGGGTTGAAGCCGCCCGGGCTGACAGAGTCTATGCGATGCAGGGCCATTACCCATCTACTGTCGGCTGGGAAAAGTGCCGGCTCGGGTCGACAATAATTTTCAGCTTTTAGCCATACTCTTATTTCGGAAGACGATGTACCTCGCAGTAAGGTGTCCACCTTTAAGTCGATTGAATTTCCCTTGCCCGACAATACCGTCACGCCAACCACGAGTGCAGTTGCAGCTTGAACCTCGGCAAATGAGCCTTGCCACAAACATTCGCACTCGGCGTGCGCAGACTGGTTCACTAGTAGCAGCGCGAACAGTAAAGCGATACATACTGCGCGCGCTATAAATGCCGGTTTAACGGACATCAATGCCGCCTACTGCAGGGCTCGTGCTGCAGACATAGAAAAATAACTGAGAATACCATCGCAACCGGCCCGCTTGAACGCCAGCAGCGATTCCAACATGACAGGCTCTCTTTCCAGCCAACCGTTTTGTATGGCCGCCATGTGCATGGCGTACTCGCCACTCACCTGATAGGCGAATGTGGGGGCTTTGAGTTCATCTTTTACGCGGCGAACAATATCGAGGTAGGGCATGCCGGGTTTGACCATAATCATATCGGCACCTTCGGCTAGATCTAAGGCACACTCGTGCAGCGCTTCGTCGGAGTTGGCTGGGTCCATCTGGTAGCTGTATTTATTGCCCCCTTGAATATTGCCTGCCGAGCCTACTGCATCGCGAAATGGGCCGTAGTACGAGGAGGCGTACTTAGCCGAATACGCCATGATTAGGGTGTTGTGGAAGCTACCGCTTTCAAGCGCCTGGCGAATGGCGCTTATGCGCCCGTCCATCATATCTGAAGGAGCGACCACATCGGCGCCGGCCTGAGCGTGGGACATGGCTTGTTTAACAAGAGCCTCGCAGGTGACGTCATTCAGCACGTAATTATTGTCGTCGATGATGCCATCTTGGCCGTGTGTGGTGAACGGGTCCAGTGCCACATCCGTGATGACACCCATTTCAGGTACGGCCTCCTTGATCGACCGAACAGCGCGCTGAGTCAATCCATCCGGGTTCCAGGCCTCCTGTGCGGTGGTGGATTTGCAGGCACTGTCAATCACCGGAAATAACGCAATCGCGGGTATGCCTAGATTGGCCGCTTCTTTAGCCTCCTTGATGAGTTCATCGATACTCATGCGCTCGATTTCCGGCATGGAGGGAATCGCTTGCCGTGTACTGTTACCCTCCACAACAAACACCGGATAAATTAAATCAGCGGGCGATAGGTGAGACTCTCGCACCATGCGCCGTGAAAATTCATTGGCTCGCAGACGTCGCATTCTGGTGTGGGGGAAGCCCCCGCGCTCTGAGTTAAATGTCATAGCGTATTCCTATTTATAGTCCCGCAAATTAGAGTCCCGCAAATGCGTTGCCAGCAGCCTCAATGGTTTTTTCTATATCCAGGTCAGTGTGTGCGCTGGACATAAAACCGGCTTCGTAGGCAGCGGGTGCTAGATACACCCCTTGCTCCAGCATAGCGTGAAAGAAGCGATTAAATTTGTCGGTATCACAGGCCATGACTTCATCGTAGTTACTGACACTGGTAGCATCGGTAAAAAAGCCACCAAACATCGTACCTGCATGATTGGTCGTGAAGGCAACACCGGCCTTTGCCGCGGCGTCGCGCAGGCCATTGCAAAGCTGTTCTGTACGGGCGAATATGGGTTCATAAAATCCAGTTTCAGAAATAATGTCTAGTGTGGCTAAGCCTGCAGTCATGGCGATCGGGTTGCCAGATAGGGTGCCTGCCTGATAGACCGGGCCAAGCGGAGCAATGGCCGACATAATCTCTCGTTTGCCACCGAAGGCTCCCACTGGCATGCCGCCTCCTATAATCTTACCCAGTGTCGTGATATCGGCTTCAACACCGTAATATCCCTGGGCACCGGCGAGACCGAAGCGAAACCCGGTCATCACTTCATCCAGTATCAGTAGGGCACCGCTCTGATCACAAACCTCACGCAGCGTCTGTAAAAACCCCGGTGCTGGTGGTATACAGTTCATATTGCCCGCGACAGGTTCTACTATAATGCAGGCTATTTTATCGCCGTGTTTTGCGAATGCTTTGCGCACGCCGTCGCTGTCGTTGTAGGTCAATGTCATGGTGTGGTCTGCCAGTGCTGCGGGCACGCCGGGTGAGCTGGGGACACCCATGGTAAGAGCGCCGGACCCGGCTTTGATCAGCAGAGAATCTGAGTGGCCATGGTAACAACCTTCAAATTTCACAATGTTGTCGCGCCCGGTAAAACCTCTCGCCAAACGAATAGCGCTCATGGTGGCTTCGGTACCTGAATTGACCATGCGAACCATGTCCATGCCGGGCATGATGTGACAGAGGCGCTCCGCCAATTGGGTCTCTAACTCGGTGGGTGCGCCAAAACTCAAGCCCTTCTCGGCCTGCTTGATTACCGCTTCGCGAACGCCGGGATGATTGTGGCCCATAATCATTGGGCCCCAGGAGAGAACATAGTCGATATATCGCTTGTCCTGTGTGTCGTAAATATAGGCGCCATTGGCCCGGTCGATGAAAATGGGGGTGCCGCCCACGGCTTTAAATGCCCGCACCGGCGAATTGACGCCCCCCGGTATCGTTTTTCGCGCGCGATCAAACAACTGCTCTGAACTGTTCATGAATTAGAACTCAAATAATGGAGGGCGATATTATACCTGTTTATGGCGGCCTTCATGTACCGCACTTTAGCCAGGCTTTACCACCACTAAGATAACGATCAGGAAGAGGAAAAAGACCGGCACTTCGTTGAAAAAGCGATAGAACACGTGACCGTGGGTGTTTTTATCAGAATTAATGAGGGTCACATAGCGGCCGCATTGGATATGGTATGCCAGTAAAAAGCCAACCCCAGCCAACTTGCCCCACATCCAAGGTTGGCTAATGTAATAATCAGGATTAGACCCAACTAGCAGCAATCCGAATACTAAGGCCAGCACCATCAGTGGCGTAACAAAGCGGTACAGCTTATGGGCCATCAAGGCCAAATGTGTGCGGGTCTCGGGATGTTCTGCCATCGCGAAGTTCACCAGTATTCGAGGTAGATAGAACAGGCCGGCAAACCAGCACACGACAAAGATTATATGAAAGGCTTTTAACCAGAGCATCTCGTTTCCTTAGTTGTGGCCTGAGAGGCCCGATAATGAGAATTTTTCTATGGTTTCCCGAGTGACTATGCCGTGCAAAATTCGTTTTCCAGCAGCGTCCCGACCATAGACCAATGCGGCCTCAGCCGTATTTGAGCGCATAATATCCAAGGCCTGACGCAGGGTCGCTTGTATCGGTGCCCGGCTGATAGTCCAGCGTCTGATGTTCGCCTCGGTTAAATCAAGTGATTGGTCTGTCGCTTGAGTTTGTTCGCTAATCCACACAACGAGTTCGGTGCGTTTTACCAGAAACAATGCCTCGCTGTCGCGCTGGATCAGGCACCAGGATGCTTTGCTTTTCAGCAAGTCCTTGCGCGCTGATGGGCGAAGTACCACCTGCACTTTGTTGACGCTTCTCTCCATGCTGGAGCTGACATCGGTGCGGTGTAGCAGCTGGCTCACCGGGTCGTTTGGCAATAGTCGACGCAACTGGCTGAGTACCGTTTGATGGGCAGAGCGTTGGCGAAACACCCCGGTATTAGTCAAGGTCGCTGCCACTATCGCCAGTAGGGCGGGCATGGCTATGCTAATCGATTGAGTGAGTTCAATGACCGCCAAAATAGCAGCCAATGGAGCGTTGAGGATCGCTCCCATTGCAGCTGCCATTCCAATGACGATGTACAGCGTGTAGTCAGACGCTAACTCGGGTACCACGTGCTGGCCCAGTAGCCCAAGGATGCCGCCTACGCAGGCACCGATTAATAAACTGGGACCTATCACGCCTATTGGCATACCAATGCCAGAGCTGAAACTCGTGGCTAGGATTTTGCAGAGGCAGATGGTGATGAGCATGGCAACGGCGAGTTCTTCATGCAGCACAAGATTCAGGGTGTCATAGCCCATGCCGAGAATTTCGGGTGCCAATAAAGCAAGACTACCTGTTAACAAGCCCGCCAAGGTAAACCGCGCAGCAATAGGCCAGTGCAGTAGGCGGGCAGAAAATTTACTGATGGTAATAAATAGACTCACCGCGATACCACAGCAGATGCCCAAAAGAACGATGTAGGGTATTTCCCACAGTGAATTGAGCGACACTTCAGGTATGAGAAACAAGCCCGCTCCACCAGAGAAAGTTCGACTAATGGCGGACGCTGAAATTGCCGCCATGATAACGGGTATAAAGCCCACGACAGTGTATTCGGCGATGACCACTTCCATCGCGAAAATGACGCCCGCCAGGGGAGTGTTGAACGCTGCGGCGATACCGCCCGCAGTACCGCAGGCGATCAATACCCTCAGGCTATTATTAGGTAAACCCAATTTTTGCCCCAGTTTGCTGTTAATTGCCGCACCCAAATGAACGCCTGGCCCCTCTCTACCGCCCGATTGACCGGTTGCGATAGCGAACGCACCGCAGAAAAATTGGACGATAGCGTTGCGGTGAGACAGCACGCCATAATTGGAATTCATACTACTCAGCACGTGTACGATTCCAGTTTCCCTATCCTCTGGCTTTATTAGGGACATTGCCAAACCCAAAACAAGTGCACCAATCACGGGCAGACAAAAAATCGCCCATAGCGGCAGTAGTTCAAAGCCTTCTCCAGCTGAGCCTACGCCCCACAATCCGGCAAGGCCCGCAATAGCGCGCTCGAACAGCAGCACGATAAAGCCCGAAGCGATACCGCCCACTACCCCCAGGATGGCATAGGATACGGTGGACTCATGATTGGTCAGAGTCAGCCGATATTGATTGAGCAGTCGTCGCACAGGCTTCTTTGCATCGCTAAAAAAGCCAATATTACCAGTTTCTGGCGTGTTATACGTTTTATACTGTGCGCCCGCCTCCAATGGGTGGGAAGAAGATGAACTCAGTGCGCTAGGAGTGCAGGGCAGGCGATGATAAAGGTAGGGATAGTAGGGGGCACAGGCTATACAGGCGTGGAATTACTGCGATTATTGGCCATACATGAAGCAGCCGAGGTTGCTGTGATTACTTCTCGCGCCGAGTCGGGTAGGCGCGTGGACGACTTGTTCCCCAATTTACGGGGCCATTACGATTTGTCTTTTTCCAACCCCGATTTAACTCAGCTGCGCACCTGTGATGTTGTTTTCTTTGCAACCCCGCACAATGTCGCTATGAATCTAGTGCCGGAATTACTGGCAGAAGGGGTTCGGATCATAGACCTCTCGGCGGACTATCGAATCAGGGATCCACAGCTTTGGTCGCACTGGTACGGTGAGCCTCATGCCAGCCCTGAACTGTTAGGCAGTGCGGTTTACGGCCTACCCGAAGTTAACCGGGAGAAAATCGTAGGAGCAAACTTAATCGCCTGTCCGGGTTGTTACCCGACCTCTGTGCAGCTGGGCCTGATACCGTTGCTTGCAAATAACTTAGTAGATCCTGAGTCATTGATAGCCAGTTCGGCATCTGGGGTGAGCGGGGCGGGCAGGCAGGCGAAAATTGATAACCTGCATAGCGAAGTATCAGACAGCTTTAAAGCCTATGCGGTGACCGGTCATCGACATCTTCCGGAAATTGAGCAGGGTTTATCAGATGCATCTGGCTCGCCTGCGAAGATAACCTTTGTGCCACATTTGCTGCCGATTGTTCGTGGCATTCACTCCACTTTGTTTGCTCGACTGCGCAAGCCCGCTGAAGAATTGCAGGAAATGTATGAAGCATTTTATGCCGATGAGCCTTTTGTCGACGTATTACCTGCCGGTATGTATCCCCAGACACGGACGGTAAAGGGGGCTAATCGCTGTCAGCTATCTGTCTCCTTGCCACAGAATCGCGATACGGTGGTGGTGATGTCGGTCATCGATAACCTGGTCAAGGGAGCGTCTGGTCAGGCGATACAGAACATGAATATAGCGCTTGGTTTACCTGAGTCCATGGGCCTTGGTGGTATAGGTCTTTCTCCGTGAGTATTGAATAATATGGCCGACGATAACTATCGCACGGTTATAAAACGCCAACATCTGCGTTACCGGGAAATATTAATTTTGCTGGGGGCCGTGTCGATTGGGCTAATTTTGGTGTTGGGTTTTTTTCTGGGACAGCGTGCGGCTTATAGTGGCATGGGTGTTAATCCCAATGTTTATAATGAGCTGAAAACTTCCCTGCCGGCGGCGAAGCAGGAGCTTGATATGCTGCGGGAACAGGGTGATATTCTGCAAATGCAGGGCGAGATGGATCGCGCAACACTTGAATTAGTGCGCTTAGAAATGGCCGCGCAGCAGGAAAAAATCGTTAAGCTTGAAGAGGGTTTGGCTTTCTATCAGGGGTTGATGGCACCGGAAGAAATTGCTCCCGGCTTTACTTTGCGGGAGCTTGAATTGCTGCCCTCGGACTCAGCGTCACGGTTTGTGTTTCGCTTGGTAGCACAGCAGGCAACGGTCAAACACACAACGCTGAAAGGCTCTATTACGATAGAGCTTTATGGTCTCAGTGGCGGTAAAATACTCACTTTCCCTCTGGCGGACTTGAGTGACGATGTGGAAGACAATGCAATCCCCTTGCGGTTCCGGTATTTTCAGGCGATTGAAGGGGAATTGGTGGTGCCAGACAACTTCGTGCCGCAGGGCTTCACGGTTGTGGCGAGCTCCACGTCACCCCGTAAAATAGTGCTCAGGGAAGATTATCCTTGGGAAGTACAAGCGAGGTTTAGCTATGTTGGGAACTAAAAAATCGAGTTTTGGGAGCGCAGGCAATACAACGCTTGTGTCACGCGAGACTGTTATTGTTGGCGATATTCACTTTAGCGGTAATTTGGATATAGAGGGTTTGGTTCAGGGCAATATTATTGCTCGATCGGACAAAGATGCTCATGTTCGAGTCGTACAGGAAGGCAGGGTTGAGGGTGATATTCGAGCGCCATCGGTGGTTATTAACGGTTCTGTAGAGGGCGACGTCTACTCCTCTAATCATTTGGAGTTGGCTTCTAAAGCCAGTGTTCACGGTAACGTTTTTTATACGCTGGTGGAAATGGCAGCGGGGTCTGAGGTCAACGGTAGCCTCAAACATATGTCTGAACCCTTGCCGCGCGATGCTGACGCAGACCCCAGTATTGTTGTGGCCGAAGTTCATTCGCTAGATGCCGCTTCCGATCCTCTTAGTCGTATAGTTGACTAAAATACTCGGATTTACGATAATCGGGACTTAGTCATTCTATTTACGCGACGTTGTAGCGCGTTATAATCGGCCGAATCAAGGCCTTCGAGTAGCTCATGTCTGTTGCAGAATCGTTCAATCCAGCCAATATTCATCTTTCCGAGCGGGCGGTGCAGAAGGTTCGTGCTCTTGTGACGGAGGAGGAAAATGACGAGCTCAAGCTGCGCGTGTTTATCACCGGCGGCGGTTGTTCGGGTTTTCAGTATGGCTTTACTTTTGATGAGTTAATGGCGGACGATGATTCGGCTTTTGAAAAAGATGGAGTGACCGTGCTAGTTGATCCTATGAGTTTTCAGTATCTTGCTGGCTCGCAGGTCGATTACACTGAAGGGCTGGAAGGCTCACGTTTCGTCATTACTAATCCCAATGCAACCGCTACCTGTGGATGCGGCTCATCCTTCTCAATCTGACTCGCCCGCTTTGAACACCCGCCGGGCGCTCTTTCTCCTGTTTTTGTTCCAGCTGCCGGCTGCGCTGGCCCAGCAATCAGCAGCGGAAGTGCCGCGATATCTGGCGACTATAGAGCTGCATACAACGGCCGAGTTATATTCAGTTCTGGTTCGTACTGAGCAGCTTTTGGAACAGGGTTCGATTCTGCAATCTGATTCAGCGGTGGTCACTTTTGTGCTCCACGGCGCCGAGGTGACCAGTTTGCTGCGGCAAAATTATAGGCAAAATAAGGAAACTGTCGACTTGGCCGCCAGACTGTCTGCGCTAGGTGTCGTGAGAATTCAAGCCTGCGAAACATGGATGGGGGGTAATCTTGTGGTGCCGGAAGATTTGCAGCCCTTTGTTGGCACCGTCAATTACGGGCCCAGTGAAGTCAGTAAATTGGTCGAGGAAGGGTACCTTTACTTCTAGTATCTTTTAGTCTTCTCGCGGGAAACCGGGGTAAATCCCCCCCAATACTCTGAAGCCGTTGGCGCCGGTTCCTGCTGGTGCGTTGCCCGGTAGGCCTGCAATAGAGCGATATGCCAGCCAGCCAAAAGCGGCGGCCTCAACCCAGTCCGGGTTCATGCCCAGAGCGTTGGTGCTTGCCAAAGACGTAGGTTTAAGATGCCGGTGTAGGCGTCTCATTAGATCGGCATTGTGGGCGCCGCCACCACAAACATACACTTCATCCAGCCTCGATCCCGATTCGACTAAGGCCTTAGCTATTGAAGCGGCTGTGTATTCAGCCAACGTTGATTGAACGGTTTGCGGGTCCGTCGCTTCAAGGTCGGGATAGCACTGGCTCAGCCAGCTCAGGTTAAAAACCTCTTTGCCGGTGCTGCGGGGGCCGGATTTATCGAGGAAAGGGTGGCCCAACAGTCGCGATAGTAATTCGGGTGATACGCTCCCTTCGGCTGACCAAGCACCGTCACGATCATAGCGATCGCCTCGATGTCGGGCTATCCAATGATCGAGTAAGGTGTTGCCAGGTCCTGTGTCGAATCCTAAGTGAAGTCGGTCGCCCATCAGGATAGAGGCGTTGGCGATGCCGCCAATATTCACTATGGCCCGATTTACACCCGGTTTGGCAAATGCCGCTGCATGAAACGCAGGGGCTAGCGGTGCGCCTTCTCCGCCAGCTGCAATATCGCGGCGTCGAAAATCTGCGACGGTGGTAATGCCGGTTAATTCAGCAATGGTGTTGGGGTCGCCGATTTGCAGGGTAAAACTCTCTTTTGGGGCGTGTCCACCAGACGGTGGTCGGTGGCGAATGGTTTGCCCGTGACTCCCTATTGCGGCTATGTCCTGCGCTGCTATACCTGCTGCTTCCAGTAAATTCAACGACGCTTCGGCGAAAAGGGCGCCGATTACTCGGTCCAGTCTGCCCATTATCTCGATCTCACCAGGACCGCTGTGACTGAGCTGTGCGATCTCTTTTCGCACGGTCTCTGGGATAGCATGCTCAGCTGTCTCCAGCAGTTCTATGGTGTCTTGCGAGCACCGCACGACGGCGCAGTCGATAGCATCGATGCTGGTGCCCGACATGAGTCCGACATAGAGTTCCGAATTCACTGTGCTCAGGGCGCGCTACTGCTGAGATCGTTCATCGCCAAATTATTGCTATTTTGCAACGAGGCAAGTTGCGTAGTCGCGTTGGTGATGGCTTTCTTGAAAGCGGGCATTTCGGTTGCCGCGAGCGTCTCGGCCTTGGGGAGTTTCTTGTGGATCGTGCGCGGGTTGCGGTGCACTCCGTTGAGTAAGAACTCGTAGTGTAAGTGCGGACCTGTCGCGGCACCGGTGGAGCCTACGGTGCCAATGACCTGACTTTGAACTACACGCTGTCCTTTGCCAACCTTGCGTTTGTGCAGATGTAGGTACTTGGTAACGTACTGCTCTCCGTGTTGAATAAATACATAGTTACCATTGGATTTATTGTATCCAGCCTTGATAACGCGACCCTCCCCGGTGGCGAATACTGGCGTGCCTCTAGCCGCGGCGTAGTCGGTACCTCGGTGAGGTCGGGTGGTCTTATATATGGGGTGTAGGCGGCGCATATTAAAGTTTGAGCTGATGCGGGTGAAGTCAACAGGAGACAAAAGAAACGCTTTTTGCATGCTCACGCCATTTTCGTTGTAGTAATTTGACTTGCCGGTGGAGTCGGTATACCTAAATGCGTTAAACGTTTTCCCCCTATTGGTGAATGAGGCCGCGAGGATCGCGCCGTCCTTGAATTTCTCGCCATCTAAATACAAATCTTCGTAGATTAGGTTGATGGTATCGCCGACCCTGGGATCGAGCGCGAAGTCGATGACGCCACCAAAAATATTGGCCATCTCCATGATCATGTTCTGCGACAGCCCTGCTTTTTGGCCGGCCAAATATAATGAAGAGGTAATAACCGCACTTGCCGAGGACTGTTGTATTTGGGGAGTACGCATGTCGCGTTGGCCCTTAAACCCCTTGTTTGATTTGTGGTAGGTAACTGATTCTAGTGCGGAGACCTTATGGCGGACTGCCATCAGTTCATCATTTTCATCGGCTTTGAAGGCAATAGTTTGACCGGGAAAAATCCGGGTAAGAGATTTGCCCTGGTTAGTCTTCTTGGTGATGCGATATATATCGCGATCGCTGAATCCGGCTCGCTTGAATATAAGTGATAAGTTGTCTCCCGATACGACCGCTATTTCATTCCAGATCTCGGTAGCAGCAGGCTCTGGCGCGGGGGTCTCAGACTGAATTTGAAGTAATGTGGTTGACGCTGCTGGCAGCGGCAAGGTAGCCGAGTTATCGACGGCGTCTGTCACACGCTCAACATTTCTGTTGGCTTCAACGTCGTTAGAAGGCAGTAATAGGGTCGATAACGCGACCGCAACAGTGATGGCGCATACCGCGAGTAAGTGCTTGCGAGTTAGGCGTTTTTCACTGCGAAGGGCGGTGGCCCCCCGCATCTTATTAGCTGCTGACATAATTCCCACAGTCTTTCTGTATACCAATCATGGCAGTATAGCTAAAAACAGAGGCAGTTTCGAGCTGTCTGTTGAGGTGAGCCAGAGCGGCGGCTCAGCTATGAAATTATGCCTATATCCGGTATCGTTGGCGCGCAAAATTCACCTATGTAACAAAAGAGAGCAAAGCCATGAGCAGTGCACTGATAGCTGATCTCCGCGCCCGCGGTTTGATCTTCCAAATGGCGGGGGAAGATGCCCTGATCGAGTGGTTGGAAGGTGGGTCGCGCACGCTCTATTGCGGTTTCGACCCCACCGCCGATAGTTTGCATGTAGGTTCTTTGGTTCCTCTGCTGATGTTGCGGCGATTTCAATTGGCGGGGCATAAACCGCTAGCCTTGGTGGGGGGTGCTACAGGCCTCATCGGCGACCCGAGTTTTAAGGCTCAGGAGCGTCAGCTTAATACTGAAGAAGTGGTGGCGGCATGGATTGAAAAGCTCAAGCTTCAGGTGTCGCGGTTTATTGATTTTGATGCGGGCCAAGCGTCGGCCGAAATTGTTAACAACCTGGAATGGACGGCCGGTATGGACGTGCTGAGTTTTTTGCGCGATGTGGGTAAACATTTCTCCATCAACAGTATGATTCAAAAAGAGTCTGTCAAGCAGCGACTGGAGCGCGAGGGCGCCGGGATTAGCTTTACCGAATTCACCTATATGATTTTACAGTCTTATGATTTTGCCCAGCTTTGCGATCGTCACGATTGCACATTGCAAATAGGAGGGTCCGATCAGTGGGGTAATATCACTGGCGGTATCGACCTGACCCGGCGGATGTACTCGCGCCAGGTATTCGGCCTTACCATGCCGTTAATTACTAAGGCCGATGGTACTAAATTTGGCAAAAGTGAATCGGGCACTATTTGGCTGGACCCCGCTCGCACCTCGCCCTATGCGTTTTACCAGTTTTGGCTCAATACGGCGGATTCAGAGGTCTATAACTACCTCAATTACTTTACTTTCCTCGCGGTAGGCGACATAGCTGAAATTGAGCGTGCCGATGGTGAAAGGCAGGGGCGTCCGCAGGCTCAAGCAGTGCTTGCCGAAGAAGTTACCCGGTTAGTGCATTCAGAAGACGGTTTGCACGGCGCCAAGCGAATTACCGAGGCGCTGTTTAGTGGCTCGCTGGATGGCCTGTCTGAGCAAGACATGATGCAGTTGCGGCTCGATGGCATGCCTGCCAGCACTATCTCTCGAAGTCGTTTGCCCGAGACGCTCACGCAACTGCTGGTTGAGGCGGGGCTGGCTGGATCGGGCAAACAGGTGAAGGATGCGCTGGGGCGAAAAGCTGTTCTAGTGAATAACCGCGAAACAAGTTGGGACGACAATGGCAGTGTCTCCGAGGTGTTCGGGGCGGACAGGGCCTTTTGGAATCGCTTCTACTTAGTGAAACTGGGCAAGAAAAAGTATCACCTGTTCGAAATGAGTTAAGCGGGCAGGGTCGACTGTAAAATGGCTGGGGCGCCGAGTTATAAGGGCTTGCGCGAGATTTTGCGGGCGAGTGTTTGGCCCTAGCTGCTGGCAATAGTTGGCAAATTGAAATTATTACTAAAAACTACTTGCCCTAGAATTACCCCCTGCGTATAGTTCGCCTCCCTGACGGCTGGCGAGCTTATTCAGAGGCAGCAAAAAGCTAGTATTTTCAAAAGCTTAGATAGATTGCTGAAGGTAAACCGGAGTGAAAATAAGCAGTAAGAATTTTAAAATTCTTCTTGCTAAAGAAGCTCCAGTAAGTATAATACGCTCCCTCGGTTGGGGTGACCCAAACCGTACTCGCGCCCTAGCGGTGTTGAGAGTTGTTTAACAAGAAGATGAAGACAGATGTGTGGGCACTTGTTGGGGTAGTTGTCACAACTATTCAGATACAACAAGTGTTCATAAATTCATTACGAATTATGATTTCGAAATTGTATCT
>JBLHSI010000047.1:0-15563 GCA_047626655.1 Halioglobus sp.
CTGCGAGAAATATCGCTGGCGGGAAGAGAGATACAGTTGTTGGCGAAAACGTTGGAAGAACATCCCGAGGTACTCATTCGGGGTAAAAGTGGAGATAAAGAATGATTATCAGACTGCAACGGTTTGTTTCAGCTGCTGTTATTACTCTGACTTTAACAGCCTGCGGCACCACACCCAATAGCAATTACTATTTACTCAGTAGTGAGGCCACCGATATTCCGGCGCAGGGGTCGCTTTCACTGGGGGTGGGACCGATAGAAATACCCGAGTATCTCAACCGCAATGCGTTTGTTTTATCGCGCGATAACAACCAGCTGCATGTCGCCAGTTTTGAGCGATGGGCGGAACCTTTGGACGGCGGCATTGAACGAGTCATGAGGCTTAACCTGGCATCGCTGCTGGACACTCAAAATGTACAGAGCTACCCTTTTGGCAGCAAGGAAAAACCACAATACGCTGTGGAGATTACAATATTGCGCCTCGACGCCAACAACTCAGGTGCCAGCCTAATCGCCGAGTGGCGCCTGCACCGACCACAACTTGAGCAAACCGTATCGCGCCACATTAACAGATTGCATCAGGACATTTCATCCAACCCGCTTCAGGCCACCGACATAGCACCGGCTTACAGTCGCCTGCTAATGCAACTCAGCGAGGTAATAGCGACCGCCATCAGCGCGGTAGAGGCAAGCCAAGCGGCCAGCGAAAATCGCTAAAACATGTACCTCAAGTCAACTCCATAGGTGAGTGGGTCGTCAATAGCGGTGTGTGCAGCGCCTAATACGTCAGCCACAAACCCACCGGGATTACTGGCATTTTCTTCGTCGAGTAAGTTTTTACCCCACAGTGCCACTTCAATATTGCCACCTTCATTTTGCCAAGCTACCCGCGCAGAGAGCTTTTTCTTGTCCTGGAAGTACCACGGTCCTGTTTGAAATATGACATCGCTGTCGTCGGGCCCGGTCTCTTCATCAAACACGTAATCCATATGAACAAATAAATATCCCACTGGGATCACTGGCGACCAATCAAATCGCAAAGTGTAATCAAAATCAGACGTGTCTGATTCACTAACACCACCCGCAGGATCGCCCGCACTGTCAAAGTATGCTTGCAGTTGTGAATCGGTCTCACGGTACGTTGTCAAAGCGGTTAGTCTCAAGTTGTCCAACACGTTCCATTGCACAATCAGTTCAATACCATCGGTCTCTTCGTCACCACTTATCACGCTGGGCGATGCCGTCGAGTCATCCGGGCCGTCAGTAGTAGATTTCTGGGTTTGTTTGTTGTCCAATTCCTGGTGAAACAGAGCAACTTCCAAGCGGAGACTCTTGTCGAAAAAGTCACCTTTCAGGCCCAGCTCGATATTGGAACTTTCCTCTGGCTCGAACGGTCCTGTGACAACCGATGTAAATGTTTGGCCGTCAAAGCCACCCGATTTATAGCCCGTAGCATAAGATAAATACACCATTGCATCATCGCTAAAGTCCCAGTTTACTACAGCCCTACCAGTGACCTTATCCCAACTCTTGGAGTCGCTAAATTTATCGTAGAAGTTGGCTAGGTCTGCGCCTGTATCTTCTGGGAAGTAGTTAATACCAGCCGGAGCAACAGGCCAGTTAGCCGACGTGGGGAAGGTCTTCCAGGTGTAGTCTTTTTCATCGGCGCTGTAACGCAAGCCACCTACTATTCGAACGGTGCCGGTCAGCTGATAAGTCACGTCACCAAATATTCCCCAGTTAGTGAAGTCTCCCGTGTTATCCATAGTCTCAGTGACAAAAGTGCCGGCAAACGAAGGGGGTAACAATGCGAGTCCGGCGGCTTCAGAGGCACCAAGATAGACTGCCGGATCATTCTCCAATATATCCCACAAGTGTTCATCCTGACTCAAACCAAATTCAAGAGACACAAATTGCATATAGGAGTCGGCGAGTAAATCAATATCAGTGCGCTGAAATACATCCTCAGAGCTATAGTTAGCACCGCCGACAATAGTAAATTTGTCATCGGTATAGTTGAAACGAATTTCACTATAGAGAATATTCGAGTCTTCTATGTTGTTGGAATCAAAATACCGCTTCGGGTCGCCAGTGCCATCCTCGTCTTCAAGGTTGGTGGTTTCCCAATCTCGGTAGCTCAGCACGCCAAACATCGACAAACTGTCACTAATCTCATGGTTGAGCTTTAGCGCTACGCCATACATTTCGCGCGTTTCTTCTTGTCCGACTACATCGTTAAAGGCTTTGCCGGAAAAAGGGTCGAGGTTACCCTTGTAGGCGTATTTCCCAACGCCGATGGTCTGTCGCGGCTGTTCATCACGGTCTTCAACATCATAACTGAGCTGAATGTCGGTTTTGTCCGACACATTCCACAGCAAAGAAATTCTGGCGGCGGAAAATTTTTCGTCGCGTATATCACCCGATATACCCACATTCTCGGTAATACCGCCCCGTTCGTGTGCCAGCACATTAGCCCTTATCGCTATATTTTGAGTGATCGGCGCATTAATCATGCCCTCTAGGCGCAACAAATCGTAGTTGCCCGCGCGCGCACTAACAACACCTTCGAATTGATTAGTCGGCTTGTTGGGCACAATGTTAATCACACCCACTGTCGCATTACGGCCAAACAAGGTACCTTGCGGCCCCTTGAGAACTTCGACCCGAGCTATATCTGCGAACGGCAGCGAGGTGACCGCGCGCGGCATATAACTGCCGTCATAAAAAGTCGCTACCGAGGGATCACCGCCAGAACTAATATTGGGACTCGACACTCCCCGCACTGTAATACCCACTTGCGTAGAACCACCTCCTGGATCGCTGATTTCCACGCCGGGAATAAAATCATCAATATCCTGAATAGTGACGGCACCTGTATTGATCATGTCCTGCGCAGTGAATGCGTTTACTGTGACGGGAACGTCCATGTAGTTCTCTTCGCGCTTTTGCGCAGTCACCACCACTTCCTCCAGCAGTAAGCTGTAACCCTTCCGGGGTGCCTCTTGAGCCATAACCGATGTGCTTATAGCCAGTGTGGCAGCTGCCACAGCGACGGCCAAAGTTCGGCCTCGCGGCGATTCAGTTAGATTTTCCAATGTCAGTGACGCTATCATTATTATTGCTCTTGTATTATTACTACACCTCCAAATATGACTTATTTGAACATGTGAGACAAGCATTGGACGAAAACGGGATTAGCCCGTCGCCGAGGACGCATAGCTATACCCAAAGACAAAAGCGTTCGCCGCACCCGCGTATCAAGGTGGCATTTCTTGCCAGTTTCTTATCGGGAGTAGTACCCTGTGTTCGCCTTTTGAGGAGACTAACCTATGACCGGTACTATGACTGATTCACGATCACCGACTAAACCCAAAGCCCCAGCCATCAAAGGCTGGCACACTATGGGCAGTAAACCCTCCCTCATCGGCAGCCAATGTCAGGAGTGCGGAAGCTACTTTTTTCCAAAACAAACTCATTACTGTAAAAATCCCAGCTGTGAAAGCACCGACTTCAACGATGTAGAGTTGAGCAGAACTGGAAAGATATGGAGCTACACCAACGCCGGCTACAAACCGCCCGCCCCTTTTGTTGCCGCGGACCCTTTCGAGCCCTATGCGATAGCAGCCGTTGAGTTAGAGAAAGAAAAAATGGTGGTCTTGGGGCAGGTAGTTGAAGGGGTTGGCGTTACCGACCTTAAAGTCGGCATGGCGGTCGAGTTAGTACTGGAAACTCTGCACGAGACCGAAGACGATATTAAAGTCACCTGGAAATGGCAGCCTATAGCCTCTTAAGAGGTATAGATAACGGGAGTAAATCATACTATGTCGAATGAAATTGCCATCTTGGGTGCCGGAATGCACCCCTGGGGAAAATGGGGTCATAACTTTGTCGAGTATGGCGTTGCCGCCGCGCGCGAAGCGCTGGCCGATGCCGGTGTACCTTGGCAAGACATAAAGTTCGTATCAGGTGCCGCCACCATGCGCTGCGGCTACCCTGGATATGTCGCGGGTGCCAGCATAGCTCAGGCTCTTGGTTGGCAAGGGGCCGAGGTCAATACCTCGTATGCCGCGTGTGCATCTGGCTCGCAGGCACTGGCCGCAGCACGCACCAAGATTCTTGCCGGTCACTGCGATGTGGCCCTGGTGGTGGGTGCCGACACAACGCCAAAAGGCTTTCTAGCACCCGTGGGGGGCTATCGACCCGAGGATCCAGATTGGGTCCGGTTTTACCTGGGCATCACCAACCCCACTTACTTCGGGCTATACGCTCGTCGAAGGATGGACGTTTATGGCGATACTTTGGAAGATTTTGCAGCGGTTAAGGTAAAAAACTCGTTGGTTGGAAGTAAAAATCCACGCGCGCGCTATCGCAAGTGTTTTAGCGCAGAAGACGTCGCTGCTTCACCCATGGTTGCCAACCCATTGCGCTTGATGGACATTTGCGCCACCAGTGACGGAGGCGCCGCGCTAATCGTCTCCAGCCTGGAATACGCTCGCAGAATAGGCAAAGGCAATGCCCCTCGTATAGCAGCGATATCCACGGTAACACCTACCTTCGCCAGCGAAGTGATTGAGATGCCAGATATAGCCACTGATTCAGCCGTTGCAGACGGTGTAACGGCACAGGCATATCGCGCGTCATTACCGGTAAAGGCGTATGAAGAAGCCGGGATTGGTCCCGAAGATGTCAGTCTGGCCGAGGTATACGATCTGTCTACCGCTCTGGAGCTAGATTGGATAGAAGACTTACAGCTTGCACCGCGAGGCGAGGCCGCCGGCCTATTGCGCGCAGGTGATACCGCACTAGGCGGCAAAATTCCCGTGAACGTATCCGGTGGCCTAGCCTGTTTCGGTGAAGCTGTGCCGGCTCAGGCGCTGGCTCAGATCTGCGAACTCACATGGCAATTGCGCGGGCAAGCTGGAGACCGTCAGGTGGAGGGCGCCAAGGTCGGCATCACCGCCAATCAAGGCCTATTTGGTCACGGCAGCTCGGTTATCGTGACACGCTAACGCTCTGACAAACCCTCACAGCCCTGCCGCATGTAGCGCAACTTGCGATCGCTCACTACCGTGCGATGGCGAGCCCCCTGCGCTGCGGCGTCGGTGTTGATATAGCCCGCATCACCCTCATACAGAAAGCAGGTACCCTCCTCTCCTACGGCCACTCTAGGTGCGTACACAATGGCCTTGCGTTCCCCCATTGCGCCCCGGGCTTGCCCGCAATCTTGGCAATCGGCAATATCAACAAGGCTGACATACGTTGGCGGCATCAACTGTAAATCTTCGGAGTCATCGGCGGCTTCGGTCAGGGCCAGACTGGGCTGTACCCAGCGGTGATTAGCAATTTCTCCGCCATCGACCTTCACCTCTTGGTCCGAATCCAAAATAGCAAGAAAAAACCAGGTAGAGAAACGCTTCGGGGCCCCAACCGGAGTGGTCCAGTGCGACAGGTACACCAGTTGTTCGCTAGAGATAGAAAGACCAGCCTCTTCGCGTGTCTCCCTAATTGCTGCGTTCACTGCGGCGCCATAGGCATCGCGATCTGACGGATAATCGCTGTCATCGACCTTTCCTCCCGGAAAAACCCACATACCGCCCATATGCTTAACCGCCTTACTACGCTGCACCAATAGTGCTTCCAGGCCAACTTCACCGTCGCGAATCAAAACTACCGTCGCCGATGGAAAAACAGGCTGCTCGCGCGCATCCTGGCTCATGGATAAAATCGGCTTATAGTGTCGATGACACAGGCGGGCCGATCTGAGCCCTCTATCTCGATGGTTATTTTGACGATCACCTGCACACCGCCCTTCACCTCTCGCGCATCAATCACCTCACCGCTGCCACGCACTCGACTTCCCACGGGCACGGCGGCGGGAAAACGAACCTTTTCACAACCATAGTTGACGCCCATTGAGGTATTGTCTACCTGCATAATCTGCGGCAGGAAAAGGTTGGCCAGCGACAGGGTGAGATAACCATGGGCTATTGTTTTACCAAAGGGGCCCTTTGCCGCTCGCTCAGGGTCCACATGAATCCACTGATGATCGCCGGTTGCCTGCGCAAATTGGTCAATACGCGCTTGATCAATTTGCACCCAGTCACTGTGTCCCAGCGATTGGCCGCATGCATCGAGCAGCGCTGAAGGCGTTTCGAACCGTGTAGTCATGATCTCTCCGTTGTGTCTGTTGAGCTGACCAATGACTATAACACCCCGTTGGCTGCGGATTCAGTCGCGCCGGTTCAACTGTTGCCACCACTGCGAGTTTATAACGCTGACGCTCTAGTATGTTCAAGCTAGCCGGCGACAGATAAAACACGTAAAGAGGCGTATAAATAGTCATATGAATATCTGTTGTTTTTCGCTATATTTGCCGCAACTCAATTAACAGTAAAAGGAATTCAACTCATGTTTGACGATTTCGATACAAGCACCCTACTGGACACCATAGTAGTGCCTTGGGGAATTAAAATCGCCCTCGCATTGGCCATCTTCATTGTCGGTAGAATTGTCGTCGGCGCCTTGGTTCGCATCGCTGACAAATTAATGCTCTCACAAGAAGTAGACGAGATGCTGGTGCGCTTTGTTAGCTCAATTTTACGCTGGGTATTATTGCTGTTTGTCATTATCGCTGCACTCAGCCAACTCGGTGTAGACACCACTTCGCTTATCGCGCTATTGGGTGCTGCCGGCCTGGCCATCGGTCTGTCGCTGCAAAGCTCCCTATCTAACTTTGCTTCGGGCGTTATGATCATTGTCTTTCGCCCGTTCACCAAAGGTAACTTCGTTGAAGTGGCAGGAGCCACCGGCGTGGTCGACAGCATCAGCATTTTCACCACCACATTGACAACGCCCGACAACAAAGAAGTGATTATTCCAAATGGCGCAGTATTGGGCGGAAATATTACCAATTTCTCGGCCAGGCCTACACGCCGGGTAGATATGGTCTTTGGTATCTCCTATGACGATGACCTTCGCAAGGCAAGGAAAGTACTCGAAGATATTATTGCCGCCGATGAGCGCATTCTGGCCGAGCCAGCACCCGTCATCGCGGTAGGCGAATTAGCTGACTCCAGCGTCAACTTTTTAGTTCGTCCATGGGTTAATGCTGCTGATTACTGGGACGTATATTGGGAAACAACTGAAGCGGTCAAACTAAAGTTTGATGAAGCCGGCTTGAGTATCCCCTATCCTCAGATGGATCTGCACATCGACAAGCCAGAGTAACTACCGCTCAGCAGGCAGCCCGCCGCCAGCAATGGCCGGGCTGCTAGTATTACGAGGATTTCATGCAGCTGCTGGTCCGCAGTGTGGTATAAATGATAGCCTGACAGATTAGCTCTCCCTTTTGATACAATCCACGGTAGCCGCAGTGACAGGTCAATCTAAACAGCTTTTTCTCTCCGCTATCATGTTGGTAATAGCCAGTGCCGTAACTGCGGTTCTGTACTTCAATCGGCCGTCATCTGAATTGGCCGAACCCGCCGCACAAGACATTACGGTAGATGCACTGGAAGTGTCACTGCAAACTATCCGCATTCCTATTCAGGCACAGGGTACGGTAACCCCAGTACGGCAAACGTCGATCATCTCTGAAGTCAGAGGTCGCATTACTGAAGTGTCGGACGCTTTCAACGTAGGCGATTTTGTCAGCAAGGGAGACGTGATCCTTCGCATAGACCCCAGAGATTATCAAACCGAGTTATTGCGAGCTCAAGCTGCTGTCGCATCGGCAAAAAGTGGGATGGCTCAGGAGAAGGGCAGGGCCGCCGTCGCAAGACAAGAATGGAAAAGACTGCCCAAAGGAAGTCAGCGCAGCCCTGAAGCAAAAGACCTTTACCTGCGTATTCCACAACTTGAGCTGGCCGAGGCGCAGTTACTGTCAGCCATGGCCGACCGGGATACCGCGACCAACAATCTCGAGAGAACCGTGATTAGTGCGCCTTACGATTGCCTTATTCGTAGCAAACACAGTGAGCTTGGACAGTTTGTCTCACCCGGAACGCCACTCACCGAGATCATGTCTATTGAATCTGCCGAAGTTAGGCTGGCGGTTCCGCAAAGTAAGCTCGGCTATCTAGACCTGCCCAGTGTTGGTGCGTATAACGCCGATACCAACGTTGACCTCTACAGCGATGTGGCGGGCAACGTGCAACACTGGCAGGCTCAGCTCGTTCGAACTGAAGGCATCTATGATGAACGCTCTCGCGTACTGTACACGGTGGCACGGATTGAAGACCCCTACGGGCTAAAGACCTCGACCGAGCCGCTATCACCACTGCGCATAGGGACTTTTGTTCATGCCAGAATTCTTGGCAAGGAACTAGATGGCATCACCGTCCTACCCAGACATATTTTGAGAGCCGGAAATTTACTGTGGGTTGTGGACGAGGATATGATCTTGCGAAATCGTAAGGTAAGCCTCCTGCGAACAGGGGGCGACTTAATATACGTCTCAGCCGGATTAGAGGACGGCGATTTAGTCTCGGTATCCGTGCTAGATCCGACATTCTCCGGTAGTAAGGTAAGAATTGTTTCTCAGAAATCGACCGCAGAAAGGGCCAACGCGCAGGCTACAAACGCGCTATGACAGAAGCATCTCGCACCGGAATAATCGCCTGGTTCGCCCGCAACCCAGTGGCGGCCAACTTGCTCATGATGGTCATCATGACGGTGGGGCTGTTCTCTGCTTTTAATATTCAGCGCGCGATGTTTCCTGCCATAGACCTCGACATCATATTTATCACTATGGCCTACCCGGGCGCAGCTCCCGAAGAAGTTGAAAAAGGCATTGTTCTAAAAATCGAGGAGGCCATCAACGACGTGGACGGCATCAAGCGCGTAGAGTCTGACGCGTGGGAGTCAATGGCCAGAGTAATGGTTGAGCCACAAGACGGTGTGGACATAACGAAACTGCTAGACGACATCAAGATTCGAATCGATGCGGTTCAGCACTTCCCTGAGGAATCAGAAAAACCCATTATTCAAAAACCTGAGCTATTGTTTCCGGCTCTGACGGTGCAAATTTCTGGGGATTTGGACGAACGCAGTATGAAGGCGCTCGCCGATGAGGTCAGGCGTGACCTGCTTACCCTACCCAGTGTATCGGCAGCCGATGTCATTGGCGCGCGCGATTATGAGATATCGATAGAAATATCGGAGCAATTACTGCGTGAATACCATCTGACGCTGGGCGAGGTTGCCAACACCGTGGCTTCCTCTTCCCTGGATCTACCGGCCGGCTCCGTGCAAACGAAAAACGGCGACATTATGTTGCGCACCATCGGCCAGGCGTATGTGCAGCAAGACTTTGAATCTATTGTACTTAAGACATGGCCAGACGGAACGCGTCTGCTACTGGGCGACATTGCTACTGTAATAGACGGCTTTGTCGATGGACAAGGGTTCTCGCTGTTCAACGGCAGCTATTCTCTGGGCGTCTCTGTGTTCTCTATGAATAAGCAGGACATCATTGATACCGCAGCTGATGCACGCGCCTATGTTGAAGAAAAAAACACACTCCTGCCCACCGGCGTATCGCTAACTATTTGGGCCGACATCACTTATTACCTCGACGGCCGATTGGGCATGATGGTTAAGAACCTGGCGATAGGTGCCCTGCTGGTCTTTTTCATACTGGCCCTGTTTTTGGAGATCAAACTGGCGTTTTGGGTGATGTTGGGTATCCCTGTTTGCTTCCTGGGAGCAATGGCTCTGATTAATACGAGCTACGTGGATGCCAGCCTCAATATGATCAGTATCTTCGGCTTTATTCTGGTGCTGGGTATCGTGGTAGACGACGCCATAATCATGGGTGAAAGTGCCTACGCTGAACAGGAAAAATACGGCCACAGCGTGGATAACGTCATTAACGGTGTGTACCGAGTATCGACACCCGCCACGTTTGGCGTTCTAACAACCATTGTTGCCTTTGCCCCAACACTGTTTATAGACGGTGTATTTGCGGTATTTCCTGAGGCTTGTGGCTGGGTCGTGATTTTGTGTTTGTGTTTTTCATTGGTCGAGTCGAAATGGATTCTGCCCGCTCACCTGGCGCACAGTAAACCCACTCAAAATCGCATATTGCTGAGCGTTGACCATATTCAGGAAGCGATAAACAAACGACTTAAGCATTTTATCGATCACCGATATACGCCTTTTGTGAAGCTTTGTATCGCCAATCGCTATTCAACTCTCGCTTTTTTCTTGTCACTGCTGATTTTGTCGGGTGGACTGCTCGCCGGCGGCGTTGTACGCACGGTTTTGGCACCGGACGTTCCCGGGGAGTTTATCGGGGTTGAACTTAGCATGTCGCCAGGCACTGCAGAATATCGCACTCGAGAGGTGATCGATAAAGTTGTCTCTGATCTACAGGATATCGAGAAAGAGTATCAACGCGAGCGAGGTCAAGAAGAGCAGCTTATATCTCATATCTTTGCCTACGGCATCGATCGAACTTCCGGTGGTATACAAGTGGAGTTAACCAAAGAGGACGAACGCCATTTAACAACGCGAGAGATTGAAAACATGTGGCGCGAACGCGCCGGCATAATACATGGCGTAGAGGTTTTATCCATTGATTCGGCAGATGGCCCTAACTTTGGGCCGGACATCGCCTTTGACCTGATGCATAAGGATTTTGACACCTTGCGCGCGGCGGCTCAGGAACTCGAAGATGCGCTGCGTCAATATGCTGGCTTGTATGATTTTCGCAATGGAGCCAGCGATACCTCTGACGAATTTCACCTGGATCTTCTGCCCGAGGCAGAAACGCTAGGCCTCAATCGCTACGATCTGGGTAGCCAAGTGAGACATGCGTTCTATGGCGCAGAGGCACAGCGCGTCCAACGCGGTATTGATGAAGTTAAAGTCATGGTGCGCTATCCCAAGGCCGACCGAGAGACTACCGACAGTTTGGCCAATATGTTTATTCGCACGCCCTCTGGCGACGCCGTTCCTTTCGATACTGTCGCAAAAATAGAAACCCGACAGGGTTTACTAAAAGCCACTCACATTGGCTATAGGCGCGCAGCCGAAATTACGGCCGAGGCCAACAAGTCGATGGTAGAGCCCGCCAAGATTGTGAGTGAAGTACTGGCAACCGTAATACCCGATTTAAAGGCAAAATACCCCGGGCTAAACGTTGAAATATCGGGTTTGTCCGACGAGGAAGCCAAACTTGCCAAAAGTATGATGACCGGTTTTACACTGGCGTTGTTCGGAATTTATGCCCTTCTCGCCATCCCCACCAAGTCATACTTACAACCGCTGATCATTATGGGTGTGATTCCTTTTGGCGTTATTGGCGCCATTATTGGTCACTGGCTCACCGGCTACCCCATGAGCATGATGTCAATGATGGGCGTTATCGCGCTCAGTGGCGTCGTGGTGAATGACAGTCTCATACTAGTGGACTACACCAATAAAGCGGTCGCCGAAGGCAAAACCACATTTGACGCGATTCTAGATGCAGGCAGACGCCGCTTCCGGGCTATCTTGCTAACCTCATTAACCACATTTTTTGGCTTGGTGCCCATGCTGCTCGAGCGCAGTGCCCAAGCACAGGAAATAGTACCCATGGCCATATCACTGGCCTTCGGTATTGTGTTTGCGACGATCATTACTTTGCTCTTGGTGCCTTGCCTCTACATGATCTTGGGCGACCTGGCACGCTGGCGCCAGGGTGATCTGGCGGTTGCTCAGAACAGCTAGCTAAGCTCTAGACATGTACCGGGCTTCCTGAGTATTGACTTTAACGCGCTCGCCCACATCTAAATACTCTGGCACCTGCACCGTTAATCCGGTGGCGAAGGTAGCTGGTTTGGTCCTGGCGGATGCCGAGGCGCCTTTTATGCCCGGTGCACACTCCGTAATTTCCATGATGACCGATTGAGGTAGCTCTACTGCGACAAATTCGCCGTTAACTCGCAGTCCCATCAAACCTTCTAAACCTTCAGTAATATAGGGCAGCTCTTCTTCCAAAATATCCTTGGACAAATGGTATTGGCTGTAATCTTCCTCATCCATAAACACATAAAACAGATCGTCGATATAGGAAAATTGAACTTTGCGGCGCTCTAAGTCGACCTCTCCCAGGATATCATCGCCCTTGAACGTCTCGTCCAGCTTTTGCTTACTGCGCACATCGTTAAAGCGAATCTTATAGAGTGTGTTGGCCCCTCGGCTAGAGGGGGCCTTCATATCAATATGTTTGACGATATAGGCATTGCCCTTAATTTCTACTACCGAACCGCGCTTTAGATCACTGGCTTTAGGCACACTCAATCCTCTTTAAAGTCGTCTGTATTAGTTTATTGAGCCACAACTGAAGCAGCGCAGGTAAAGGTTAGCTGGATCGTTGAGCTGAATCATTTGCTGTGCCGCTTGCACAGCGGGCTCGAACATCTTGGCAAGGGCCGACACAGAACCCTCTGACCAAGGCCGCAAGGTACCAACGCGCTGGGCTAAAACCTGCATAAACTGATCGCGGGGCGACAGTGGTAAACCCACATATTGTACCTCGTAATCTTCGAGTTCGGCCAGTTCGGCAGCCGCGACAATGGCGTCTTGTAAATGGCCCAACTTATCCACTAAGCCCTGCTGTAGTGCATCTGTAGCACTCCATACTCGGCCCTGTGCGACTAAGTCTACCGCCTCCGGGGTCATATTCCTGCCCTGCGCTACCAAGCCCACGAATCCGCGATAAGTATGTTCAACTGAGCTTGTGATAGAAGCTGATATTTTTGCATTTAGCGGCCTATCCAGCCGCAGTGCACCTGCCAATTCGGTAGTACCTACGCCATCGGTATGCACACCCAAGCTGGCGTACAAGTTCTCCAGCGTTGGAAACGCTGCAATTACACCAATACTGCCAGTGATGGTAGCGGGTGTCGCCCAAATTTCATCGACCTCAGCAGCAATGTAGTAACCACCAGAAGCGGCGATGGAGCCCATCGAAACGACAATAGGCAAACCTAGTGCTTTGGCATCTAGTACTGATTGTCGAATAACCTCTGAGGCAAACACACTGCCTCCGCCACTATTAATGCGCAGCACAATGGCTGACGCACCGCTCTCTGCGGTTTTGCGTATTAATCGGGCGAGAGAGTCTCCACCGATTGTACCCGGGGGTTGCTCGCCATTTAGTATGTTGCCTTTAGCGGTGATGACTGCGACCCGATCACCTTCTATTGCCACTGGCAAAATTGGCCTGTTACGCGATAAATATTCGCTAAAGAATACCGCCTCATATTGCCCTTCTTCATTGCGTGCACCCACCAAGTCGGCTACAAATTCGTTGGTTGCAGTACGCCCCAGAATTTGGTCTACGAGGCCGGCCTGCAAAGATGTCTTGGCCATGTCGCCGCCATGGTTATCCAACCGTGCTGTATAATTATTAATGTAATCGTCAATCGCACCTACCGGTAAGTTTCTCTGCCCCTCTACCATCTGCGTATACTGACGCCAAATACTGTTAAGCCAACGACCGGATATTTCTTTCTGCTCTGGTGACATATCGTTTCTGGTTACCGGTTCGGCAATCGACTTGTGATCACCCGCCTTGAATACATGCATATTCACCGACAGCTTTTCCAGCGCTTCTGCAAAATAGTTCTGATAGCTGCTAAAGCCCTCCAGCGCAACGCCACCCAGAGGGTGCACCACAATAGTATCGGCATAGCTTGCCAACAAGTACTGTGTTTGCGTGTAGTAATCCCCTACTGCGATCACCGGCTTTCCGCTCTCTTTAAAGGACTCTATAGCGGTAACAATCTCCTGGGTTTTACTAATACCTATCGAGTAGAGGTTATCGAGCTCCATCACCATAGCGTTAATGTTGGGGTCGTCCTTTGCAGTTTCGATCGCTTCTATTACGTCGCGTAGTAAGACTTCGCGACTTTCTGGCGAGGGCTCGCCCAGCAGAGCAGTGAGGGGATCAATAAAAGATCGCTGATCAACGACGCTACCCACAGGGCTCAGCAACAAGGCGGCTTTCTCTGGCAAAGGATCAGGCGTACCTCCCCAGTATACAAAGTAAACAATCGCCAGCATCGCTATAAAAAACAGGTTGGATATGGCGAGCCGTATCCAGGTGATTCCCTTCCAAATACTGGTAAAAAAACGACCGATAAGATTCACGTAAGACTCCTAGGTGTGTAACGGGGGCACTGAAGGCTCTTTCAATTCGCGCGCCTTCCAGCGCACATAGAACATCGCCGATGTAAATACCGTGACGACAGACAGCATACTGACAGCGTGCAGCACACTATCGGGCTGGGCAAATAAGCGCACCACCAACCCTATAAAATACAGTAAGCTGACAAAGCACAACCATATATAACTGCGCAAATTATTGCGTAACATGCCGGGTAAAAATATCACCAACGGCAGTAAGGTGCCCAACCAGATAATCCAAGGGACAGACATCTGCCAAGCATCTAAGACTTGTGTTAGAAACAACCCCGCCCACCCCAACCATGTTGCCAGATGCGCCTTGTCGCTGCGTGTTGTCATTTTCAAACCACTCACTTTGCAATCCTGCTGGCCAAACTGGCCACTCGATTTCCCAAGCCCTTACACAAATCAGCTTCGACCTGATCGATAAGTCTATCATTGTCTGCACCGCCCCAGTGAGAAGCACCATAGGGTGTTCCGCCGCTTTCGCTGCGCATCAAGCCAGGTTCGCTGTACGGTAAACCCGCCAATACCATACCGTGATGAAGCAGCGGAAGCATCATACTGAGCAGTGTCGATTCTTGGCCACCGTGCAAACTAGAGGTTGAGGTAAACACCGCTGCGGGCTTATCGATAAGCGCCCCGCTCAACCATAATGACGTGCTTTGATCGAGAAAATACTTCAGCGGTGCTGCCATATTGCCAAATCGAGTCGGACTGCCCAATACTAGCCCTGCGCAATTTCGCAGGTCGTTCGTATCACAGTACAGGGGACCATCGCCTGGGATGTCATCCTCGGATTGTTCTGTATTGGCCGAGACGGCAGGCACAGTACGCACTCTGGCCGACATACCCGGCACCATTTCGACCCCTCTGGCAATATGACCCGCCATGGTCGCTGTGGTTCCGCCGCGGCTGTAATAAACCACCAAAACATAAGCGTCGTCGCTCACTAGGCCATTAACTCCAATACATTTTCTGGAGGGCGGCCTAGCACGGCTCTGTCGCCCTTCACCACAATGGGCCGTTCGATAAGCTTGGGGCGCGCTACCATGGCATCAACCAATTCCTGCTCGCTGGAGTCGCGACTCAGCCCTGCCTCCTTAAAATCTGCTTCGCCGCGGCGCACCAAATCAATCGCTTTCATATCCAGTTTTTCAAGCAAGGCATTGATGGTCGCACTATCGAGAAGCGTTTCCTGATACAGCACTATATCCGGAATAACGCCGTTTTCTTCCAGCAGCGCCAAACTAGCTCGCGATTTGGAACATCGCGGATTGTGGTAGATAGTGATATTGCTCATGTTAGATTTCGCCTGTATTTACAATACCCCTATTATAGCAAAGGCGAGCAGTTGGCGTTCGACTATAGCGGATAACTTTAACGTAG
>JBLHSI010000048.1:0-15446 GCA_047626655.1 Halioglobus sp.
CAAACAGGTCCCATTCGCTTTGATGGCGAACTCGATCGTATTTACTACCCTACTCGCAGCAACGAGATACTGCGCGATTATCAGCTAAACAGAGATATTCTCCTCACGAAAACGGGTAGCCGCTCTACCATTGTATGGAATCCATGGGTGGCGAAGGCCGATTCAATGGCCGACTTTGAATTGGGGGGCTATCGGAACATGGTATGCGTGGAAACAGCTAATGCAGCTGGCGACATTGTGCACCTGGCACCGAACGAAGCTCATGTACTTGGAGTGACTATAACGATACAAGAGAGCTGAGCTCTGGCGACAGCAATTGGCAGGTGCAATACCTGATTAATGAGTTTGGTAGTACCGATGTGGTTCGAGAGACGCGCTGACTTAGGTGATTCCCATTCCCGCAGCAGGTTTGGCTATTCGGCTCCGGCCTGCTTGGTCTGATGGCCATGAGACGGCGACGCGCCAGTGTAATGAAGTACGCACAATTTGCGCACAAGCGGCCGCTACGCAGACACAAGTTGACGTGACTATTCTAGTTCAGAGAAAAAAAGTGGAGGCTCGAGCCGGAATCGAACCGGCGTAAACGGAGTTGCAGTCCGCTGCATAACCACTCTACCATCGAGCCTTTGTTCTAAAATGGAGCGGGAAACGAGATTCGAACTCGCGACCTCAACCTTGGCAAGGTTGCGCTCTACCAACTGAGCTATTCCCGCACACAACGCGTTTATACCGTCGCCCGGTCGCAATCTTAGTCGCGAAAGAGGCGCATATTCTAGGGGCTGAGGCGTGAGAGTCAAGCCAAACGACAGCTAATTACTGCAACTGGCTGAATTAAAACAGGTTATCTATCTTTTATGACTTCCCAAGCAGCTTTCAAGTAGATAAACATCGACCACAGTGTAAGTACAGCCGCTGTATACAGCATGATATAGCACGACCAAACCACCCAACTGTGGTCTCTGGCGGGGTCAACGGCGAGTAGGCCGAAGATCGCCAGCATTTGAAAGACCGTTTTCACCTTACCGACATACGACACGGCCACCGAAGTCCGCTCGCCCAATTCTGCCATCCACTCTCGCAGGGCGGAAATAACAATTTCCCTGCCAATAATCACGCAGGCAGCCAAGGTGAACAGTATGGTGTCATGGCGCTCGACCAGAAGAACAAGCGCAATAGACACCATCAGCTTATCTGCGACAGGATCTAGGAACGCACCAAACTCAGTCATCTGGCCCAGTCGGCGTGCTAAATAGCCGTCGACCCAATCGGTTGCCGCAGCCACACCAAATATACCCGCTGCAACCAGCAAGTGATTCGGGAAAGGCAAATAAAACACCACTACCAGCACCGGGACAAGACAAATCCGCACCATGGTTATTGTATTCGGTATGTTAAGCCCCATTCCTATGGACGCTCCCTCTCTGCGTAAAAAAACGGCAATGTATGGCCGTTAGTCATGTAAGTGATCATAAATGTTTTGCGCCAGAGTCTCGCTGATACCCGGTATCTTTTTGAGCTCTATGGCACTCGCGCCTTCAACTCCTTTGGCACTGCCGAAATGCCGCAGTAAATCTCGACGACGCTTGGCTCCCACTCCGGGTATGCTCTCCAACACAGAAGTTCGACGTGTTTTATCTCGTCTGGCCCTGTGACCGGTAATGGCAAAGCGATGCGCCTCATCACGAATATGCTGAATGAGATGCAGTGCTGCGCTGTCACTGGGCAATTGTGTCTCCAAACCGGTATGGCCGTTTATTAGAGTCTCAAATCCGGCTTTGCGTGTCACGCCTTTTGCGACACCAACCACCTCTACGCCAATAATCTGCAACTCCTGCAATACCGACATAGCCTGCGACACCTGCCCTTTGCCACCATCGATGAATAAAATATCGGGAATAATACCCTCTCCTGCTTTAAGTCGCTTATAGCGACGCTCTAGAGCCTGCTGCATCGCTGCGTAGTCATCGCCACCGGTAATATTTTCTATGTTAAATTTTCGGTACTCCGACTTGTTCGGACCGTTTTGGTCAAACACCACACAAGAAGCCACTGTGGCCTCGCCCGAGCTGTGGCTGATATCAAAGCACTCCATGCGATCGGGCAACTCGGCCAGTCCCAGTGTCTCTTGCAAAGCTAGGCGCCTGTCGAAGGTCGTTTTTCGGCCATCCAGGTGAGACTGCAAATTGCTTTGCGCCGTTTGGTGCGCAAGCTGCATCCACCGAGCGCGAGCCTCCCTCACTCTATATCGCAATTTAACCTTGCGCCCCGACTGAACAGTAAAGGCTTCTTGCAGCGTGTTCTGGGTCTCCAGAACCTCATTAACGATGATTTCCCCGGGAATAACTCTGTCACCTGTCAAATAATATTGCGGCAAGAAAGCAGCCAGTACATCAGCCGCTGTTTCGGCCAATTTTAGCTTTGGATAGTATGATTTGCTGCCCAATACCCTCGCACCGCGAACAAACAGTACCTGCACACAACAAGAGCCTCCCGCGACAACTGCAGCGAGAATGTCCAAATCACCACTAACACCCTCTATTCCTTGACTGGCTTGTACATGTTGTAATTGGCTGAGCTGATCACGCAGGCCTGCAGCTTCTTCGTATTTCAGTTCTTTCGCTGCTTGCTCCATATCATCGGCCAAACTCACCATGAGTTCCTGTGACTTACCTTGCAAGAATAGGCGCGTACTATCGACCTGCACGCCATAAGCTTCCTCGCTCACAAGATCTACGCAGGGCGCCGTACAGCGTTCAATTTGATACTGTAGGCAAGGTCTAGAGCGGTTGCTGAAATAACTGTCTTCGCACTGCCGCACCATAAATACTTTTTGCAGGAAATGGAGTGACTCACGGGCCGCGCCTGCGCTCGGATAGGGGCCGAAATATTTACCCTTACGCCGCTTTGTACCACGGTGCAGGCTGAGCCGTGGAAACTTATCTTCCGTAGATAGAAAAATATACGGGTAAGATTTATCGTCCTTCAACAAAATGTTGTAGGGCGGCATATTGGTTTTAATTAAGTTGTGTTCCAGTAACAGTGCATCGACTTCAGTCGATGTTACCGTCACTTGTATATCGTGAATTTTGGCCACCAGAGCCATAGTCTTGGCAGCGAGCCCGCTGGCTCGAAAATAACTGCTTACCCGGTTCTTGAGATTTTTGGCCTTGCCGACATACAGTAAACCACCTGACTTATCGTACATCTGATACACACCAGCGCGATGTGTCAAACTCTTAAGAAATCCCTGATGATCAAACTCGCTCACTGCCCGTACACCCTAGGCTCAACTTCAAGGGTCACACCATACTGAGCAAGTACATCTCGTTTCAATTGCTCAGCCAAATTCAAAAGTACTGAGCCGTCTTTTTCCCCGTAATTAATGATCACCAAAGAATGCTCAGGGTGAATTCCCAGGTCGCCAATACGCCTACCCTTCCAACCACATTTCTCGATTAACCAGCCCGCTGGCACCTTAATACTGCCATCAGATTGAGGGTAATGAGGAACGCTGTCGGCTTTAACGAACAACGATTCAAACTCTACAACCGACAGAATCGGGTTTTTAAAAAAGCTCCCCGCATTCGGGATGACTGCGGGATCTGGCAGCTTAGCCTGTCGTATCGCCACTACAGCATCAAACACCCGTTGCGGATTGAGCTCTGCAGCTGCGATGTCTGAGATCGATTCTTTTAGCGCGGGATAAGCCAACTGTAAATCGGGGACTTTAGAAAGCACCAACTCAACCGCTGTAATAACTAACTCATCGCGCAAGTGTTGCTTAAATACGCTATCCCTGTAGCCAAAACCACAGTCAGCAGTATCTAATGTCACAGTATTTAAATCATTCACGCTAACCGCGTGCACCCGATGCACAAAGGAAGACAGCTCAACCCCGTAAGCACCAATATTTTGGATAGGGGCGGCGCCCACCCTACCGGGAATAAGTGCCAGGTTCTCAAGACCAAAATATCCGTTGTGTAAACACCACTGCACCAGTGTGTGCCAGTCTTTCCCCGCCTGAACTTTGAGTAATACTGACTGTGTATTATCTTCAAGTACTTCGATAGCCTGTGCTGTTTGATGAATAACCAATGCGTCGACATCACCAGTAAATACCACGTTACTACCCTGCCCCAAATTAACTACCGGCAGCTCTCTATCCCTGGCCCAGCTCAAAGCCAGACGTAGTTGCGCATCGTCCGAGACCGAAACATAGGCATTTGCACTAGCCTCCAGGGCCAGTGTATTGCGCCGTAACAGTGACTCATCACGCAAGACGTGCACGCACAATCTCCTCTAGTAAGCCTTCGCTAGCATTTTCAATCATATCAAAAACGCGGGCGAAGCCTTCGTCGCCACCATAGTAGGGATCGGGCACGTCTGTCTCAGTTACACCGCTAGCAAATTCCAACAACAGGGTAACAATAGCTTTAGACCCTTTAGGGCGCATCGCATTTAAATCAGACAGGTTTTTATCGTCCATCGCCAACACGTAGTCATAGTCGAGAAAATGCTGTTGGCTCACCTGCATCGCGCGAAGGTCACTGATATCAAAGCCGCGACGTTGTGCTTCTGCCGTCGCACGAACATCTGGCGCGTGCCCAACATGCCAATCGCCGGTACCACTGGAATCAACGAATATCGATTCCTGCAAATTGTGCCGTTGAACCAAGTCTCTAAACACCCCGTGCGCTGTTGGCGAACGACATATATTACCCAAACACACGAACATAACCCGTACCGATGCGACATCCACTATTAGAGTGCTCCGCCTTCGGTAATCATCGCTCTAACAGCGTCTAGGTCGGACTGCGTATCGACGCCTGCTGGAACTATCTCACTGGCCTGAGCCACATGTATACGCACGCCATTGTGCAGCGCACGCAATTGCTCCAACTGTTCGGTAACTTCCAATGGAGAGGGTTCCCAGCGTACATATTGGTGCAAAAAGTCCACTCTATAGGCATAAATTCCAATATGGCGAAACCAAGCGGATTGTGCGGGAAGGCCGGTTGCACCCGAAGCAAAATGTTCTCTGGGCCAGGGAATAGCAGCTCGACTAAAATACAGCGCCAAGGCTGACTCATCGGTGACTACTTTGACTACATTAGGATTAAGCAGCTCATCCAACGATTCGATAGGCTCGCATAAGGTGGCTATACCCGCGTGCGATGTTGCAGCGAGATTTGCCGCCACCTGATCAATAACAGCGGGTGGAATAAGCGGTTCATCGCCCTGCACGTTAACCACGATATGAGCTCCCGGTAAGGACAGCTCAGACACCACCTCCTGAAGCCTGTCCGTGCCTGATGAATGGTCGGGGGATGTCAGCAGTACTTCAGCGCTGAATGTGTGGGCGACCTGAGCAATACGCTCATCGTCAGTTGCTATAACCACTCGGCTTGCAGCGCTTTTACACGCCTGCTCCCAGACACGTTGAATCATCGGCTTACCGCCAATGTCCAATAGTGGTTTACCCGGCAAACGGGTGGAGTTATAACGGGCGGGAATAACAACTGTATAAGACATGTTAGACAGACTCGATTAGGACAGGTGTGTATTGGGTCGAACCAAACTGCTAACAGCTTGTTCGAGCTGCTGGGGAATTTGCGCGCTGATCTTTAGATACCAGGCGTGATCCCCCACTATATCGCGGCATTTTACCGCATCCTTCTCTGTCATAATAAGGGGTAGGTCGATAAGTGCTCGAAAATCGTTGGCCGTAAACAGATGGTGATCGGCATATTGATGCGTCGTGATAGCAAACCCGTGCTCTTTTAATGTCGAAAAAAACTGCTCTGGCTGGCCAATGCCGGCCACAGCATGCACCGTCTCACCAATGCTACTCGGAGAAAAAGGTAGCTGCTGATCTCCAACCACATTAACCAATACCTCGCCGCGGTAGCAAACGCCCGATTGCGGGTCGATACTGCCACGGTGTAGCACATAATCGACCTGCTCGAGGCGTTGCCGCGGCTCTCGCAATGGACCGGCAGGCAAGCAATAACCGTTACCCATGCCACGCTGTGAGTCCAGCACCGCAATTTCATAATCGCGTGCCAGGGCATAGTGCTGCAGGCCATCATCAGATAACACAATATCCACATCAAATTGCTTTAACAATTGCTGAACCGCAGCGACCCTATCGGGTGCAACGACGCAGGGACATCCCGTGCGCCGGTATATAAGGAGCGGCTCATCGCCGCTCTCAGCGACCGTGCTCTGCGCCGTTAAACTGTGGGGAAAGTGAGAGTGTGTAGCGCCATAACCCCGACTCACTACGCCGGGCTTAAACCCCTGCTCCTGCAAGTACTCCACTAGCGCAATAACAATAGGCGTCTTCCCTGTACCGCCCACCGTAATATTACCTACCACCACTACAGGCACGGGAGAACGCCAAACTTTCAATACACCCAGGCGATACAGCCAACGTCTGAGAGCGGCCAAAACTCTGAAAAACAACTCGAAAGGCCGCAGAAGAATCAGCCAACCGGCGCCGCGATACCAGGCCATCTCCATTGCCGAAGCACCGACGCTCATCCCCCACTAAACTCCTGATGGTATAATTGGGAGTATAAACCACCCTGCTCTAATAGCGTCTCATGAGAACCTGAGGCAATAATTTTCCCCTCGTCCATCACCACAATACAATCGGCTCGCTCAACGGTAGACAGGCGGTGTGCAATCACTATGGTGGTTCTGTCACGCATAATGTTCTCTAACGCGCGTTGAATATGGTGTTCTGACTCGTTGTCTAGCGCCGACGTGGCTTCGTCCAAAATTAACACCGGTGCGTCCTTTAAAATGGCTCTGGCAATGGCTATTCTCTGCCGTTGCCCGCCACTTAAGCCCGCTCCGTCGTCGCCCAAAATAGTGTTAAAACCGTCTGGTAAATCCTCAATAAAGTCCAGTGCAAAAGCGGCTTTAGTCGCCTCCCTAACATTGGCCTCGCTGGTCTGCGACATTTCGCCGTAAGCAAGATTGTTCATCACAGTATCGTGAAATAAGGTTACATCTTGAGACACTATAGCCATCTGACTACGCAGATTATTCAACTGGTAATCGGCCAGTGATATGCCGTCTAACTCAATAGAGCCCGAGCTAGGCCTATAAAAACAGGCCAAAAGATTAACCAGAGTGGTTTTGCCACTGCCTGAACGACCCACAAAAGCAACCGTATCGCCCGGCGAAATATCCAAAGAGACACTATCCAAAGCCAGATTTTCACTATCAGGATACGAAAACGATAAGTTATCAAAGCGAATCGCTCCACGCGCGCGCGTGGTGGTGATTGAGCCGCCAGGATCCTCATCTTTCATATCGAGCTGGGCAAAGATGTCCTCGGACGCTGCTAAGCCTCGCTGCAGAACACTTTGAATACCCGATAGTTGTCTAATCGGCTTGCCCAGCTGTGCGGCCGCTGTGAGAAACGCCATGAGTTTTCCAGCAGAGAACCCGGAGATAATCTCCGGCTCCATTGCAAACCAGATAAGCGCCGCTAGTGCGGTAGACAACATAGTTTGAATGACCGGTGTACTGGTAGCTTCAGCAAATGCCAACTTGAGTCGCTGAGTTCGATTGTAGCCACTGGCTCCTTGAAATAGGGCTTGTTGGCGAGCTAAACCACCGTATATACGCACCTCTTTGTGCGCCCCAATGCTCTCGGAAGACACTTGGGTAACCTCACCCATCGAACTCTGAATACGCCGACTGTATCGTCTGAAGTGTTTACCTACAAAAGTTACGACCAACAAGATGGGCGGTGCCACCAACACAAAAACAAGGCAAAGCCGCCAATTCAGGTAAAGCATATAACTTAGCAAGGCGATGACCATCATACCTTCCCTCACCAATATCTTGAGGGCCTTGGTAGCGGCTCCCGTCACCTGCTCTACGTTAAATGTAATTTTGGATATCAGTACACCACCGCTATTAGTGTCGTAATAGCTAGTAGGCGCGACCAGCATTTTTCCGAATAACTCGCAGCGCAATGCGTGAACCAAATTACTCGCAATGTAGCTCATGAAGTACGTGCCAACAAAAAAGCCTATTGCTCGTGTAAAAGCGAGGCTTACTGCGGCAATAGGAACCGCTATACGGGCGTATTCTTGAGCCGTCAAAGAACCGGGAGGGGAAATGTAATTCGCCGCGCGCTCGACAAAGCCCGGCTCAACACTGTGGGAGGCGTTTAGGGCATCCAACAAAAATTGCATCATGTCGGCCAGTAATACGCTTGCCATCGAATAAATAACATAGCCAATGATGCTGAACACAAAAATATACCAGTGCGGCAATATGTAGCGCAGTAACCTGACATAGAGCTGCCAGTCTGTGGTTTTAGAGGTCGATGTATTACTACTCATGGTTAATTGGAACCCGTGGCAGATGCTGATTGGCGTGTAGCAATACTCAAATGCACAAAGCCCATTTGGCCTGCTGCATCCATAGCTCTTACCACTGCCTGATGACTCGTCTGGGCGTCTGCCGAAATGACCATAGGCAAACTGGTATCTCCCACCGACTCCTTGTAAATTGCCGCCTGTAGTGTTTTTAATCGAGTGTCGACTAACGGGCGCCCATTAACCCGATAACTACCTGCCTCATCAATTAGAATTTCAATTTGGTCGGCAGGGGTCTCGCTGGGTTCGCCAGTCGCCTCTGGCAAATCAATCGACAACTGAGAGGCTTTGGTAAAGGTCGTCGACACCATAAAAAATATCAACAGCAAAAAAACCACGTCAATGAGTGGCGTCAGGTTAACGTTCACCTCTTCACGTCGATGGGCGCGAAAATTCAAGGTTTTTGATCCACGTCTGCTTCGCCGTGTAAGGCGTCAACTAATTTTATGGTCTCTTGCTCTAAACCTACCACAATGCCGTCGATGCGACCGATAAAGTACCGATGCATAACCAAAGCAGGAATGGCAACGCTAAGCCCGGCAGCAGTCGTAATGAGGGCCTCAGAGATACCCCCAGCGAGCACGCTGGCGTTACCGGTACCCTGCGCCATAATTTCTGCAAACACCTTAATCATGCCCATTACGGTGCCAAGCAGTCCCAGTAGCGGAGTCACGGCTGCAATGGTGCCCAGTGAGTTTAAATAGCGTTCCAAATCATGCACAACGTGACTGGCGGCTTCCTGGATACTTTCTTTCATAACATCTCGCCCCTGATTCGCATGACTCAATCCAGCGGCCAATATCCGCCCCAGAGGCGAAGACTGCTTTAATATCCTCAATTTGGAGGCATCCAAGCCCCCAGCCTGAAGCTGCTGCCAGACACTGGCAAGAAGATGCGGCGGAGATATTTTTCCTGTATTTAAGATAAATAGCCGCTCTACACAGATCGCGAGTACAACCACAGAACTAAACAGGATTGGCACCATGAGCCAGCCACCTGCTGTTATCAATTCAAGCACATCTGATTCCTGAATATGGAAAGATGAACCATTATACGCACACCGCCCACAGGGACAAAGGAAATGAAATACTAACGCCAATACCTGGGATGCGCCTCCCGGTGACTCACCAGCTGCGGCTCGCCGGTCTGGGGTATCATGATGGTTAATGCCCCGCCTAACGATGTGGAATACTGCAACTGTGAGTATTGCTTGGTCCGCTCGACGACGACTGGATGGGGATGACCAAAACGATTTAGATAACCATTATTAAACACTAGAGTCTGGGGTTGTGTTGCCTTTAACCAGGCGCTTGAGCTGGACGATAAGCTGCCATGGTGTGACGCAAGCAGCACAGAGCCTCGTAGCGTATCGCCCCAGTACAACACGAGTTCTTGCTCACGTTTGGTATCGATATCTCCCGCTAATAACATGCGAAAATCACCCGCGTGCAGCATTAAAACACAAGAGCTGTTATTAGAACTTTCGCCGCGCCAGCTAGACGGCGATAGAATTTGAAAACGAACGGCCGACGACCACTGCCAAGCGGCGCCCGAGAGGCAAGGTTTGCTGCCAACAAAGTTGAGTGGATCGCCGCCAACCAAAAGCTCCTCTACCGGCATCGCTTGTTGAATGTGCGCCACACCGGCGCTGTGATCGTTGTCGGGGTGACTAATCATCAATGTTTGCAGGGTTTCGACGCCGCGATATCGAAGAAAAGGCAGTACCACAGCACTAGCCATTGTATTTCCCTTGGGATCCCCTCCCCCCGTATCGTAGACCATGGTCTGCCTACCACTGCGAATAACGGCTGCGGTTCCCTGCCCTACATCGAGTATCGTTACTGTCATCAAAGGTTCATCGCGCAGCATTGAGCCTGTCGGCGGCATGAAAATCGGACTAACTAACAGTGGCAACAAACACTTGAGACGAACCGATAGAGGCACAATAAATAACGCGAGAGCCAGTAAAGCCAGTATCACCGCTGTCAGCGATGGCGAGAAGTAAAGGTAGCCTGTACCAATATCGCTAGCAGATACCAGCTCAGCCGTTTTTATGCCGTACTCTAGTGGCCACGCCGCAATAGACCAAAGCAAAAGATCACCCGGCAGTTCCAGTAAAAACAAAAACACCGCGAACAGTGACAGCGGCACAACAAACACGGCAACCAAAGGGACCCATATGACATTAGCTATCGCCGCTATCTGACTCGCGCCACCAAACCACCAACCTCCCAGCGGTATCATTAGCAAAGCCATATAGCCGTGTGTAACTAATAATCTTTGCAGCATACTCATGTGAGAGCGCCACATACCCAACCAGAACAACGTAGCAACTGCCGAAAAGGACAACCAAAACCCACTCCCTAATATCGAAAGCGGGTTGATAAGTACTATAGCGACACCCGCAATGAGTAAATTATTCCAAGATAAGCTAGCCTTACCCACTAAAGAGGCCAGCACAAAGCTTGCCAGCATTAGCAGCGCACGCACTGCAGATAACGTAAATCCCGCAAGAGCTGTATAGAATATTGCCAAACTCAAGGCCAGCAATGGCGCGGCAACAAGCGCAATTCTCGGCAGACCTGCCAGAAACAGTAACCGCGCAAGTCCTCCACCCAAGGCGTACCCTACCCCCGCAGACAAACCTATGTGAAGACCCGATATTACGAACAGATGGTTAACCCCATATTGTTGCAGCAGCTTCCACGTGGAGGAGGATATGTCTGATTTATCCGCCACGGTGATCGCTTTGAGCAGACTCACTGCCCCCGCTTGTACGCCCAACTCAGAGATTCTCTTACCGATCGCAAGTCGCAATGAATGGTAAAAATAAAAGCCATCTGTTTCATCGCTAAGTAACTTCGCGTTCTTTGTCGCTATCGAGCCTATGCCGTCTATTCCCGATGATGCGTACCAGGCCTGAATATTGAATGTCCCGGGATTGGAAAGTCCCCACGGTCGCTTCAAGGTCACCTGAAATTGCCAGCGCTGCCCTGGCTCCAATAGTCCACTACCGTAATAAGATAGCAACAAGCGCTCGGGGCCCACACACTCAGAGGGTCTAACGATACTGGGTCGAAACTCAAACCGCTGCCGCCAACTACCATCGCGCACCCGCGACTTTATGGGTAGTGATGTTATTAGGCCTTCAACGGTGAGCGGCGTCGCTTCGCATGCCGCGGTTACTCTAGTAGCCAGCAAGGCGTAGCCATGCAAATGACCCACTAATAGCCCTACTAGTAGCCCTGCCAGTAGCTCTGTCAACAACCCCCATGCAGAACGCCACCTAAAGAGAGTGGCAGTCAGAACAAACACACAAAGCACGAAAGAGACAGCGGCGAGCCAGCGCGGCAACAAACTGGGTAGCAGGCTGACAACGCCGCAACCCAAGAGAAAACCGATCATCCATGATCGCATTTTGTGAACCTACTCAAATAGAGGCATACTGTGACGGTGGTTTCAGTCAACCATACAAATTAGTGTATTCACAGGTCCTATCTGCTCACGAGCCCTATGCCCAAACAGACACTCAAACATTTCTCCCCCAGCCCAGAACGGTTGAAGAAAATAAAATCTCTACGGGTTTTAGGAGACTGGGTGTATGAACCCAACTTGTGGCATATCACACGTTATTCGGCATCAATGTCATTCTTTGTAGGTCTGTTTGTGGCCTTCATTCCGCTACCGGGCCAAATGGTGATAGCCGCTGTCCTTAGCGTTTGGCTGCGCTGCAACCTGCCGCTGGCCATAGGTCTAGCTTGGATAACCAACCCGCTGACAATACCGGCAATTTTCTACCTCAGCTATCGCGTGGGGGCACTGATTCTCGATGTTCCGACACACTCTATAGACTTTGAATTGAGCTTTAATTGGCTGGCCAGCGAGCTAGTCCAAATATGGCGTCCCTTTCTACTGGGCTGCCTGACCTGTGGCTTCTTCTTCGGGGCTCTGGGCTATTTTGTTATTAGCATGCTATGGCGTATGCGAGTGGCAAGACTATGGAGGCAACGCAAAGCGAGGCGACGAAAGCAAGCCCTGGCGCAACAAGCGCCTAGTCCTGATGCAAAACCGTAGCAGGCTTAAGCCTCGCTCCGCGCAATGCTGGATAAATCGCGGCCACCACGCACATCACAAACGCAACTAAGCCTACGGCGGCGACATCCCCGGGCACTATATCTACTGGCAGAAAGGCGACAGGATATACGTCGGTACTTAGAAACTTAAATTCAAAAATATGCTCCAGTCCCGCCACGATCTTGGGTATCGCCAAACTACCCACAATTCCCAACGTGCTGCCAAGCACCACGCCCACCAAGCCAATCATCGCGCCTTGTAAAATAAAGATAGCGGCGATATTGAATGGAGAAGCACCCAGCGTTCGCAATATGGCAATGTCTGATTGCTTGTCGAACACCACAAGCACTAATGACGACACCACGTTAAACGCCGCAACCCCAATAATAGAGAACAGTAAAATAGTCACCAGGTCTCGAGATAGCTGAATAGCCGCATATAAATTGCCATGAGTCATCGTCCAATTACTCGCGTAGTGTCCGGGAGGCAACTGCTGCACCAATTCCCAAGCCACCTGCGTCACCCCAAATATATCCTTAGTGCTGACACGCAAACCCGTAACGCCGCCATTTAGGCCAGCCAGTTGTGAGGCCAAGCCTATATGCACGATGGCTGCCGACTGGTCCATTTCAGTGCCGGTAACAACAACACCCCGCAGGGTTAATGTTTGGGAGCGTGCCGCCATGTCTGCCCGGCTAGAGCCTTTAGAGGGAATAATGAGAGAAACCCGGTCTCCTGGCGATAGGCCGAGCTTTAGTGCCAGCGCCGAACCCAATAGCAAACCCTCCTTGTCCTGTGTGAATGCCGTGAGCTGGTCTGCTGAAATACTATCGGTTAACTGTTCAGGTGGCGGCTGATTGATAAAATCAACGCCTATGGTCGAGGCCGTTTCAATATCTCGACCGCGTATAAACAGCGCGTCGAACTGCGTGAAGGGCGCGACATTTGTCACCTCGGGATGACGTTCAATGATAGCGGCCTCCACCTGCCAATTCGCGATTGCTTGCTGAGAATAAACCGTAATATGCGGCACCAGCCCCAGTATCCTTTCTCGCATTTCCTTGTCGAAGCCATTCATCACCGACAGCACGATAATCAACAAAGATATTGCCAGCACCAAGCCGGCCATCGAGAGCGAGGAGAGAAACGTGGACAAATAACCTTTGCCAAACGCAAAGGTGTAGCGCTTGGAGAAACGCAATATCTGGGTAGCATTCAAGCGTGCAATTCCCGCAAGCCACCGTCAAATAATTCCAGTGTTTTGTCCATATGGGCAGCTATGCCCGCATCGTGTGTCACCACAACGAACGATGCGCTGTCGCGGCGCAGTTCGTCGATGAGCTCTAATACCTGGCCAGCGGAGTGTGGGTCCAAATTTCCAGTGGGTTCATCCATCAACACACAGCCTGGCTTTGCAACCAGGGCTCTGGCGATAGCCACCCGCTGTCTCTCGCCTCCGGATAACTGCCCCGGCCGATGCTTAAGCCTATGCCCCAAACCCACTCGATCCAACATTTCAGACGCTTGATGCCAGGCATCGCGCTGCGCCGCACCGCCAATAAGCAGCGGCATGGCCACGTTTTCCCGAGCGTCAAATTCAGGCAGTAAGTGATGAAATTGATAGACGAAGCCCATTTGCTTATTGCGTAACTTACACAGCTGACGCTCACCCAACGTTGCGATATCGCTGCCGGACATTACTACCCTACCCACAGTGGGCGAGTCTAAACCGCCTAGCAAATTCAGTAATGTCGATTTACCAGAGCCCGAACTCCCTACAATAGCGACCTTTTCTCCCGCCCTAAGGGTAAAGTCCAAATTCTCCAGCACGGTAACAAAGTGATCACCGTCGCTGTATGTTTTGCCCAAACCGACACATTCAAGTACAGCATCACTCATAACGTAAAACCTCCGCGGGTGCGATCTGCGAGGCCCGCCAAGCTGGGTATAAGGTCGCCAGTAAACTGAGTAATAATGAGGCCGAAACAACCATAAACACATCCATAGACTTTAATTGTGACGGCAACTCACTAATGAAATAGACCGAGGGATCGAATATTTTTACGCCCAGTAAACCTTCCAGAAACAATGTTATCTCAGAGATATAGCTGGCTAGGACAATACCTAAAACGGCGCCTATTCCAACACCGACTGTCGCCAGTGCCAAGCCATGGGCTATAAACAGCGCCATAATTCCAGACGCTCCCGCGCCCATTGTTCGCAATACCGCAATGTCGCTTCTCTTTTCTGCCACAGACATCACCAAGGTTGACACTATATTGAAAGCTGCCACTGCCACCACGCTCAACAGCAGCAAACTCACCATGAGCTTTTCCATTTTCACCGCTTTAAATAGCGAACCTTGCGTTTGGCTCCAATCGGTGACTACAAACTCGGATGGCAGGGTCGAGGCCAGCGCGCGCATCGTCTCTGGTGCAGAAAACAGTTCCTGTGTTTTTACTTGTAAGCCGTCTACCTTATCTCCCCTAGCAAATAAGGCCTGGCCACCTGCCAAGGAAATATAGGCAGCCTGCGCGTCTTGCTGCGCCCCAATTTTGAATAGTCCACTGACCGTTAGGTACTTATTGCGCGGAAAAATACCTAAGGGTGTTACCGTCAGACGGGGCACTGTGACCTCTACTTTGTCACCGGGACCCACATTCAGGGCACGTGCCAGCGCTTCACCCAAAATGACATTAAACTTGCGCTGATTCAAACTATCGAGCGTACCGGTGATTATAGCACTGCCCAATTGGGAGATCTGTGATTCAAGAGCAGGATCAATTGCGGTCAAAACCGCGCCGCGCAGGCTATTGTTGCCAGACAGTATGACCTTGTCGCTGATATAGGGAGAAGCTGCGAGCACTAGCGGATCAGACTCTACAATTATCTGCAAAGCCCGCCAGTCGGTGACCCCATCACCTATCTGCTCGACAAATCCGTGTGGAACGAGTGAAAGAATTCGCCCCC
>JBLHSI010000049.1:0-15132 GCA_047626655.1 Halioglobus sp.
TGCCACTGGGCGGAGCGCTAGCTCATGCGCAAGCACCCGAAGCCTCAGTGGAGCTTGCCTCGGTTACTGAGCGCGGGGTTAGCGCCATGGTTCGTCTACCCGGCACCGTTATCAGTCGTCGAGATTCCCAGATATCTGCCGAACTCAGTGGCCGCTTAAATTGGGTGGCCGAAGTAGGCGATGAAGTAGAGAAAGGCGAGCCAATCGCCATCATCGACGACCATTTGCTGCAATTACAATTGCGAGACAATCTGGCTGAAATCGCTAGAGTGGAGGCCGACATCAATTACAACCAGCGGCAAAGCGAGCGACTGGAACGCCTGGCGGCACAAAACAATATGGCGCAATCGGAGCTAGACCAAGTTAAGTCGCGTCAGGAGATGCTGACTCAGGACCGAACCAAAGCGGAAGTCACGCGCGACAGAACGCTATACGATATCGAAAGAACGCAGGTGAGGGCGCCTTTTCCCGGCATTATCGCCGACCGACAAATGAATCTGGGCGAGTACACATCACCGGGCGCCTCGCTGGTCCGGCTGGTAGATACTCAAACGCTGGAAATTAGCGTCAACGCGCCCTTGAGAGCAGCGCGCTTTAACAAGCCCGGCTCCGAAGTACAGGTAGAGTCCGACGATCGGCAAATTTTGACCGCTATACGCAGTGTTATTCCAGTGGGCGATGCACGCTCTCGGTTGATGGAACTGCGCATTAAACTAGAACCGGGGCACTGGAGTATTGGTGAAGCTGTCACCGTCGACTTAGTGGACGGTGACCGCGAGCTCAGTCTCAGCGTGCCGCGGGACGCCCTGGTTCTGCGGGGCGATCAAGTATTCGTCTATACCGTCTCGGCAGATAACATAGCGAAAAAAATACCGGTAATCGCGGGCTCAGGCTGGGGTACAACCATCGCGATCGATGGCGACCTGACCGAGGGTGACCCGGTGATTGTTCGCGGTGCTGAGCGTCTGAGCGACGGACAGAAGGTGAAAGTTATACGCCATCATCTCGCCGGCAGCTAAACACTATCGGTAAATGACCCGCGCAGGTCAATCTTGTGCAGTGCGTCATCGTTCTTAATTTTACCTATCACCGATGCTTGGCTATAGCCTGCGACAGCTAAAGCATCGCACAGCTGCACAGCGTTGCTGGGCGAGACTGCCATGAGCAATCCGCCACTCGTTTGCGGATCTGATAACAATTGGTTAACACTGGCTTTTACTCCCTCCGTGGCCGCGCTACCCTCGGCAGATTGCAAGTTTGAGGCGTGCATTGTGCTGTGAATACCCGCTTCAGCCAGTGCCAATACACCAGGTAAAAGCGGTATCGCAGACACATCCAGTACTGCCGAGAAATCGGACCCGAGCATTTCGTCAAGATGCCCCAACAACCCAAATCCTGTCACGTCGGTGCAGGCGACGGCATCGAACGTTACAGCCAGTTCTCCAGCGGCGGCATTGCTGTGTAGCATCATCTCTATGGCGGCACTAATATCGCGCCCATCGGCGACTAATTGCATCTGCCCGGCAAATAAGGTGCCCGTACCCAGTGGTTTCGTGAGCACCAATACGTCCCCCGCCCTGACGCTTTGTTTACCCAGAAAGCCCTCGCTTGAAGAAAAAGACCTACCGTTGACAACAAAACCAATCGTTAACTCACAGCCTTGCATGCTGTGCCCCCCACTGAGCTGACATCCAACCTTGGCAAACTCGTGCAGTGCGCCGGACAATATTTGTGTTAAATCACGCTCTAGAATGGCTTCCCCGGCAAAGGGCAACCCAATAGACGCCAATGCCGAGACGGGCCGAGCGCCGCTGGCATAGAGATCGCTAAGCGCATGGTTGGCAGCTATACGCCCCATTATCCAGGGGTCATCCACTATTTGTCTGAGCGTATCAATACTCTGCACAATGACATTTTCACCGCTGGTAGGAATGAGCGCGGCATCTTGGGCTCCATCACCCGTATTGCAATACTTGGGGAACTGATCCTTCAATTGTCGCAGTACGGTCGCTAAACTATCGGCACCCACCTTGGCGCCACACCCGCCACAAGGCATCTGCTGTTCATCCAGCGCCAGCTCAGGCAGGCGGGCCGCAGGAGCCGTCGGCATAGTCAAAGGCAGATCGGTGAAACGTGACATAAACGTTTGATCAATACTGTCTTTCCAGCGCCACACCCACGCACCTGTCACACTCAGTGGGCCCCTGTCGGCGGTCGCACGCTTTTCGCCGAGCGACAATAGTGACAAGAATTGAGTCTGTGGATGATGCTCTTTTAGTGGTTGGCGCAGCACAAAGGCGCGTAAATTATGCGCTAGCACGGGCGCCTGACGCACGGCATAAACACCCGCTTTTGGCCGCGGGTGATCAAGCTGAGTCGCACAATCGCCAGCGGCAAATATAGTGTCATAATCGTGGCATTGCAGGGTATTTCGCAGTGCCAGAAATCCGCGCTTATCAACGCGCAGTGAACTGTCCGCCAACCAAGGCGCTGCTGCAGCGCCAGTGCACCAAAACAACTGATCAAAATCGTATCGCTTATTACCTTTTACAATCAGACAACCAGATTCCACTTGTTCGACTCGACTCTCGAGATGGACAACCACGCCGTAAGATGCGAGCGAGCGCTGTGCTGTTCTGCGCGCACGAGCGTTGTAACCGGGCAGAATCTCTGATGACCCACAAAACAGCTCGTAGGAAACTTCGCCGCTATTAGCCGCGACTTGAGTACCGCGCTCAGCCATAGCTGCGATTAATTCCACGCTGCCCGCACCGCCTCCAACCACCGCCAGCCGGAGCGGCAAATCTCGCAATGGCGATCTGAGTTGGTCTCCCACGCCCCGCCAGCTCTGCCACAATTGCGCCACGGGTTTAACCGGGATTGAATGTACCCTGGCGCCCGGCACCGAATCCAGCTCCGGCAGTGACCCCACATCTATACTCAGCACATCGTAGGCAATGCTGGGCCTGCCGCCCAACGAAAGTAACTGCAATTTGGGATCTACAGCCAATACTTCTGCCTGTATAAATCGCACGCCGGCCCACTGGCACAGCCTGGTCAAATCGATATGAGCTTGTTCAAAGTTGTAGTGACCCGCCACCAGCCCCGGCAACATACCAGAATAAGGCGTGTGGCTGGCGGGAGAAATTAGCGTAATTCTCAAGCCCTCAATGGGCTGCATGGCAAGCATGCGTAGCGCCAGGGCGTGCGCGTGACCGCCGCCTACTAATACCAATTCTTGGTGTATTTTGGGTGTTGACTGCATGGTGTTAGTGGACGTTGCTCCTAAGCATCAACGTGCATCATAGACGAGTTCACTGCACGAGGTGAATCTCTATAAGCAATATTCCCAGTGCTAGACGATCGAGCTTCGCTCATGGCTTAGCGCGGCACTTTTCTCGCCGATAAATCGACCGGTGCCGCCTTCCAGCAACGTGGTTATAAGTTCGGGCACTATAATCTCGTCCAACTCTGTTGATCCCCAGCGAACCACTTCCACCACCACCGGGATGAGCTTCACCGCGCGCTCGGTGGGCACATAGCGAAACGCCTTACCGTCGTCAATGTCAGAGAACTTTTCCAGCAGGCCATGACACTCAAGCTGCTTGAGTCTAGCGGCCAATATATTGGTAGAGATACCTTCGGGAGACGCTAAAAATTCACGGTAACGCCGCTTATTAAATAGCACCGCATCGCGCAGAATAAGCAGGCTCCATTTGTCGCCTACAATATCCAGCAACAAACTAATAGCACATCGCGATCGTTGATTTTGAATTTCCATGTGCCGATTATTCTTATTTTACTTGCATTTTGCAAGTCATTGCGTATATTTCCTGCCACCCCAAAGGATACAGCAATGGAACTACCTGCCATGTTAAGCATCACGCCTATTTACGTCGCCTTATTGGGACTATTTTTCCTCCCCATCACCCTGCGCGTTGGCTCTTACCGGCTCAGCAGTAAGGTTCTTATAGGCGATGGTGACGACGCGGAGCTGATACGAAGAATGCGCGGGCAGGGAAATTTTGTCGAAACAGTTCCTTTGGCCGTCCTTATGCTGGTCTTGATGGAGCTGTCAGGCGCCTCCGGAACATGGCTGCATGCTTTGTGCACTACCTTATTGGTGGGACGTATACTGCACTATATCGGGCTGACCGAGATAGGCCCGGCTGTGGGCCGATCCATTGGCATGTTCGCCACCATGGCCACCTACCTGGCCGCCGCGGGCTGGCTGCTCTATCACTTTATATAAGGGTTCTTATGAAAATTTACGGTGCTAATTTATCGCCATTTGTTCGCAAAGTGATGGCTATCTGCTCCATCAAGGGCTTGGAATACGATCATCAAATGGTCATGCCAGGTACAGCCTCTCCCGAATATCTAAGCATCAGTCCACTCGGCAAAATACCTGCTCTCGAAGACGGTGACTTAGCCGTATCCGACTCTAGCGTTATCTGTGAATACCTTGAAGAGCAATACCCCAGTATAGCAGTGCTGCCAGCGGCTCCGGCCGATCGAGCACGATCGCGCTGGCTCGAAGAGTTCGCCGATTCCAAATTAGTTGAATCTGTGGCGCCTTATTTTTTCGAACGCAAGATCAAAAAAATAATGGGGGTGGGTGAGCCAGATGAGGAAAAGTTAGCCCGCCTGGCGGCCGAAGATATTCCTAAGTGTCTCGATTACCTGGAATCACAGCTACCGGAAAACGGCTTTCTATTCGGCGACATCGGCATTGCAGATGTTGCCATCTGTTGTCCGCTGGTTAGCGGGAGCTATGGTGGATACAACGTTGACGCTGGCGTGTATCCAAAAACAGCGGCATTTCTGGAAAGAGTACTAAGCGACCCGGCGATTGCCCCTGTACTGGAACGCGAGCAGGCTATGTTAGCCGGCCTAGGCTAAGGAGACTCGGTGGCCCAGGCCACCACCTGGTCGCAAGTTCCACTAAAGAGCTCGCGACCCGTTCTTTTTGACAATTGATAGTCGTACATAGAGTCGTAATACTGATCCAGCAATACCGTGATCCAGTCGCGATGCGCCAGCAAATCACCGGTTTGCCACTGCTGTTCAAACGCCTCGCTCATTAATGCGCTGGTGCTGGTATGGCGTTCACTGCCCAAGCGCTTTTTAATACGAAGTAAATCAGCTTGCAGTTTTTCGCTATGTAGCCGCGCGCCCTCACTGCCGTGAGCATTGAAGTAGCGCCTCCCAAGGTCCAGCACATAATCTTCCAGCACCACATCGATGCGCTGATCTAACGTTTGCTCTACCAGCACCATAGGCGCTTGCTGCATTTTTTCACACAGGCTATCGGGCAAGTACACTCTGCCAATTAAACGGCTCTCGTCCTCGAGGTAAATGCGTGTTTCGTCACCGGCTAACAGCTTCATTAGGGCAATACTGAGTGAATTCTCGAAATCAATCTGGCGCGGCTGATCTTCAAGTAACTGCCCGAAAGTAGAACCTCGGTGATGTGCGAGCCCCTCCAGATCTGCACTGCGTGACAGCTGCTCGATGACACGCGTTTTCCCAGTACCCGTTTTGCCCGCAATCAAAACAATATCGGCCCGCTCAATTGACCGTTCCAACTCTGCCAGCAAGAACTGACGCATCGCTTTATAACCGCCTCTAATCAGAGGGTAGTCGACACCTGCTTCGCGCAACCATTGCTGTACTGTCTGCGAGCGAAGTCCTCCGCGAAAACAGTAGACATAACCTTCCCGGTTGGCCTGCGCGAACGGCAACCACTGCGCCATACGCTGCTCCCGGGTAACACCACTGACCAAGCGATGACCCAGCGCTATGGCCGCATCTTGTCCACTATCCTTGTAGCATTTGCCAACCTCAGCCCGCTCCTCGTCGGACATCAATGGCAAACTTACCGCGGATGGAAATGCGCCCTGCCCATATTCGGTAGGCGAGCGCATATCCATCATGGCGATATCGTTGAGAAACAGGCTGCGATAATCTTCCGTGTCAGGCCGCTGCGTCATAATGAGTGGGGCTACTGCACCTCTCCTCCAAATGCGGCAATAACGCGCTCCTGCAGAGCCGTCACGGCATCCGACATGAGTGCAAAGTCGGCATCTAAACGAGCCGCATTGTCGGCTTCTGGAATCGCGTCATTTTCCTTCATTAACTCTTCCGAAAACTTCAGCCGGCGCAAACACAAGTCTTCTGCCAACACCAACGCCACCCGCTCATCCCATTGCATAGCCAACCGCGCCACTTGTTTACCCGTATTGAGGTGTATTTCAACCTCCTCACCCAGCAAATCAATGCCGCGGCAACGCACGACTCCGCCGTCTTCACCCGGTTCACGCAACTCACATTCCTCACCCAAAACAAATTCATCGGGTACGCTCTGCTCTGCCAGCCAAGTTGTCATGGTGGACATAGGCGCATTATTGACCTGAGGCAGCAACACCGGAAACGTGCCAATACAATCGCGCAGCAGGTTAATCAGCTCTTCTGCCTTGCCAGCACTGGCTGCGTCCACGAAAAACCATTTGGCTCTTGTATCGAGGTAGGCATAAATACGAGTCGAACGGGAAAATGCGCGCGGCAGACAGTCTTGGACGATTTCGTCCTTCATACTGAGCCGTTCCTTACGGTAAACCTTGCGCCCTTGATCCGCCTCCACAAGCTCAACCTTCTCCTCCAACTGTTCTCTCACCACAGTGGCCGGTAGAATTTTCTCTTCGCGTTTAAGGCAAATCAGAAAACGGCCATTGGCAGCGTGCACCAATTCCTCAGACTCACCGCCCAAAGGAGCGACCCAACCCAAAGAAAGCGCCTGTGATTTGGCACAGGGCTGAAAAATTCGCGACGACATTTGCTCACCCAACTGCTCGGGGGACAATTCAAAGGGGCTGCTCAGGCGATAAGCCCGGATATTTTTAAACCACATGTGTTGGTACTAACTCCCTAAAAATGAGGCAGTGTAACGCGTCGAGGCAGGGCCCGCAGGAAAAATTTCTCGAAAAACATCCACCTCGTACAAATTGTTAAGCTCCCCTTGAGATTAGCTAGAGTAAGCTAGGTCCTAACTTGTCACTCAACGCTCGCCATCGCCAAAAAAGGTGTACCCACATGACACAGCCCAGCAAAACCAACCCCTCGCAAGCTCGCAAGGCTCGAGACGTAGGCCAGTGGGACATGGAAACCGACATCGCTATTGTCGGCTTTGGCGGGGCTGGCGGCTGTGCCGCAATCGAGGCGGCCGATGCCGGCTCTCAGGTAACTATCTTTGAGCTCGCCAGCGCCAGCGGCGGCTCTACGGCCATGTCCAGCGCCGAGATCTACATGGGCGGCAGCGGGGGTACTCGAGTGCAGCAGGCCTGTGGTTTCCAGGATAAAACCGAAGACATGGTCACCTACATGATGATGTCAGCGGGACCGCAAGCCGACGAAGCCAAAATTAGACATTACTGCGACAACAGTGCCAGCCATTTTGAATGGTTGGTCGACCTTGGCGTGCCCTTCAAAGACAGCTTTCATGAAGAACGAGCCATCATGTGCCTAACCGACGACTGCCTGCTCTACACGGGTAGCGAAAAAGCCTACCCCTTCGCTGAGCAGGCTAAACCCTGTCCCCGCGGGCACAACCTGCAAGTAGAAGGTGATAACGGCGGACCGCTGTTCATGAAAATAGTGAGCGACAACGTAGAGCAGCGCGACAGTATCTGCGTTGAGTATGAGGTACGTGCGCTCACGCTGATTATCGACGAGGCAGACTCGGTCGTTGGCCTGGTCATCCGCAAGGATCAACAAGAGTTAAACGTGCGCGCCCGACAGGGCGTCATTTTGTGCGCGGGCGGTTTTGTAATGAACACCGAAATGATTGCCAAATACGCGCCCTTGCTAGCTCACGGCAACGCACCGATCGGCAACCCCGGTGACATGGGAACCGGCATTCAAATGGGCATGGCTGTTGGCGGCGCCGCCATCAACATGCATGAAGGCTTTATTAGCCTGCCCTACTACCCCCCCGCCTCAATGACCAGCGGGATATTAGTCAATGACAAAGGGCAGCGCTTCATTAATGAAGACGTCTACCACGGACGCATGGGTGCTTACATGCTAGCGCAACAGTCTCAACGCTTTTACTACATACTCACTGTCGACCAGTATGGCGATTATGAAAAAGTTAGCTTTATGGGAGCACAAGTCATTGGCACCGGTGACACAGTGGAGGAACTGGAAAGTGAACTGAGCCTGCGCGAAGGTACGCTGCAACATACCATCAAGGTGTATAACGAAGATTGTGAGGCGGGTGACGACAGCTTACAGCACAAGGCCCCGCAGTGGCTGGAAGCGCTAGAGCCGCCACTCGTTGCGCTAGATGTGACGCCGGGGCGCGGTGCCTTTATTCCGTACTTTACCTTGGGCGGCCTGGATACCCTGCCCTCAGGTGAGGTCGTTGACCCACTAAGACGCACTATTCCAGGGCTTTATGCCGCTGGTAGAACTGCTTGCGGCGTGGTTCGCCGAGCAGAGGGATACAGCAGTGGCATGTCTGTTGGCGACGCCACTTTCTCAGGTAGAATGGCCGCTCTAGCCGCCGCCGCGCGAAGCAAAGCATAGGAAAAAAGCGATGAAATTTCTCCATACCATGATCCGTGCCAGCAACCTGACAGACTCACTGGACTTTTACTGCGACAAGCTCGGTCTGGTGGAAGTGAGTCGTTACGATAGCGAACAGGGCCGCTTTACCCTGGTCTTTCTCGCCGCCCCACAAGATTTAGACTCGGCTGCCGAAGAAAAGAGCCCGCTCGTCGAAATTACCCACAATTGGGATCCTGAGGAGTGTGGAGAGGGCCGCAACTTTGGTCATCTGGCCTACGCAGTGGAGGATATTTACCAAACCTGCCAGCAGCTGATGGATAAAGGAGTGACCATCAACCGGCCACCCCGCGACGGGCATATGGCGTTTGTGCGTTCACCCGACGGCATATCCATCGAACTACTACAGGCCGGAGATTCACTGGCACCCGTCGAACCCTGGGCATCTATGGGCAATACGGGCGCTTGGTAGCGCTAGGTGCCATGCAGAAAATTAACGATCCAATGGGCGACTCTGTCGCCCTCAGGCTGCTGCCCTGCCGACAAAGAGGCCACCGCAGAGTGGTAAACATCTTCACCAAATAACTCTCGACGCAACTCCATGATTTCGCGCGAGTAGGCCGGAACAAACTCCGGGTGACCCTGAAAGCTCAGGATCTGGTCGCCAATTTGGCACACTGCATTTTCACAAAAGTCGCTGCTGGCCAGGACCCTGGCGCCAGTTGCATTTTCAATGACTTGATCCTGGTGACTCACCAGAATATTTAAATCCGCATCGCCGCCATCGTGCCATTTGGGTCGCTCGGTAAACGTATGGGTGTGAACACCCGAGCCCCAGCCGTTAGGTGATTTTCCGGTTTTTCCGCCCAACGCCTGAGCGATTAATTGATGGCCAAAGCAAATGCCCACCATTTTCTTGCCGGCTGCAGATAGCTCACGCACAAACTCTATAAGCGGAGGAATCCAGGACTTGTCATCATAGACACTGGATTTGCTACCCGTGATTAAGTAGGCATCGACGTCGTCGATATGCTGTGGATACTGCCCGTCTTCAACGTCGTAGGTGACAAACTCCAGGGTCGGATCAGCCCGTTCTAGCAGCGCGACAAACATATCGGGGTACTCGCCAAACTGGGGAACCCACTCTGGGCGCACGGTATCCGTTTTCAAAATACCGAGTTTCACAAGCACTTTACTCCCGTCGCTACAGCTTATTGTAAAAGAACGTCATAATATGTAGGCTCTCCAGCGCTGTCCAGCCGAATCAGCGCATCTACCCTACCCAAAAGGAGTTAGGGGTTTATCCGCCAACGGCCAATTTGAAGGGAAACCAAAGTAACACAATGCAATTTTCACGAGACTCTTTGTTCGCTGTGGTGTTAACACCAATACAGGTTTTGGTTTTGGGACTGGCTCTCGCCCTCGCCGTGCCAGCCTATTCCGACACAGAAGAATTTGTTGGCGGCAAGGCCTGCCAGGCTTGCCACCAAGAGGAGCACACCGCGTGGCAAGGCTCACATCATGACCTAGCTATGCAGTTGCCCACCAGCAAAACCGTGCTGGGGGACTTTGACGACGCGACTTTCGTCTATAACGGCATCGACACCAAGTTTTTCACCAAGGATGACATGTTTTTTGTCCGCACAGATGGCGAAGACGGTGTGCTGACCGACTTTCCCGTGGACTATGTGTTTGGCGTTTACCCCCTGCAACAATATTTGCTTCCGCTGTCGGGTGGCCGCTGGCAGGCATTGAGTATTGCCTGGGACGCCAGGCCCACAAACGAAGGTGGGCAGCGCTGGTATCATTTGTATCCGGACGAAACCGTCGACTACAAAGACCCCCTACATTGGACCGGACCCTACCAAAACTGGAACACACGCTGCGCCGAATGCCACAGTACGAAACTGGAAAAGAATTTCGACCCGGTGAAAAAGACCTTCAGCACGTCATTCACTGAGCTCAATGTTAGCTGCGAAGCCTGTCATGGGCCGGGTAAGAAGCATGTTGATCTCGCAGCGTCTGATGCACTGGCTAGCAACGACAACGGCGGCTTTCTCATGTCATTGGCACAGCGAGGAAATTGGCAGTTCAGCCCCGATAATAGTATCGCCAGCAGAGTAGAGCCGCTAAATTCTCGCACTCAAATCGACAGTTGCGGGCGCTGCCACGCGAGGCGAGGGACCTTGGGAGAGTATCATTACGGTGCCGACCTGCTCGATACCCACCGTCTATCCCTGCCCCAATCACCGCTGTATTACCACGACGGCCAGATACTGGATGAAGACTACGTCTATGGATCTTTTGTCCAAAGCAAAATGCACCAGGCAGGCGTGGTTTGCAGCAATTGTCACGAACCACACAGCTTGGCGCTGCGCGTCGACCCCCTACAAAACCAGAACGGTGTCTGCGCCCAATGCCACAAGCCCGCGACCTATGATGTCCAGCAACATCATAACCACGAAGTGGGGTCAACCGGCGCCAGCTGTGCGAACTGTCATATGCCGGAGACCACCTATATGGGCGTAGACCCGCGAAGAGACCACAGTATGCGGATACCCCGGCCAGATCTGAGTATTGTGATGGGTACTCCCAACGCCTGCAATCAGTGCCATACCGATAAATCTGCAGAGTGGTCACTCAACTCCTTACGCGAGTGGGGCGTCAATTTTAGCGATACAAGCAGGCATCCGGCACGGGCTTTCTTACAAGCAGACTTAGGCGACAATCGCGCACTGCCTACGCTGGCCCAGCTGGCGGCAGACGACAGTGCGGCGCCCATCTGGCGAGCCACCGCGATGGAAGCGCTGGGACAAGCCGGCGGTCGGGAAGCGATGCAAACGGCCGCTATGCTGTTGTATTCGGACGATTCTATCATTCGCACCAGCACCGTTCGCTCACTACAGTTTTTGGGCTTAAATCAGCGCTATCAGTTGCTACAACCCTTAATAGCCGATGACATCACCTCTGTGCGGATGGAAGTGGCGACCTCGCTGGCGGGCGTGCCGCTGGACCAAATACCGCAAGAACAAGCAGTTGCCCTGCGAGCCCTTTTTCAAGAATACGTTAATATTCAACAAATGCATGCAGAAATGCCTGGTATTCAACTGCAGTTAGGGCTGTTTTACACTAACCGGGGGGACTTGCCCTCTGCCGAGAAAGCCTATCGGGAAGCGATACGCATCAATTCACAGATGGTTCCGGCAATGCTCAACCTGGCTGACTTATTACGCACGCAAAACAGGGAGGACGAGGCGAGAACGGTGTTGTTATCGGCGCTGGACATTGCTCCGCAGCACGGCTCCGCACTGCATGCACTGGGGTTGCTTGAGACCCGCAGCGGTGAGGCGAGCAAGGCGCTGGATTATTTGGGCCGCGCAGCGGGTCTGGAAACATTAGGCACGCGGCATCGCTTTGTCTACGCCATCGCGCTACACGATCTGGGGCAACCCGCACTGGCTATGACCCAGCTACAGAGCTTACTGCGCGCATCACCTGCTAACGAGGAAGTACTATTGGCCTTGGCCAACTATAGCCGTGAGCTGGGTCAGAAGGAAAAAGCGCTATATTATGTTAACCAGCTTGTTGCGATTGCGCCGGGAAATCGAAACTACCAACAGCTCATGAAAAGCCTGCAACCAACGCAGTGATGATAAAGCCGGGTTCAAGCTAACAATCGGCTGCAAATGACTATATCGTTTGGCTTTAAGACACAGACCCGGCCAAATCACCCTTCTCTTCCAGCCAAGTCTTGCGGTCTCCCGCGCGCTTTTTAGCGAGTAGCATGTCGAGCATCTGATTGGTGCCATCACCGGCATCTAATACCAGCCTCACCAGACGGCGAGTGTCTGGGTCCATAGTGGTTTCACGCAACTGCAGCGGGTTCATTTCGCCCAGCCCTTTAAAACGCTGCACATTTACTTTGCCGCGCTTTTTCTCGGCCTGAATTCTATCCAAAACAACTTCTTTTTCGCGCTCATCCAGCGCGTAATACACTTCTTTACCAATATCGATACGATACAAGGGAGGCATGGCGACAAACACATGGCCCGCCGCCACCAGGGCGTGAAAATGTCGCACAAATAGAGCACAGATGAGAGTCGCGATGTGCAACCCATCCGAATCGGCATCGGCTAAAATACACACTTTGTGATAGCGCAGACCGGATAGATCATCACTGGCAGGGTCTATGCCCAGTGCGATAGAGATGTTGTGCACTTCCTGCGATGCGAGAATTTCCTGCGAGTCGATCTCCCAAGTATTCAGTATTTTTCCGCGCAGAGGTAAAATAGCCTGAAAGCCGCGGTCTCTCGCTTGCTTAGCCGAGCCCCCGGCCGAATCGCCCTCGACTAAGAATAACTCTCCTCGAGCTGGGTCTTCGCCAGAACAATCGGCCAACTTACCGGGCAGCGCAGGTCCTGCAGTGATTTTCTTACGAGTGACTTTCTTTGCTGTACGCAGGCGGCTCTGGGCATTGTTAATGCACATCTCAGCCAGCTTTTCTGCCTCTTCGGTATGTTGATTTAACCACAGACTAAACGCGTCTTTGGCCACGCCTGAAACAAATGCCGCCGCCTCTCGCGATGACAGCCGCTCTTTGGTCTGGCCAGAAAACTGTGGATCACCGAGCTTGGACGACAGTACGTAGACGCAGCGCTCCCAGATATCATCGGGCGTGAGTTTTACGCCTCTAGGCAACAGACTGCGCAGTTCACAAAAATCCCGCAATGCCTCCAGCAAGCCGGTACGCAAGCCATTAACGTGTGTACCGCCCTGCGCGGTGGGGATTAAATTTACGTAGCTTTCCGTAATCAGCTCACCACCTTCTGGCAGCCACTGTATGGCCCACTCCACACCTTCATTCTTGCCGGCAAAGCTGCCGGTAAAAGGCTCCTCAGGTAGACAAATTTCATCCGCGGTGGAGGACATAAGGTAGTCTTTTAATCCATCCTCATAAAACCATTCATCAGACTCACCTTTTGCTTCGTCTTTGAATTTCACCCGCAAACCCGGACACAACACCGCCTTGGCTCGCAGCACATGACGCAGGCGCGGCACCGAGAAATTCACCGAATCAAAGTATTCTGCATTGGGTGTGAAACGAATTGAAGTGCCTGTATTGCGTTTACCGCAGCTATCTACCACTTCCAATTCAGAGGCTTTTTTGCCGTTGGTAAACGTCATTCGATGAACGTTGCCATCGCGGCGAATGGTAATTTCCAGCTCGCTGGACAGGGCGTTAACCACGGACACGCCGACGCCGTGCAGACCTCCGCTAAATTCATAATTCTTATTCGAAAATTTGCCGCCGGCATGCAAGGTGGTAAGAATCACTTCCACGCCGCTGACACCCTGCTCGGGATGAATATCGACCGGCATACCGCGACCGTTGTCGGTCGCGGTAATAGATCCATCTTTGTGTAATTCCACCTCAACCAGATTCGCATGACCTGCCAGAGCCTCATCGATGCTGTTATCGATGACCTCCTGTGCAAGGTGGTTGGGCCTGGTTGTGTCGGTGTACATGCCGGGGCGCTTGCGCACCGGCTCTAGTCCGGTGAGGACCTCAATATCGCCAGCGTTGTATTCGCTCATTGGGGTGACTTACTTCCTGCTTATTACTGGTGAGTGGCTTGTGGGAAAGAGTTTAGAGATAGCCTCCGGAATCAAGTTCAACCGAAAATGCTACGCCACGCACTCTGGACACGCTGGTTTCTATTGTGCCATCCGCGTGAAGATCGAGCCAGCGATAACCGGGAGGCAAGTCATCAACTTTAAACTCTGTTACTCCCGGGGCAAACTGGACGCAACTGGAAGGTGTTGCCAGCAGAGGAATACCCTGCCATTGGCTGTCAATTTGCTGATGCACATGACCCCACAATATCCCCTTAACGCAGGCGTATTGCCCAATCAAGTCGAAAAACGCGTCGGCGTCCGCAACCATCTGCTGGTCGATCCAGGCGCTGCCCACTGTAACTGGCTGATGATGCATACAGATAAGCGTGTGCAAACCATTGTCCTGCGCGCGCGCTAAACACTGCTTTAATAATGCTAACTGTCCAGCTCCCAGTTCACCCCCAACCTCGCCAGGAATCTGTGAGTCCAACATGACAATCTGCCAGCCAGCTATCAATATTTCATTGGAAAAGTGATGGGTCCCCTCACAGACAGCCGCCAGCTCCTCACGCGCATCGTGGTTGCCGGGCAGCCAAAAGCTGTGCGGGGTTAATTGACCAAAGTAGTTCTTAAGGCGGTGATAGGCAGCATTCGCGCCTTGATCCGACAAGTCACCGGTACCCAATAACAGATCAATTTGATCACGTTCGTTCTGCACCAAATTAACGACACACTGCAGGGAGTGGTCGGTATCCATACCCAAAAGTGCAGTACCGGGAGTATCGCCCAAGTGACAATCTGTAATCTGAACAATACTGACAATGCTGCCACTATGGTCTATCTCAACGCTGCGCCGATTCGCTGACATATCCATCAAAGCTGACTAACCGCAACCCGGGGGTGGGGTTTCAAGTTTGCCGGGAACGAGGTTATCAAGGGGGCCCAGCCCAT
>JBLHSI010000050.1:0-15001 GCA_047626655.1 Halioglobus sp.
GCCCCCTACTCAAGGCACTGGAGCAAGACAGAGGCGCCGTTTTATTAATTGATGAGGTCGACAAGTCCGACTACGAATTTGAGTCACTGTTGTTAGAGCTGCTTTCAGATTATCAAATATCTATCCCGGAAATAGGCACTGTTAAAGCAAAAATTGCGCCTATGGTTTTTCTTACTAGCAACAATACTCGAGATTTAAGTGACGCACTAAAGCGTCGCTGCCTACATCTGTACATCCCATTTCCCAGCATCGATCTGGAAGAGCGAATTGTGCGCTCTCGAGTGCCCGACATCGATGAAGTGTTACGCGGTCAGTTAGTTCAGTTTGTACACTCGCTGCGCGAACTGGACTTGAAGAAGAATCCCGCTATTTCCGAGACCATTGACTGGGCCAGAAGTCTACTGTTGCTGCACGCCGACAAACTGGATGAGGAGTTGGTGCGAACGACGCTAAACGTACTATTAAAATTTGAAGACGACATTGAGTCCACCCAAGCGCAACTGCACACCTTGGTCGGCAATGTAAACCGTCAAGCATAACGCGAGCCCCAAAATAGAGCTATGGAGTCCAAACTAGTCAGTTTTATTCAGGTATTACGCAGCCAAGACGTGCGGATTTCTCCCGCCGAAACACTTGATGCTATGGATATCGCACAACTAGTAGGCTTTTCAGATCGCACGTTTTTACACGACGGCCTAGCCATGGCTCTGGCTAAAACAGCGGAAGAGAAAGCGACTTTCAGCTACTGTTTCGATAAATTTTTTAGCCGGGACTTACACGATTTTTCCACCCGCAAAGCATCATCGCAAGAGTCTTCCCAGAGCGAGGAAAACGCCTCTGACACAGAAAATTCAGAGAGTGATGATAGCGCCAATGACGACACTAACTCGTCCCCGGACACCGGGTCTGCACTAGAAATTGCGGCCCAGGACAATCCCGAGCTACAAGATTTGCTCGCCAGTGACCTGATGCAAAATTTGCTACAAAACAACCGCAATGAACTCAGTCTGTCCCTGAACCGCGCTGGCGAGCGAGTAGGTATATCCGATATTCAAATGTTCACCCAAAGAGGCCAGTTCACCCGCCGTATTTTGGATGCGCTGGGTGAAGAGCATATTCGCAACGCTGTGATAGAACTGGAGCGCAATCAAAGCCCGGCCCTCCCCCAATTACAGCGCTACCGAGACATTTTGCGCGAACAGGTTCGAGACTATGTAGAGCGAGAATACCTGCTCCACGCCGAGGGCAAAAACCTGCAGTTTATGGACGAGATATTGAGCAAAACACGGCTCAATAATCTAGAGCATCATTATTTGCACAAGGTGCAGGTATTGGTGCGAAAAATGGCAAAGAAGCTGGCCGCAAAGCACTCGCGTAAACGGCGCGTGTTTAAACGCGGTCAATTGAATATGTCAAAGACAATTCGCGCAGGCATCGCCAACGACGGGGTAATGTTTAATACCTACTGGAAGCAAGTGCGCAAAGCAAAGCCGCAAATTCTGGCGATATGCGACGTTAGCGGCTCGGTCGCATCCTATGCCAAGTTTCTCCTATTATTCTTATACAGCCTGCAGGATGTTTTACCAAAGGTAAGAAGTTTCGCCTTTTCGAGCCATTTAGGCGAAGTTAGCCAATACTTTGTTGATTACCCCGTCGAAGAGGCGATTGAGCTCATCAATTGGAAATATGGGGGGGCTACCGATTATGGGAACAGCCTCACAGATTTGGCAAAATTGGCACTTGATGATATCAATAGCAATACGACCGTAATAATATTAGGTGATGCACGAAATAATAACGGTGACCCAAAGCTGGAGATTATGCAAAGTATTTACCAAAGATCCAGACAGGTTATCTGGCTAAACCCCGAATCTCGCAAGGCGTGGGGTACAGGTGACTCAGATATGTTGCGTTATCAGTCAGCTTGTCATTTTACCGCCGAATGTAATAACTTAACCCAATTGGAGCGAATCGTGGATCAGCTCCTCAAAAGTACCAGCACAGCGTAAATACCTATGACCTACTACTGCAAAGATTGTAGCTATCGCGGCATAACAAGCGGTCAGGAAGGAGCGTGCCCGGCTTGTGGATCCTACCGTATCCACCGTGTAACGGCGACGACGGAGAAGAAAAAGACCCCAGGCAAACTGCGGCTTATCTTACTTTTGATCCTTTGGAGCTATCTAATTGTACACCTTATTTGGAAGCTAAACCCCTGAAACTAAACGCTGCACAGTTCCCATTTCCCTGTTCACTGCAAACCGTAGTGACGGCGCTCTATGCCAGCGATCAGGCTCCCGAGCAGGCCATGCTGCGGGAAGAGTTACTGCGCTATCTCAAAAATATCAGTCAGTTTGAGCTAAACACGATGGAAGCGGTGCTTGCACAAACAGAGGCCATAGGAGACCCCGCAGTACCCTGCCAGGAACATATGGCCAAGATAAAGTGGGTGAGTATGGCATTTTCGCGCTGGGAGGAATATTTCCCCATAGAGGAACCACTGACCAAAGAGTTCCGCAAGCTTCTCCCGATTGGCGCGGCATTGGCGATTACAGACCCAGATTTTATGATCCCGGGCGAGCATAGTTTTCATCAATTACTCGATACCATGCAAGAGGGTGCGATCGGCTGGCAAGCCAATAGCGCTGTAGCGGGTCGCGGCCTTGCACGAGAGTTAGATAACGCAATCAATAGCGCTAGCCAATGGAGTGAAAACACGGACGTCGACTTGACTGCCATCTACACAAAGTTGAAGGCTGCAACAGAAAAGGACCGCGGTCGAGCAAGGCGTATGGCGCAGCGCGTTGTCGAGGCGGAGCAAGGCAAACAAAAAGCTACTCGAGCAAAATTGCGAGCGGCTACTATGATCAATACGTTACTGCAACAATATCGGGCCCCGGCCGATGTCGGCGATTTCCTCAAAGGTCCATGGTATGAAAGCGCTCAGTTGTTGCTCCTGAAATACGGTGCGCAATCGCAGGAGTGGAACCAAATGACCAGCGCGACGGATGCGCTACTGGACTCCCTACAGCCGGCAGACCCAGCTGAAACAGAAGAAGAAAAAGGATCATCTCGCAGGCAACGCCTGTTCGAAACGATTACCCGAATTCCAAAAGAACTTAAGCAGTGGTTATTGAGCTTACAACACGATACCGAAGGTATAAGCCAGGCAATAAGCGCCATTGAGATAGCCCACATGGAGGTTTTACGACAACAACCGCTGGCACTTGAAAATATCTCTCTCATCCCGTCCAGAGAACCTCTAGCGCCACAGGGAAGTTCTGAAGTGCAGGAAAATGTCGACAAGATAGACGTCGGACAATGGTTTTTAGTCACAGTGGCAAAAAAAGCACCTGTGCGCGTGCAGTTGGCGCTCAAAATTCAGTCCGATCAACAGCTGCTCTTTACCAATCACATGGGTACCAAAGCCATGCAGCAGGGCTATGCCTATTTTGTCGCACTGCTAAAGGGCGGACGGGCGAAGCCTCTGGACAGTGGCCTAAGCTTCAGTAGAAGTCTGGCACATGCAGCAGAAATACGCAGCGCGGGCGACATGACAACACTGTCCGGCCTTATCGCTGAGCGCGAGGCACAGGAAAACGCTGCGCGCGTAAAAGTCGATGACCAAGAAGCTCAGCTACTTCTAAAAGAATACAATGATGCCGTCAAAGCACAGTATGAGCGCAACAAAGCAGAAAAATATTTAAAGGAGCGCGCTGAAGATCACCATCAAACCGAGACAAAAATCGAAGCTGAAGTAGAACTGCAAGCCGACTTTGATGAACTGGAGATAGAGATAGAGTTAGACATCGACGAACAACCCAATGCCGATGAAGAGCAAAAAACCCAACAAGAACTCAAAGTAGAGCTCGATAGGGATTACTTCAACCCGCGGAGCACACTCAACACCGACACCGCTGACGTCGCCTCTTTGTTCGATCTTGATATCCTCATGGGGACCTGGATGGGATTTCACGATGGCGACAAGCCATTAATGGCAAAGCTGGCAGCCCACGATAAAAAGAGAGATACCTACATATTTGTCGATCGCGAAGGTATAAAAATGCGCGACCTGAACAAATTAGAACTTGTTTCCCTGATGGACATGGGATTAGTTGATATGCTTGAGACTCGGTCAAACTTCAGAGACGAGATCGCACGGCTACGTAAAGAGCTAGAAGAATAACAGGGAACCAATATGGTGATAGAAAAAAGGCAACAACAGCGCTCCTCTTTCGAGGGAAAAATATTTATTGAGCGAGTATCATCCGATGCGGAGGGCAGCAGTTCGGCTGACATCATAATCTGTAATTCAGTCGACATTTCGGCCAGCGGCATTCGTGCAGGGATAGATCGAGAGCTACGTCTGGGAGCCATTTTGCAGGTGGGCATAGAGCTTGCTGGCGAGGAGCACACGCTCTATTTGGTGGGTGAGGTTCGCTGGTGCATCCCCTCGGCCGACGACGTCGAGCACTGGCTGGTGGGCTTTAAATTACTGGACGCCCAATATTCAGATATAGAGGCTTGGCAGCAGCACCTTATTGACATAGATATCACAGCTACTGAGTGAAGACTCAATAAAGATCAGGCGGCTCGTCACCCTCCAAAGATTCCAAACTGAGCCCCATGGTGCCATCGGCCTCCAATACACCGCCCTCCTGGGCGAATTTAATCATCAATCTGACATTGTTGGGAGAGTCTGCATTCCTTAGCGCCTCCTCCTCCGTAATCTTTCCTTCCTGGTGAAGATCAAACAAAGCGCAGTCGAATGTCTTCATGCCAATATTTTGAGACTTTTCCATAATCTCTTTGATGCTTTCAAACTCGCCCCTTAGAATCAGATCAGCAATCATGGGCGTACCCAGCATAATTTCAATAGCTGCGCAGCGCTTACCGTCCTTTGTTGCAACTAAGCGTTGAGACACAAAGGCCTGAATGTTAGACGACAAATCCATCAGTAACTGTGCCCGCCTGTCGTCAGGGAAAAAGTTAATAATTCTATCCAAGGCCTGGTTGGCATTGTTGGCATGTAAAGTCGAAATACACAAGTGACCCGTCTCAGAAAAAGCCAGCGCATGCTCCATGGTCTCCCGATCGCGAATTTCGCCCACCAAAATGACATCGGGGGCCTGGCGTAAGGCATTTTTTAAGGCGTTGTGCCAACTGCGTGTATCCACACCCACTTCGCGCTGATTAACCAAACTCTTCTTATGGCTATGCACGAATTCAACCGGGTCTTCGATGGTCACAATATGACCGCTGCTATTCGAGTTTCTGTAATCGATTAAGGCTGCCAGTGAAGTCGATTTACCCGAACCTGTGGCGCCGACAAACAGCATCAGGCCGCGTTTCTTCATCACCACCTCGGTGAGTAGTGGCGGCAGGCCCAGGTCCTTCCAGTTCGGAATGTCGGCCACGATATTACGCGCCACCAAGCTTACTTCGTTGCGTTGGCGAAAGATGTTTACTCGAAATCGACCATAGCCAGAAATCGAGGTCGCCAGATTCATTTCCAGCTCCTCCTCAAACACAGCCTGCTGGGTAGGATCCATGACTTCGTAGGCTATATCACGTACCTCGCCTGGCTTTAGTATCTCTGCGGCTATAGGAAGCAGCTGACCTTCAAATTTTGCACAGGGAGGTGCTCCTGTCGTTAGGTACAGATCTGAACCGTTTTTGCTCGCTAAAGTTTTTAGCCACTCGGTGATTCGCACTTAATACAGCCCTCCTGAACAGTCGATAGTCTGCTAGCCTAAATGTGGGCTGCAGTTTCACTAGCCGGTATTATAGTACTATAATTTTCTCGCTCTGGGAGTTCAAAACAGCACAATCACAAAGATCGTTAATAAAACCGCGTCTCGCCCTCGGGGCGAGTCTTAAACAACTTCATCATCCAAAAGTACTGGGTAGGACAAATGCCCACGATGGCTTCCAATGCTTTATTCATCGCTACCGTATCGCGATAGTCGTCACCACTTGGGTAGTCTTGCAAAGGCGGCAGTATGTGAATAACGTATTTGCGCAGCGATACATCGTACTCCGCCATGCACGGCAGCACATCCGCTCGACAAGATTTTGCCAGTCTTCCCAGCACCGGCACGGTGGCCTTCTCCACGCCGAAAAAGGGGGCAAATATACTGCGCCCTATACCCAAATCCTCATCGGGTAAATAAAACATCATATTGCCAGCGCGAACGTCTTTGATGATAGGCCGCAAACCTGCCTTGCGGGTATAAAGAAAACCACCGTGGCGAGATCTGCCACGGGCAACAAGCCAATCCACCAATTCATTTTTAACCGGCTTGAACGGACCCGAGGTCAAATACCGCTGGGCCACCGCTGATACGGCAGCCTCCAGCGCCAAACTGTGAGCTGCCAGAAAAATAACTGCCCGCCCGTTACTTCGCGAGCGCTCGACATGGTCTTGCCCGCGAATGATAATACGCCGGCGAAGCTTCGCTTTAGAACCCCACCATATCAAACCAAACATCAACAAACTTCGGGCATGGTGACGATAGTACTGCGCAAGAAAGTCTTGCCGTTCAATCTCCGACAGCTGCGGAAAGCATAAATCGACATTCGTTTTTGCGATCGCACGACGCTTTGGATTCACCCACCGAAAAAAATCGCCCAGCACTCTAGCCAAGCCATCCTGCAACAGAGCGGGCAACAAAGATACCAGCCACAAAATCGCAGCGGTCATCCATACAAGCCAATACTTTGGTAACAGGTATCGGTAGTAAAAACGGGTATCGTAAACCAGCGAACTGGAACCCGCGGTAGTTTCAGACTCAATCATAAAATTGCCCGGAACTCCGTCCGATAGCTAGCTAACAAGGCGGCTATAGTAACCGTATTGACACTAATATACCTCCAAAGACTGCACCTAACATCCCCTGTACTCAAGACCCTATGAAATATACACTTGCCTCCCCGCTGAATAAGGAGCTGACCTTTGTCTTCTCAACTACACGATCGAATTGATGCTCTAAACACTGCTCAAGGTCGCCGAATACTCACTGAAATTGGCCGCGGCATAGAAAAAGAGAGCCTGCGTATCACCCCCAATGGCAAGGTCGCGCAAACTGCACACCCTGCCGCTCTAGGTTCAGCACTTACACACCCGTCCATCACTACCGATTACTCGGAAGCACTGATGGAGTTTATTACACCAGTTAGCCAAAGTATCGACGCCAGCCTGCGCACGCTCGAAGAAGTGCACACCTACGTTTATCAACATTTGGGCGATGACATCCTTTGGTCGGCGAGCATGCCCTGCATTATGACGGGCGATGACGGCATACCTGTGGCGCAATACGGCAGCTCAAATGTGGCCAATATGAAAACAGTTTATCGCTATGGCCTAGGCCACCGCTACGGCCGACTGATGCAAACGATAGCCGGCATCCATTACAACTTTTCTATGCCGCAGGAATTTTGGCAAGGAGCCTGGCAAGAAGGGGGGCGCGAGGGAAGTTTGGAGGACTATACCACCACCCGCTACCTAGGGTTAATTCGCAATTTTCAGCGCTATTCATGGCTGTTAGTCTACCTCTACGGGGCCTCTCCTGCCGTGTGTGCCAGCTTCTTGAAAGGTGAGACCGGCCACAATCTGGTACCGTTCGACGAGGACGCCCGCAGCCTCTACCTACCCTATGGTACTGCGCTACGTATGGGAGACTTGGGCTACAACAGCGATGCTCAAAAAGATCTCAATATCTGCTACAACTCGCTAGACAACTACATACAGACGCTGAGCAAGGCTATATTACAGCCGCACCCTGACTACGCGGCAATTCCCAGTGGCGAGGACGGCAATTACCAACAACTCAGTGACAGCTTGCTCCAAATCGAAAACGAATTTTACGGTCCCATTCGTCCCAAGCGAGTCGCGCGGTCAGGAGAAACTCCACTGGGTGCCTTGCGCAGGGAAGGTATCGAATATATCGAAGTGCGCTGTATAGACATCAATCCGTTTGCAGCGGTTGGCCTCGATGCCCAGCAAATCCGATTCGTAGATACTTTCTTGCTATTTTGTTTACTGGAAGACAGCCCTCCTTGCACGGATGCCGAGCAAGCGATCATTGACCATAATTTCAAAACCATCGTCAACCGCGGCAGAGAACCCGGACTAATGCTGAAGGATCACTCTGGCGAGCGCTTGTTCACCGAATTGTCAGATTGCTTGCTGGGGGCAATGGAACCCATCGCCCGCTTGATGGATGAGGCCTTTGAAAACGACGACTATCTATCGGCGCTGAAGGAGCAAAAAGACAAAGTGGCAGATCCAGAACTCACGCCATCGGCCCGTATGTTGCGTGAAATGCGTGAAACTGAGCTACCCTTTTTTCGACTAGAGATGGAATACAGCAAAAGTTGGGCCGAACATTTTCGTCAGGCCACACTCTCGCCTGAAGTCCAGAAGCAGTTTGATGAGGAGACTCTGCGCTCGATAGCCGCGCGACAGGACATTGAGCAGAGCGACAGCATTGATTTTGAGCAGTATCTAGCAGACTTCTATGCGCAGTACACGGTGCTGTAGTTTAGCCCCGTCCAGCAATGAACTTTTTGGCACATTTTCATCTGGCTTGGCCCAATAACGAACTGATTGCGGGGGGCCTGGAAGGCGATTATTTTAAAGGGCCCGTGAACGCCGAAACCGCTCCCGTTTTGGCGCGAGGGATACAACTACACCGCACTATCGACGCCTACACAGATGCCCATCCGGTGGTGGTAGACGTTCGCCGTCAATTCCCGACGCACCTGCGTCGCTATTCTGGCATTCTCATCGATCTCGCATTTGATCACTATCTCACGCTGCACTGGTCGCAATTCAGCGCGCTCCCGCTAGCCGATTTTAATGCCAAGGTTTATCAGGTTTTGCAGTCTAATAAATCCCAGCTTAGCCCCGGTTCAGCCAAAATGATGAATCGCTTGGTAGCGTACGACATCCTCAACCAGTATCACCACTGGCATACAGTGACAGCGACGGCCGCCCGCCTCGGCGAGCGCTTTCGGCGCGGCAACCCCTTCCTCAATCTCGAAGAGCTCGACTCGATGAAGTCAACGCTTGAGCGCGCATTTATCGAGTTCTATCCACAACTACAAATCTTTAGCGCCGAGACCATTGCACTCGCCTCTAAAACCCCCTAAGTTAAGTGAAAATCTACACAACCATTGGAAACCAAGAATTAATGTTGCTTTCTTTACCCCCCAGAACAGTCTTTTTTTGCCTTAGTGCTCTGTCAGCACTGGCCATCGTCTTTGCCGTCGTACTAGAGCGTCAATTGGGGCTTCTCCCGTGTCCGCTTTGTATGACGCAGCGTGCTTTCATTGTACTGATGGGCGTCTTCGCTTTGATCGCTGCGCTGCATAATCCCTCGGCCTGGGGCAGACGCGTCTATGGCGTATTGTGCACGCTCGCAGTTATGGCGGGAGGCGCGGTAGCAGCAAGACACGTATGGCTGCAATATTTGCCCAAGGATCTGGTGCCGGCCTGTGGCCCCTCTTTAGAGTACATGCTGGAAACTCTGCCCTTTTCCGAAACGCTTAATATTGTACTGATGGGGGACGGCAACTGCGCTGACGTGGTGTGGACCCTGTTTGGTTTTAGCATTCCAGAACAAACTCTGGCGCTATTTATTGTTCTCACCATCATTTGCCTATGGCAAACCTTACGGAGCCGCTAATGCCGCACAGTCACGCCGACCCCAAACAACAATTTATAGCAGTGGATGATCTGCTTGGTCGTTGGCTCAAAGAACGCAACGCCCTGCTCGGTGAATACACGAATATTGTGGTCGCCACGGAGGCGAGCCTCGATGGAGTGGAAATTGAACAGCATCAAAAAAAGTTGGGGCTGCTGCTTGTCGACTACGTATCGGCAGGCCACTTCGAGGTTTTTCATGAACTCATTAGCGAAGCGAAATTATTTGGCGATGGTGGACAAACACTCGCTGCAGCGCTGATTCCACAAATTAGCGACACTACCGAAGTGATATTGGCATACGAAGAGAAGTACGGAGCCGGACAGGATCATCCCAACACAATAGAACGGGACTTATCGGCGCTTGGAGAGGTGCTGGAATCGAGATTTGTATTGGAAGACCAGCTCATCACCGGCCTTCACAATCGACACCGCTCGCAGCTTGAAGAACACGAGCTACAAACTTAATTAAAGAGAAATCGCCTGACCGCCATGGCGGTCAGGCCTCAGTATCACTAGCCTGCTGGAGCAGCTTCCGCAGCTGCGGCGGCCTGATCAACAATAGACAGCAACTCAACTTCAAACATCAGTGTCGCATTAGGGCCGATTATCGCACCAGCACCGCCCGCGCCATAAGCCAAGTCGGCTGGAATAACCAGCTTCCACTTCGATCCAACAGGCATCATCTGCAGAGCTTCAACCCAACCGGGTATCACTTGGGTCACGCCAAAGGTCGCTGGTTGATTGCGGCTGTAAGAAGAATCAAACTCAGTGCCATCGATCAATGTACCGCGATAGTGAACTTCAACCATATCATCAGCGGTTGGAGTGGCGCCGTCGCCCGCGTTCATCACTTCATACTGAAGTCCTGAGCCCGTAACAACGACACCTTCACGAGCAGCATTTTCAGCCAGAAATGCGGCTGAAGCAACCGAGTTAGCTTCGCCTGCGGCGGCCTGTTGAACTTGCTGCTTAGCCATAGCTTGCTCTTGGTATGCCTGCATCTCAGACGCAATTTCTTCCTGCGTCAAGCGCGGCTCGGCACCGTCCAAAGCATCGCGCATGCCGGCATTAAAGGCGTCCATATCCATAGGAACTGAGTCAATCAGCATACGTGCCCCAAGCCCATAGGCGATGCCATAGCTCAGCCGCTGAGTCGCGGTTTCCAATCCAGTTGCGCCGGCACCACCAGCCACTTCAGGGGTTTCCAATGCAGTCGCGCCGGCATCGCCAGTCACTTCAGCCTCAGGAGTTGGCGCTGATTGTTGGTTACAAGCTTGCAGGGCAACGATACCAGCCAGTGCAAGCGGAAGTGCGTACTTCTTCATAGTGTTAGTCCATAGTTATATATGAGTGATAAGAAAGTCTTGATGATTTAACAGAATCTTAATGGATGCGAATAATACTACTGTCACGCCCATCAGCGCTAGCCCTTCGACAACCTGAATTCCAACTGGTTCAAGTCCGCTCTAGGGGGTAGAATTGCCGCCGATTATGATAATACTTAAAGACATCAGCCTGCGACGTGGCACCAAGATATTGCTGCAAGGTGCCAATGTGACCATTAGACCGGGTCAGCGCTTGGCCCTCATTGGCGCCAATGGCTGTGGTAAGTCCAGTTTATTTTCGTTTTTGATGGGTGAACTTGGCGCCGACCATGGCGAAATAGAGGGTATGAATAACCTCCGTATTTCGCACATGGCCCAGGAAGTCATGTCCACCGATATTGCCGCTGGAGAATACGTATTGCGCGGCGACACGCAGCTGGCTAATTTACGGCAGGAACTGCGTAAACTGGAGTCTCTAGGTGATTTCAGCGCTGCGGCAAACATACACACCGCACTCGAGGACATTGATGGCTATAGCGCAGAGCGCCGGGTAGAACGCTTACTGCAGGGGCTTGGTTTCGCAGCCGATGCAGCAAATAGACCGGTCAGCGATTTTTCGGGGGGATGGCGCATTCGACTCAGTCTGGCTAGAGCATTGATGACGCCCTCAGATTTATTGTTGCTGGATGAACCCACCAACCACCTCGATCTAGACGCCACACTTTGGCTACAACAATGGCTGCAACAGTACAGTGGCACCTTAGTCATGGTGTCTCATGACCGAGACTTTATCGACGCCACTTGCCAGCGTATCTTGCATTTCGAACAACAACAGCTGAACGCTTACACCGGTAATTACAGCGGCTTTGAATTACTGCGCGCAGAGCGACTCGCCAATCAGCAGGCAACTTATGAGAAGCAACAGCGGCGTGTTAGTGAGATCAATGACTTTGTGCGACGCTTTCGCTACAAGGCAACCAAGGCAAAACAGGCCCAGAGCCGGCTGAAAGAACTGGAGCGTATGGAGAGCGTCGCGCCAGCACATATAGACTCGCCCTTTGATTTCAGCTTCCCTGCACCCGAAAAAAGCTCTGACCCGCTGCTACGGCTAGACAGAGCCAGTCTGGGCTATGGTGATACCACCATACTTTCAAAGGTTGATATTCAGTTACGTCCTGGCAGCCGCTGTGGCCTGCTGGGAAAAAATGGTGCCGGCAAGTCTACCCTGCTAAAAACACTGATCGGCGAGCTACCCCTGCTGGCGGGCGACCGTATTGCCGGCGAGCACTGCGACATCGGTTACTTCGACCAACAGCAGCTGGAGACACTGGATTTAACGGCCAGCCCAGCCTTGCATCTGCAGCGTCTCAGCCCTGGGGCCACAGACCAGGAGATCCTAAACTTCCTGGGTGGCTTTAACTTTCGCGGCGATGCAGCAAAGAATGCTATAGCTCCATTCTCAGGTGGCGAAAAAGCCCGACTAGCGCTGGCTATGGTGGTCTGGCAACGGCCCAACTTGTTGGTGTTGGATGAACCTACCAACCACCTCGATCTAGAAATGCGCCACGCTATGGAAATGGCTCTGCAAAGTTATGAAGGTGCAGTCATCCTGGTGAGCCATGATCGTCACATGTTGCGCAACACTGTCGACGAACTGCTGCTGGTGCACGATGGCAGGGTAGAAGAGTACAGCAGCGACTTGGAAGCTTATGAAAGCTGGATCATCAGCAGCTACAGCGCACCCAGTGCAGCTAATGAACAAAAAGCAGACAATTCGCGCAAGGAAAAACGGCAGAACACGGCCTTCTATCGTCAAAAATCGCGGCCATTACAGCGTTCAATCGAAAAAATCGAAAAGCAAATGGAAGCAACCGAACGCGATCTCACTGACATCCAATCGCAGTTGGCTGACGTCGGAATATACGCCGATGATCGCAAGTCGGATCTCGCCGAACTGCTAAAGCGAGAGGGAGAAGTTAAAACACGCTCCGAACTGTTGGAAGAAAATTGGTTCTCTCAGCAACAAGAACTGGAATCACTCACTTCCACCTAGACTAAATTGGCTGCCGATATGTACCCCGCGCATAGTGAACCCGGTAGTTTCAGGCATATTGGCGACTTACTAGCTAGACTAATTTGATCTACACTATTTCAACAACCACAATTCAACAGAACAACCCCCACCAGGTCTGTATTATGCGAAACAAAACTTACCTTCAAGTCTGGATGGCAGCGGCCTTTAGCGTGCACCTCGTCTCTTGTGCAAATATGGATGCTAGCGACCCTGTCGCAACAGCAGGTGGCCTGATACAGAATTCAGGCTCCAGCTTTCGCGAATTTTACCAAAAGCCCGACGCCGATTTAGGTCGTTTTACGACGATTAAATTGGAGCCTTGCGCGGTAACCTTTAAAGAAGACTGGATGCGCCGCCAAAACGACAGCCGAGTAGAACCAAGCCATCGTGTACAGCAAAAAGATGCCGACAAAATCACTGGTGAATTGAGCGCTGCCTGCGATGAAAAGTTCCTTGCCGCACTGCAAAAAGAACCCGCCTATACATTGGTGAACGAAGGCGGCGCTGCGACGCTTGTACTGCGGCCCGCAATAGTTGATTTGGATGTACATGCGCCCGACATACGGAGCGCGTCGTCACGGCGCACTTTTACCCAGTCCTCTGGTGAGATGACCCTCAATCTGGATTTCATCGATGCTTCATCCGGAGAGCTTGTCGCACGCGCGGTCGACAGGCGACGGGGAATGGATGCGGGCTACTTGGAGCGCACCACCAGCGTCAGTAACAAAGCCGATGCCGGAATCACCCTGCTGCGGTGGGGCAATCTATTGCGAGATACGCTGCAAACCACGCCGTAGTATTGCTGCACAGGCGGCCTACCGGGATGCGTGCCCCTCAATGAGAGCCAGCTTCTCACTGCGTACGAGCTTTTTAATATCGTGCTCACGGCGCTGGGCAGCCCCTCGATCTGGCGACGCCTCGGACCACAATACCTGAACCGGTCGACGCCCCATAGTGTACTTTGCGCCACCAGCCAACTCGCCGTTATGCTGCCTCAATCTTCGCTGCAAGTCCCTCGCCACGCCCGTATACAAACTCCCATCAACACACTGGAGAATATAGACATGCCAGTCGACGTCGGGCATAAGTTGCTTAACCCCTGGACCACCGATGATACTTCTCCGCCCAGCTCAATAATTTCTCCGGCTTGCGCGCTTTACGCCACTCGCCAGCCAAAAATTTATTGCTCTCGGTTAGCGTTGGATAAATATGAATAGTCCCCAGAATTTTATTGAGGCCAATACCGTTCTTCATGGCCATCACATATTCGGCAATAAGCTCTGCGGCGTGATAGCCAACGATAGTTACACCCAAAATTTTGTCGCTGCCAGCGACCGTGAGCACTTTGATAAAGCCATGCGCTTCCCCGTCGGCAATCGCTCTATCTAAATCGTCGATGTCGAAGCGTGTGACTTCAAATTTGACATCTTTTTCACGTGCCTCAGTTTCGTTGAGCCCCACTCTCGCCACTTCAGGGTCGGTAAACGTCGCCCAGGGGACAATAGAGTAATCAACTTTAAATTTCCTAAATCGGGAAAACAGCGTATTCACCGCCGCGTACCACGCCTGATGAGCGGCCATATGGGTAAACATGTACGGACCCACAATATCGCCACAGGCAAAAATAGTGGGGACACTTGTTCGCAGGTAGGGGTCAACCTCCAGAGTGCCACGCTTTGAAGGGACAATACCCAGAGCCTCCAAACCCAACCCCTCGGTATTAGCCGAGCGACCCACACACAGCAACACACGGTCAAACTCTACGGTCTTATCGCCCTCTTGGGTATTGAAAAGACAGCTTTGGCCACCATCGATTCTAGCAAATTTCTGAGCTTCAAAATGGCAGAGGACGGTGATTCCATCGCGCTTGAACGAAGCCAACACTTGCGCCGA
>JBLHSI010000051.1:0-14896 GCA_047626655.1 Halioglobus sp.
TGGGCGACTGCTTTAGAGCTAAAGCCTTTTAGCACCAGTTGCACCACGTCGCGCTCTCTCGCCGTTAATATACTGCTGCCAAATTGCGTAAGTAGCCTTTCTACGTGTAAATGCAGTTGCGGCTCGGGTATTTCTTGTGAGTCATTGGTCATCACACTGATATCTCCAGGCCATTGCCTCTTCACTAGGGCCGCTACGACCTCGCTTATCGCACTTAGATTGACTTTATCCTCTTTGCTGTAAGCGTTGAGCTTAGGTGTGCGCTCCAGCGAAATAGCAAGCGCAGAACCCTCACCCGTTTCAAGTAAAAACCCGGTGTGGTCTAAGACACCGTTGGAGCGATAATACAGGTCGTAGTAGTCACTGTTTTTAAAGTTTTTGGGTGCGATGTCCAGTATATGAAAAAATCCACGAATGCCAGCTTTAGTACTCAAATACAAAGGCGACAGTAGCCATAGGCCCTGACGGTAGGTGCTGCCAAAACCTGGCTGGTCTCCTTCATGTAGTGCGTTGTGTATAACTCGTAAGGCGCTGCCCGTAGGGTAGGCCATGATGACCGCACTATCGAAGTCAGCGATGCTACGAATATACGCGAGCAGGGCAGAAGCGAACTCGCTAGTGCCTATAGCGTCAATGGCTGTAGCGAGAGCTTTGTTGGCTTTGACCATGTTTTTTTCCGAGTCCGCTTACTAGCTTCGACGTGTTCTTGTACTCAAATTGTATTTGCGGATCATACCGCGTAGTTGGTCATAACTTAAGCCCAGATCTTGTGCTGTTCGCTTCTGATTGTTAGCGTTTATCATGAGTGATTTTTGTAATAAATGCTTTTCCAACGATTCTACCTGCTCTGTAAAATTCGCCTTTGAAGATTCTTGTGGCGCCGGGGATGGGCCGGTGTCAGCAGGTGAGTTAGGCAGTGCCTCGGTGAAAGGCGACTTAAATGCATCAAGGATAACGTTGTTTACTGCTGACTTGGGGTCGTCCCAGCGATATACCGATCTCTCGACGACGTTCTTGAGTTCTCTTACGTTACCGGGCCAAGGGTGAGCGCGAAGCCTCTCCAGCGCCTTTGGCGTAAACCCTGGGAATAGCTCCCAGCCCAACTCGCCGCACATTTGAACGGCAAAGTGTTGCGCTAGTTCATCGATATCCTCCTTGCGCTGTGACAGGGCAGGAACATGAATGACATCAAAGCTAAGGCGGTCTAATAGATCTTCCCGAAAATTGTTTTGCCGTGCCATTTCCTTCAGGTCGGCATGGGTCGCAGCAACAATGCGTACATCAACGGTCAGTGTGGCTTGTCCTCCCAAGCGCTCATACTCACCGTATTCAACCAGCCGCAACAACTTTTCTTGTAATCCTGTAGACATGGTTGCCACTTCATCTAGAAACAGTGTGCCACCGTCGGCGCGCTCGAAGCGGCCAGCTCGAGTGCTAGTAGCTCCGGTGAATGCGCCCGATTCATGGCCGAAAAGTTCTGACTCAAGTAGCTGGTCTGATAGCGCAGCGCAATTTACTTTCAGAAATGGCGCGTCCCAGCGGGGTGACAGGTAGTGGAGGCGTTCGGCAATCAGTTCCTTACCCGTACCTCGTTCACCATAAATAATAATGGGTCTATTGATTGCGGCCACTTGAGAAACTCGCTCCAAAGCGAAGGCCAGGGCGGCTGAATTACCAATCATGCTTTCTTGCTGTCGATACATGGGCTAAATATACCTCAAATATTGGTCAAATAAACCAATAAGGAGGTTAATTTTACCTTCAAAGATTACCGTTTTTTTAGAAAAACTGCCTCGAATTTAAAAAAAACGTTTAAATACAATGAGGTACAGAACTTGGCACGGTATGTGTAACACCTATTGCAGTAAGAAATCAGTAGTAAAGAGAAAAACAGACTATGAACGCAGTAGATGAACGATTTATGATTTATGCCGCCCTGGCATTGCTTTGCAGCACAGCGAGTGTTTTTTTGGGTGCGATCGCCGGTGTGTGGAGCTTTCTTCAAATCGCTGCTGTCATTGAGTTTTTATACTGGATAGGACTGCCTGCGGGCGGTAATTCAGCAGAATCTCGATCTGATGTATCCCAATAAAATTTTACATAATCGTTAGCCGTTAAGGAAACAGGAGAATCACCATGGGTATATTTTCCCGCATGACAGATATTATCAATTCAAACATAAGCTCGCTGCTAGATCAGGCCGAGGATCCAGAGAAAATGATCCGTCTGATTATTCAGGAAATGGAGGACACTTTAGTCGAAGTTCGCAGCTCATCGGCGCGCGTGCTGGCAGATAGAAAAGCCGCCGCCAGAAGGCTTGAGCAAGTTCAGATTGAAGCAGAGGGCTGGGAAGAAAAAGCAAAATTGGCGATCAGCAAAGGTCGAGAGGATTTGGCCCGTGCCGCGCTGCAGGAAAAGCGTGCCATTGAAGAAGAAGTGGTGATTGTTGAATCAGAGTTGGGTGCTACCGATGAACATATCGCTCAGTTGAATGATGAAGTGTCGCAATTGCAGCAAAAGCTGACGGATGCGAAAGCTAAGCAGAAAGCATTGTTAATGCGCACAAAAACAGTAGAGTCCCGCATTAAGGTGAAACGCCAGATGCATAGAGAGGCACTGGATACTGCTTTCGCACGCTTTGATCACTATGAGCGCCGAATGGACAATCTGGAAAGTCAGCTGGAAGTCATGGATATGGGTCGAGAAGTACACCCTGATCTGGCGGCCGAAATCAGCTCCCTAGAAGAGGACGAGCGCATCAATGATGAACTCGATCGACTTAAGGCTCAAATGGGCGCTAGTGCGGATACAAAGTAATTTTGTTGGCTAATGACAACATTAATGGCAGCATGCTTCTGAGTGAAGCGACTGCCCAAGGAACGAGTTAATGGAATTTTTTCAATTCATGTTTGTCCCGACCATTTTGTTTATGGTCGTTGTGGCGCCAATCTGGATTTCGATGCACTACCGTAGTGTTAATAAATCTAGCCGCGGTTTGAACGAAGAAGATAGGGAGTCGGTGGAAAGTATACTTGAGACGGTAGACAAGCTCACTGACCGCATCGCAACCCTGGAAACCCTGTTGGATGAGGACCATGTAGATTGGCGTCCAAATGTGCCCCGCCAAGAGCGGCAAAGGAGTAAGTAATGGGTAGTAGAAGAAGTGAACGTCGACAGGAGCGTTACAATGAATTTCGCAAAGAGTCGCGTAATTACCAATCAAAACGCCATTCGGGTTGGGGTATGAATTTATATCGCAACACGCGGGAAGGAAAAGTAGCCGGTGTCTGTGCAGGCTTGGCCGACCATTGGGATGTAGCACACTGGGTCATTCGGCTGTTATTTGTAGGTGCATGTTTGTTTACTGGCATGCTGGCTATTTGGGCGTACATAGGTGCCTGGGTGTTTATAGCACCCAGATCGTCGCGACGCACCCGTGATGGAGAGCCCTACCGAGAGTATGAGCGATTTACGCGAGAAGACGTTGATATGGAATACGATGAAAAACAGCATGACTATACGCCTAAGAAAGTATTCCGATATAGCGATAGCGGCAGTGTGCGATTAAAGCGCGCGCGTCAACGACTGGATGCTGCGCTGGTGCGGGTGGAGGATATGGAGTCTTACGTTACTTCGCGTCAATATAATTTAAACAAAGAATTTTCGAAATTGTAGAACCGTATATCCGGGGCTTTCCCAATGCTGTGATCTCCGTTACTCTTACACAATGAATAAGAATAACGGATGATCAAAGTGAACGATATCTCTACCGAACCACATGTACCACCGCCGAGTCCCTGGTTGGCGCTAACCGAAGTACACCGCGCTTTCGCGGAAATCGTATCGCTTAACCTTAGTCATAGGGTGCTGGCAAAGTCGCCAAATGGAGACGGTCACCCGGTTATGATATTGCCGGGATTCATGGGTGGTGATGGATACAACGCACCCATAAGACGGTTCTTAAAAAAGCGGAATTACGAGGCTCATGGCTGGGGTTTAGGACGCAACTTGGGACCTCGCAATGGTGTTGTGGAGCGTTTGGAAGCCAGTATCAATCGCCTGTGTGATAAGCACGGCGGGCCAGTATCTTTGGTGGGTCATAGTCTGGGTGGTATCTATGCCCGCGAGATCGCCAGAATCATGCCAGATAGCGTACGTCAGGTGATTTCGCTTGGCAGCCCATTTGGTGAGGGTCGTCAGAGTGCCTCTTATCCCGCTAGAGTGTTCAGAGCGCTTAATCCATTAGATGAGTTGCCGCTGGATCAGAATTTACTGGCAGATGCACCGCCCGTGCCCACCACCTCGGTCTATTCGCACGGCGACGGTATCGTTAACTGGGTCACATCAGTGCAGAGCAACGGCCATCTGCAGACGCAAAATATTCGAATACGCGGTAGCCACTGTGGCATGACGGTTAATCCCACGGTTTGGTTTTTGGTGGCAGAACGCCTCGCCCAAGAGCATGGTCAGTGGCAGGCTTTCGAGCCCAAAAAATGGGCTAGTATTTTATACCCAGCTCCTGTCCACGATGCAATGGCAGCACATGCAGGCTAAGCTTTGGGTGGGCTAACGGCTGTGTATTGCCTTGGCTAGCGCTTGGGTGTGGAACGCAATGTGGCTGCCAACAAAACTGGCGATAAAGAAGTAGCTGTGATCGTATCCCGGTTGGCGCCGAATAGTGGCTGGATACCCGTTATCAATGCAGGTTTGCTCCAGTAGTTCTGTTTTGAGTTGCCCTTCGAGGAACTCGTCTGCTTCTCCCTGATCTATGAGCATCGGAATCTGACTTGCGCCGCTGGCAATCAGTTCGCAGCTGTCGTAATTTTTCCAGGATTCTAAATCATCGCCCAAATAGTATCCCAATGCTTTTTCACCCCACGGGGATTGCGTGGGAGCAACGATAGGTGAAAATGCAGACACCGAATGGTATCTGCCGGGGTTGCGCAGCGCTATGACTAGCGCGCCATGTCCTCCCATTGAATGACCAAAAATGGAACTGAGTTGGGTATCCACCGAAAAGTTTTCGGCCAGCACCCTGGGAAGTTCTTCTGTTACATAGTCATACATCTGGTAGTGAGCGCGCCACGGATCTTGCGTTGCATTGACGTAAAAACCAGCACCGAGACCAAAATCCCAGGCACCCTCTTCGTCGTCTGGCACAGTGTCGCCTCTAGGGCTTGTGTCTGGCGTGACAATGGCAACACCGTGCTCCGCTGCGTAGCGCTGTGCACCGGCTTTCTGCACAAAGTTTTCATCAGTGCATGTGAGTCCCGATAACCAATACAGTACAGCGACTTTGTGGTTCGCTGCCTGAGGAGGCAAATAGATAGAGAAGTTCATATCGCAGCCCAATGTGTCTGAGGCGTGCCGGTAACGCAATTGTCTGCCCTCGCAGCAACGCGTTTCAGAGATTTTTTCAAGCATGGTTAATGTCGACACGTTAATATCCCGCCAAGTTGTTTTTGGACGCTAATGCACCTGTTACATTGCTGTTTGTCGACCCTGAGAGCAACGCGTGGTTGGTATGGGGCGAAATGAAAGCTGGCTCTAGTGCCACCTTTATTTTCATTTTGTTTCTCCCAGAGAAGGAATGTCTTATGCTGTATGCGGCACACTATAGCGGTCGTGAGAAGAGCTGTCGAGACAACATAGAAACGGGAGTCATAGAGCAGAATGTTGCATCGAATTTGGTTGTGGTTTTTTCTGATCGCATTTGTCAGTGGTGTTTTTCAGTGGCTGGGAAACGGGGATGACCAAGTGTTCCAGCGCATGGTTGCGGCCGTATTCGACATGTCTGGCTTGGCAGTTGAGCTGTCGATAGGGTTGATTGGCCTGATGGCTTTTTGGCTGGGCATCGTGTCGGTGGGCGAGGCCAGTGGATTAATCGACAAGTTATCAAAGTTACTGTCACCGTTATTTACTCGCCTCATGCGCGATGTCCCAAAAGGCCATCCGGCAATCTCATCAATGACCTTGAACCTCTCTGCCAATCTAATGGGTTTGGACAACGCCGCTACGCCTCTAGGTATCAAGGCGATGAAAGATCTGCAAACGCTCAATCCAAGCCCCGATACGGCAAGCAATGCGCAAATACTATTTTTAGTACTCAACACATCATCGGTCACTTTGTTTCCCGTGACAATATTGCTCTACCGTGCACAATTGGGGTCTAGTGATCCGGCGTCGGTGTTTATTCCTATTCTTATCGCCACGTGTTGTTCGACAGCAGTAGGCTTGTTGGTGACGGCATGGGTGCAGCGCATAAGACTATGGGACACGTTGATTCTGTCGTGTCTGCTGTCTGTGTTTGCCGTTTTATTTGCGCTGGTTGGTTGGTTGTCTACCCTAACGGCCACTGAGTTACAGCGTCAGTCCAGTTTAATTAGCAACCTTTCTATCTTTAGCCTGGTGATACTGTTTCTGGTGGTCGCTCATCGGCGCAAGGTGAACGTCTACGAACGTTTTGTTGATGGCGCTAAACAGGGCTTTGAAACAGCTATTGGTATTATTCCTTATTTGCTGGCCATGCTGGTCGCTATCGGCGTATTCAGAGCCGCTGGCGCATTGGATATTGTCATGGAGGGTATGCGCGGTCTGGTAGCCAGCTTTGGCTGGGATACTCGCTGGGTCGATACTATGCCAACGGCGTTGATGAAGCCGCTATCGGGCTCTGGTGCAAGGGCGATGATGATCGATACCATGAATACCTTTGGTGTCGATTCTTTTCAAGGGCGACTCGCCGCCACAATGCAGGGCTCTACCGAAACGACGTTCTATGTGCTGGCGGTATACTTTGGTTCGGTGGGTATCAAGCATACGCGTCACGCCGTTTTGTGCGGCTTGTCAGCCGATTTCGCTGGAATTATAGCGGCCATTGCACTGGCTTACTGGTTTTATGGTTAGTTCGGCAGGTATTTGGTGACATTTAATTGATCGAAATCACCGAGTAGGCCTTTCTACTTTCTTCCAGCCCTCTATAATTCAACCATACAATTTTTCAGGTGGTGCGAAATCATGGCTAAAATATTGGTAATCGCTGATAGCAGCGGCAGTTGCAATGCGCTGCCGCGCGGGCTGGAGCTGGCTCATAAATTGGGCTATAGCGTAGATGTGGTGGCTTTTTGCTATTCCACGTTCAAGCCTTTAAAGATAAAGGGCATTAATCGTTCTGACATCAAAAAGCGATTAATGGCGAAGCGAGAGGCCGAGGTTCAGCAATTTATTGAACGTTACGAAAAATCTGACCAAAAAGTGACCTTAAAAATTGTCTGGGAAAAAGATGAAGCCGATTGGATAGTGAAGCGCAGCACTAGGGCATACGATTTGGTTGTAAAGACGGGAGAGCGAGTCGACGGTTTTGCCTTTACCTCTGCCGATTGGCGACTTCTTCGCGAATGCTCACGCTCACTGTTGTTTGTGTCTAGTAAAAAATGGCAGCGCACTAAACCCATAATGGCGGCCGTTGACTTAGCCTCTAACGTGCCCGAAAAAGTTGCTCTCAACCACAAGATTATAGAGAGAGCCAAGGCGTTGGCTGCGGTGCTGAAAACCGATTTGCATATTATAGCTGCGATAGAAATTCCTGAGTTGTTGATGGATTTAGATTTGATAGACCCATTGGCCTATACCAAAGAAGTAAAACGGGAAATGAAGCCAAGGCTGCAAAAACTTGCGGCGGCGCACGATTTATCTGAGAAGATTTTCCGGATGAAGAGGGGGCCCGTAGATAAAGTCATTAGTAGCGAAGCAGCGAAGTGCCGCGCGCAATTAGTAGTGATGGGGACTGTGGGTAAGCCAGGCATTGCCCGGCGCCTGCTGGGCAATACGGCAGAGAAAGTGTTGCGACACCTGCGTACAGACGTACTTGCGGTTAAAGTCTGAGCTGTGGTGGCAAGTGGTAGAGGTTCAATTTACTATTTGCTCAATCACAGCTACCTGTATAGTTAGTATGCGGCGGCTCTGGCGCTGCTATTACGTCCCCTAGCCAATGTTTCTACCCCGAGATATTGCGCTCTTTAGCCCGCATTCATTTGGGAATGACGAACTTTTTTATGTTATATAACAGTAAGATATGATCATTATTCATGGAAAGTTATAATTTTTTATTTCAGCGCGCATGAGGAAATCTTGTTTCCTTTTCTACACCGCTTTCTCATAGGGCAGTAAATGGCAAATCCCATTAAAAAACGTCTAGCCGATCTAGATGAAAACCTGTTTACACCTAGAGAGTTGAGCTGGCTTTCATTTAATGCTCGGGTACTCCAAGAAGCGCGTGATCCCTCGGTGCCAATTATCCAACGGTTGCGCTATCTGGGGATATTCTCCAATAATCTCGATGAGTTTTTCCGCGTTAGAGTTGCCGAAGTGAGACGATTAATTTCGGTTGCCAGCTCTTCGAATAAGGTGCAACCCAAGGCGCTGTTGGTCGATATTCAGAAGCGAGTGGCCGATTTACAATCAGAGTTTGATTCAGCCTACAGTCTAGTGCTCAAGGCTATGGCTGCCAAGCGAATTTATATGGTCCGAGAAGATCAGTTGGATTCAGAGCAAAATACTTTTGTGCGCAATTTTTTCTTTGAATCGGTATTGCCACTTTTGGAACCCATTTTTTTGCAGGATTCTATGTCCATACCTGTGCTGAGCGATGAAACCATTTATTTGGCGGTTGATATTAAGTCGGGAGATAGCTATCACTATGCGGTGGTAGAGGTTCCGACTGATCGATTGGGACGGTTCGTTGAAATACCGCGCAAAAAAGGTAAAGCCGGCAAAGTGTTTATTGTTCTGGATAATATTATGCGTGCCTGCCTGCAGCAAATTTTTCGCGGTGTCATCAAAATCGATTCGGCGACAGCCTACTGCTTTAAATTCTCACGAGATGCCGAGTTGGCCATTGATACCGGCATTAGCGAGAGCTTGATCGACAAAATGACCACAAGCTTGAAGCAGCGTCGAAAGGCGGATGCTGTCCGGTTTGAGTACGATGCAGAAATGCCAACGCGTCTTCTGGATTATTTGGCATTAACTTTCGATTTTGGAAAATACGATAGTCTGGTGGTTGGTGGGCGCTATCATAATGCGAAAGATTTCATGACCTTTCCAACGCTCGGCCCCAAATACTTGGAATTCAAACCACTACCGCCTATACGGTTAGAGCGCCTAGACCGCAGTGACAGTATTTTTGACTGCATCAAAGAGCGCGATGTATTTCTGTATTACCCCTATCACCCCTTTGATTATGTGGTGAACTTGCTAAAAACCGCAGCTCTAGATCCAAAGGTCACTTCTATTAAGATCTGTTTGTACCGAATAGCCAATAATTCACAGGTTGCCCATGCGCTTTTAAATGCTGTACAAAACGGTAAACAAGTGGTCGCCGTGGTTGAGCTTGCCGCTCGTTTCGATGAGGCCGCTAACATTGGCTGGGCGCAACGGCTAACCGAAGGAGGTATCGACGTTATCTTTGGTATCCCGGGATTGAAGGTGCACAGTAAGCTACTGCTGATAGAACGGCGAGAAGACGGCGGCAAGCGCTACTACAGCCATATCGGAACGGGTAACTTTAATGAAAAAACCGCTCGTTTATACACAGACTTCACCTTAATAACCTATGATCAGAATGTGGGTAAAGACGTGTACAGTGTGTTTGATTTCCTGCGTTACAACTATAAGAGGCCTGATTACCGCGTACTAATGGTTTCACCCCATACTGCGCGATCTAGTTTACTCGCCCTAATCGATAACGAAATTGAACATGCCCTGGCGGGGTATCGCGCGTCGATGACGCTCAAGTGCAATAATCTGGTCGATAAGCAGATGGCGCTAAAACTGTATGAGGCTAGCGAAGCCGGCGTTGAGGTCAAGCTGATTATCCGCGGCATGTGTTCACTTTTACCTGGAGTCAAGGGGCTCTCCGAAAACATTCAGGCTATTAGCATTGTAGACCGCTATTTAGAGCACCCCAGGGCATATGTGTTTTTCAACCGTGGAAATCCGCAATACCTCATAGGGTCTGCGGATTTGATGACTCGAAATCTAGATTTCAGGGTTGAGGTGCTGTGCCCAGTTTACGACGAGAGCGCGCAAAAAATAATTCAAGATACATTGGATCAGCAGTGGCACGATAACGTTAAGGCACGAATATTGGACCAAAATCAAACGAATAGAATGGTAAAAAATGAAAAGAGGGTAGCGCGAGTTAGATCGCAAGAAAGCATCCATCGCTATTTGAGTGAAGGCAAACTGCCTCGCTACCCTAAGTCGAGGATGAATGTTCTCGCAAAACGACGACGTAAGCTCAATTGATGTACACTCCTTCTTTCTTGACGCTAAAGCATTATACAGTCAATCAAATCAAGGAATATTGAAATGATCGGATATGTAACCGTCGGCACATCCAGCATGGAAAAAGCCAAGCAGTTTTACAGCGAATTGTTATCTGAAATGGGCGCTTCGGTAGTGATGGACTTGGGTAACTTCGCCGCGTTCGGTAATGCTCCAGGGGCGACAATGTTCGCTGTCTGTGAGCCCTTTAATAAAGAGGCTCCAACACCGGGTAATGGTAACATGGTGGCGATGGCTCCTGGCTCAATCGAGCAAGTGGACTCACTTTACGCAAAGGCATTAGCACTTGGCGGTACCGACGAAGGTGCACCAGGGGCGCGTGGAGATGGTTTCTATGGCGCCTACTTTCGTGATCTTGATGGTAACAAACTTTGCTTTTTCCATATCGGTTAGGGGAGTAACTTATGGCAGGGGGAAGTCTGCTACTCCTACTGGATGATATAGCGGCCGTTTTAGATGACGTGGCTGTTATGACCAAGATTGCGGCGAGAAAAACAGCGGCTGTTCTGGGCGATGATCTTGCGGTAAATGCCGACAAGGTTTCAGGCGTGCGAGCAGATCGTGAATTACCGGTGGTGTGGGCCGTTGCCAAGGGGTCAATGCGCAACAAGTTGATATTGGTGCCAGCTGCGATGCTCGTGTCGGTGGTAGCGAATTGGCTAATCACACCGTTGTTGATTTTAGGCGGTCTGTATCTGTGCTACGAGGGATTTGAAAAAATTGCTCATCGGTTTATGCACTCAGAAGAGGAAGCGGCCAATAGCGAAGCGCTGTCTGCAACACTGGCTGACCCCGATTCAGATCTGGTGGCATTTGAGAACGAAAAAATTCAGGGCGCTATTCGTACGGATATGATTCTGTCCGGTGAAATTATCGTTATTACGCTGGGTGTTGTAGCCGATTCAGATTTAGTGACGCAGTTTTTCGTGGTGGCCACCATTGCCTTTAGTATGACTATAGGTGTCTATGGTTTGGTCGCCGGCATTGTTAAGTTGGACGATGGAGGTCTGTATCTGACTCGGTCAACGGCTAAAGGGTTTTGGGGTAAATTTTTGCGTTGGATAGGCTTGGGACTGGTGAGTTTTGCGCCGATGTTAATGAAGGGTTTGACCATCGTTGGGACCATAGCCATGTTTATGGTCGGCGGTGGGATATTGTCACATGGAATCGGTGTTTTTCATCATGGTGTAGAGGTCGCGACTGCAGCGATTGGTAGTTGGAATACTGTAGGTGGGTTTTTGAAGCCCATTACGCCAACGCTTCTTTCTACGCTTTTGGGCGTTTTCGCCGGAGCGATCATTGTTACAGGTTTCGAGTTATGGAAATTCGTTCGTCGTTAATAGTTAAAACCACGTTCTTATCGGTGCTTCTATTGTTGGCAGGGTGCGCTGCAGAGGGATCTAAATTTGGTGCCAGTTTGGCCGACGTTGGTGAGGGGGCTCCTGTTTTAGCAGCGGAGGCTCCCGCTTCACTGCGAGTTTTGGTTATTGGCGGTACACAGGGTACGGGGTTGGAGATAGTGCGTCTCGGTCTCACACGTGGATATCAAATGACCGCGGTCGCCAGACACCCGGAGAAAATGCCTTTGGCAGATGAACGCCTCTCTAATGTGGCGGGTGATATTACTGATGCCAAGCGCATGGCCGAACTCGTAGCGGGACAAGACGTGGTAGTAAGTGCCATTGGCATTGGTCCCAGCCGTGAGCAGGTGTCTCTATTTTCAGAGGGAATGAAAAATGTGCTGGCAGCAATGCCTGACTCGAACAACGCACAGCTAATTACGGTGAGCGGTATTGGTGCTGGAGATAGCCGCGGTCACGGCGGATTTATCTATGATAATATTGTTTATCCACTACTAACCAAGCAAATCTATCTCGACAAAGATCGGCAGGAGGCGCTCATCAAGGCGAGCAATGTTATGTGGACAATTGTTCGCCCCGGTCTTCTAACAGACGATACTGCAGCAACGAAGTATAGGGTGCTGGAGGATATGGACGGCGTAGTCTCGGGAGAAATAAGTCGAGCCGATGTGGCGCACTTTATTGTTGCCGCCTTTGAGCAGCAATCCCACATCGGTAAAACGGTGTTTCTCACTAACTGACCCGGTCGGCGTCCCCGTCCGCTGGCGACTACTTAAGTAGTGACCCCAATAGGCCGCGGAATAGCTTCCTGCCAATGCTACTACCGAAGCTTCGAACCATACTCTTGAAGAAGGCCTCACCGGAGGTCTGACGACCTCTGCTTCGCGCTTTAGGCTTGTTTTTGGCTGCGCGAGATTCCAGGTCAGCTTCTTCTTGCTGTTTAAGTCGCGCTGCAGTGCGCTCTGCCAGTTCTTCGTGTGCTGATCGAGGGTCATACGCTTTGCCGTAGCGCTTCATATTTCGATCGACATCGAGTATAGCCTTGCGTTCCACTGCGGTTGCTTTTCCCATACGTGAGTGTGGTGGGCGAACCAGTACGCGCTGGACCTGCATCGGAATGCCTTTGTCTTGTAAGGTAGACACTAGCGCCTCACCAATGCCCAGTTCGGTAATAGCCGTTACTGTGTCGAGATTGGGGTTAGTTCTGAACGACTGGGCAGCAACCTTTACCGCCTTTTGCTCCTTTGGTGTATAGGCGCGCAATGCATGCTGTACCCGGTTACCCAATTGGCCCAGTACTCCGTCGGGGATATCGCTGGGACTTTGGCTGATAAAGTAAACGCCGACTCCCTTGGAGCGAATAAGCCGCACCACTTGTTCTATGGTTTCCAGAAGGTGTTTGGGTGCGTCGCGAAACAGCAGGTGAGCCTCATCGAAGAAAAACACCAACACGGGCTTATCTGGATCGCCTAGTTCGGGCAGGTTTTCAAATAGCTCCGACAAGAGCCAAAGTAAAAATGTTGAATAGACTCGGGGACTGCGAACCAGCTTATCTGCCGCTAGGACGTTGATCATACCGCGCCCATCAGGTGCCGTTTGCATAAAATCTTGCAGCTGTAACGCCGGTTCACCAAAAAAAGAATTGCCGCCTTCTCGCTCTAGCATGAGCAAACGACGTAAAATTGCATTAACCGACGCCTTGGACACGTTAAAACCAACGCCCAAATCTTTGCCGTTGGAGCCGATGTACTCTAAAGAGCTACGCAAATCATTTAGGTCGACTAGTAGCATGCCTTCGTCATCGGCAAACTGAAATACCAGGGTAACAATACTCTCTTGCGTTTCGTTTAGGTCGAGTAAGCGAGAAATTAACTGTGGGCCCATCTCTGAAATTGTAGAGCGTACGGGGGTTCCCTTTTTTCCAAATACATCCCAAAAAGAGATGGGGTACCCTCGTTGACTATAGTTTTCTATACCAATTTTGGTGACTCGTTCGTCGACTTTGGGGTGCGGTTTCCCAGCCTGACTCATACCGGATATATCACCTTTAACATCGGCGAGGAATACGGGCACTCCCAAGTCAGAGAAGCCTTCGGCCAGGCATTGTAATGTGACGGTTTTGCCGGTGCCCGTTGCGCCAGCAATCAAGCCGTGACGGTTGGCATAACGGGGGTCCAAATATACCTTCCCTGTTTCGCAGCCCCCAATAAGAATACCGTCCTTCATTTTATCTCCCCTGTAGGTAATTTTGATATTATATTGATACTAGCTATTTGCTGCTTTGAAGGGTAGTGCTACATTAATTATGTCATTGACAGGAGACTATCACATGCGTTGGCGCGGCGGACGAAAAAGTAGCAATGTAGAAGATAGAAGAGGTCAGAGTTCCGGGCTTAGCGGTGCTTCAGCGGTGCCGATGGTTATGCGATTATTACCGGCTCTGATTAAGACCAAAGTCGGTCGTACGATTCTCATCGTAGGGGTCGTTGTGATCTTCGGTAGTAAAATGCTGGGCGTCGATTTATTGCCGCTAGTACTCGGCGGCGGCAGCGTTGCCTCCGCTCCCCCACAAAAAATGAGCACTGAGCAAAAGGAACTCGGAGAATTTGTATCGGTGGTGTTGGCTGATACCGAGGACACATGGCATCGTATATTCAAACAGATGGGTAAAACCTACAAGGAACCTACCCTGGTATTGTTTACCGGCAGTGTGGATTCTGCGTGTGGTTCGGCTAGCTCGGCAGTGGGTCCGTTTTATTGCCCGGGTGATCAACAGTTGTATATCGATTTATCTTTTTTTCATGACCTTAAAGCGCGTCACGGTGCCCCCGGAGACTTTGCTCAAGCTTATGTAGTTGCACACGAAGTTGGCCATCACATACAAACCTTGCTAGGTATCAGTAGCCAGGTGCAGCAGGCTAAACGCGGCGAGAACCAAGCCGGGGCCAATGCGCTGTCGGTAAAGCAGGAGTTACAGGCCGACTGTTTTGCCGGGTTGTGGGGCCACGCGGCAAATATCGATCGCAGCTTGTTGGAGTCGGGAGACTTGGAAGAAGCGCTCACTGCCGCCACCGCTATTGGTGATGACAGGCTACAGCGCGATGCTGGTCGAACAGTTGTTCCCGATAGCTTTACTCATGGCACGTCGGCGCAACGAGTAAAGTGGTTTACTGCGGGCTTTAACTCAGGCG
>JBLHSI010000052.1:0-14666 GCA_047626655.1 Halioglobus sp.
ATCGATGAGGTTATTTTGATGAATCAACTGCAGTATCTCGGTACGCACAACAGCTACCATATTCAGCCTCGTGCAGATATTTTCGAGCTATTACTAGCCTTTGTTGCCGACCTGGCACCCACTCTCGCTTACACCCATGTTCCTCTCACCGAACAATTTGAGTCGCAAGGCATACGACAAATCGAGCTCGATGTATTTCACGACCCTAACGGTGGTTTGTACGCAGATCATCAGGGCCGGACCCTATTTGGGGAAGAGGCTGCGTCGGGTATCGCTGCGCTGGACCAGCCCGGCCTTAAAGTGTTGCATGTGCAGGAAGTCGACTACGAAACCACTTGTTACACCCTTGTGGCGTGCTTGGAAGAAATAAAACTGTGGTCTGACGCTAATCCTGACCACCTGCCGATTATGATATTGGTTGAGGCTAAGGATGAGGCGATACCCGACCCACTAAATTTAAATTTCACTATCCCGGTTGCATTTGGCCTGACGGCACTTAATTTAATCGACAGCGAGATTCGCAGCGTTTTTGCCAACGAGAGAATAATCTTGCCGGATGATATACGCGGCGACTTTAGCACGCTGGAAGGCGCCGTATTAAGTCGGGGTTGGCTGCCATTGTCTGAGGCGCGGGGCAAAGTGATGTTTGGGCTGGATAATGGGGGCAATACACGTGACTTATACGTACAGGGCTACCCTTCACTGGAAGGACGAGTTTTGTTTACCGACTCTCCAGCGGGGAGTGCCGAGGCAGCGTTTATGAAAAAGAACGACCCTCAAGGTAATCCAGGTGAGATTACCATGCTGGTAGAGCAGGGCTATATGGTTCGAACGCGTGCCGATGCTGATACAGAACAATCGCGCAGTGGCGATACCACCCGACGAGACGCTGCCTTGGCCAGCGGCGCACAATTCATCAGTACCGACTATCCTGTGCCTAATCCTGAGTTTAGCGACTATCAAGTGACTATACCGGGTGGCGGTATTGCGCGGTGTAATCCAGTGAATGCGCCAGACAGTTGTGAGCTATAGGACGTCTAAACCTCGATTCGTAACTCCTGCTGGTCGAACTTGATGATATCGCCGGCAACCAGTTTTTTCCGCTTGCGAGTTTCGATTTCGCCATTGACGGTGACCTCGCCATTGGCGATGACAGACTTTGCTTGGCCACCACTCTGGGCTAAGCCCTCGAACTTTAGAACCTTGTAAAGCTCAACAAACTCGCCGTTGATTTTGACGTCTATCATGTTCGGTATTGACTCCGTTTTATTCTGCTGCGGGGGACTAGATATTTTTCGCCATCATTTTACAACGAATATAGTCCTTGTGTGAGACATAAATGAGGTCTGAAACCTGCCGTATTAGGCTTTCTTCGTATTTATTGAGGTCGTCATCGGCGTAGGCAACTTTCCACATCGCGCCAATCAGTTGCAGTTTTTCTTCGCCGCTGAATTGATCGTTAATGACTCTTGTGTACTCGTACAATGAGGTAGCCGTGTCGGCGCTTTTTTCTGCGGCTGCGATGAGCTCGCCAACTTGCTGCTTTTCCAGCTGCAGTGTATTGGCTACCAAAATCTCCAGCGTCACTTGCTCGGCAGCGTGCTCGCTAAAATCGGCGCGGGCCGTCTCTACCAGTAGCGCGGCCGCGACAAGATGCACTTGTTCTTGCTTCGATTCTTTTCGCTCGCCGGGGGGCGCCTGAAACAGGGCTTTTATTGCACCAAACATAGAGGGTCGCCGTTAGTTTTACAGAAATGAATAATACAGGATTGCCGTTGATTTTGCTCTGCTGTCGCCTGTTTTACTCGGGCGCTTCGTCTGAGTCTCCTGTTATGGCAACTATTAACGCCACAGTTTCAAGCAGTGCCGCGCGGCTCAGAGTCAGTGAAATGTCGTGCATTGAATGTTCTGGGGGAGTGGCGCTGACGGGTACTGATAAAAAAGAGGCCAAGCTCGGGAGCTTGACCCCAAGGGGTGTATTCAGGGTATCTCCAGGATCGCTGTCTCGGCGCTAGTTGGCGTCTAGTGTCTCGCCCCAAAATAACGAATTCACTTCGCCGTCGCCGATAAAAAACACAGCCTCATTGTGTAGTACCGAGCGGCTCTCGTAGAGATTTAGATTGCTATAGGGTTGCTCGTTTGCGCGATCGAGAATCAGCTTTCCTCTTTCGGTGAGAGTGCCGGCGCTGGGCTCTATGTCAAACATATAGAGGCCGTCATCTGCCCATGGCTGATACTGGGTAGGATTGGGGTTGCTATCCTGTGGACCGGGTGCGTGGCGGCTAATAGGGATTGCCAGACGATAATCGGTGTCAGTTTGCAGCAGGCTAAGTGAGTGATAATTGTAAAGCGCCGGGCTGCTGCTGCCGGTTTGGCCTATTATGCGCTCATCCAATATGATGGGTGCGCCTAGGTTGGAAACGTCGAATAAAGCGAGCTTCACACCTTGCACTGTGTTTGCGGCGGCGGGGCTCACTTCGTGGCCAACACCCAGCAGAAGGTTGTGACCAACGGGTTGCAGAGCGGTGGAAAACCCCGGTATTTCCAATTCACCGGCGATACTTGGATCGGTTGGGTCGCTCAAATCTATGACATACAGCGGGTCGATGGTTTCGAAAGTGACGACGTATGCTCGATCGTTATCAAAGCGCGCCGAGTAGATATCTTCGTTGGGTTTACCGATGGCGGCGGGTCTGTTTGCATTGGGCAGTTGCGCCACCTGTTGCAGCTCGTTGGCCTCATCAGATTCCCGCAATATTGTCAGACGGTGTCGACCCAAACCATCGTCGATCACAGCGACAGGCTCAGAGTTTTCTTGCTCATCTATTACCGGCAGAGGGAAAAAACGATCGGCCCAGCTGCTGCTGAATACGCGCAAATCGCCATTATTTTCGGACATCAAAAATGACGGGTTACTGGTGCCAAGATACCCTGGTACTTGGCCCGATCCACGATATTCAGGGCCGCTATCATCGAGCGCTATTTTATGAATGAGAGTGGCGTCGCTGCCCTGATTAGCGGTGATATACAGCGCCTGCGTTGAAACGTAAAACCCGCTTGCGTAAGTGTTTAAGCAAATTGATGTGACAGAGTCAGGCGCATTCAGGTCAATGGCGCTAACAGTGATAAGTGACCCACCGGCGGGTGGAACGGCGAGCGCGCTGTATTCGGCGTTTGGAACATAGCAATCTGTTGCCTCAAACAGCTCTTGGGTGCCGCCGTCGTCGCGATATCGGTTGGGCAACAAATCGGTCACAGGTGTTTGTTCTATCGTCATCGCGTTATGGGCGATGTCCGCTTCTGTTTGGGGATAGTCGATTATGCCCTCTACTGTAGGTGAGTAGCGTGTTACGAGATACAGCATGTCGTCGATCCGACGAGAGGCCAGAAGGCTACCATCAAATTCGAGTGACCAGCTGGGCTTTGGCTGTTCAGGGGAGTCGACGTTCCAGGCCTGCACCGAGGTGCGCCCATTCCGCCAGTAGTAGTCGCTGCTAAATAGCTCCCAGTAAACAAAGGCATTGGTTTGGCCTATCGCAAGCAATTCCTTGCCCGCCAGCGTCTCATAAACGTACAGACCGTCAATCGAAAAGCGATCCGATGGCAGGCTTAATTGTGCGACCTGTGATGAAGTTGCATTCGCAGCATCGGTTTTGTGTAGTCGTATGATTGGAGCCGGATGTGTCGATGCTATAGATAGACCCGCGACAGACAATTCATCTACGTTATCTTCCTGATAAATACTCATGTCCGACCACTGTCCGCGGTCGACAAAATAGAGAACTTCACCGTCGTATTTTACCGTGTCGGCCTCATCGACCCCGGCCTCCTGAACGTTGGTGCTGGTGAAGCGATCTTGACCGGCACTCGAGTCGGCGCCTTCACTGGCCATCGTATCCAGTAGAATCAACTCTGTAGCAGCAGAGGTGTATCCGGAATTTTGTAGGCCCTGTTGTAAGCTCAGCCCCAGAGCTTCGTCTGAGCTCGCCGGGATTAATAGACCCGGGCTAGCCTTGGTGGTGTTGACCGTAGGTTTGGTTTCTGCTTCGGGGCTGGAGCTACCGGACCCGCTGCAAGCCGTTAACAGTATGCTTGCCAGCATCACGGCGCTGCTCATTATATTTAGTGTTGTCATGTGAATCCTATCTTCAATTGATTGCTTGCATGAACATTAGCGCTGTCTCGGAAATAATACTGTCTGATAACTGCATTAATCTGTGTGAATTTGTAAGCGGCTTACACTTTTTAACAATTGGCTAAATTTGTTAACGGAATCATGATGCCGCATGTGTCATTCTGTGCCTATGCGCGTATTATTTCTATTATCACTAGCAGGGTTGTGTCTGCTCCTGCATCCGGCGGCGCCCGCCCTAGCTGAAGCAGCCGACTGCATTGTCTCGTCAGCGCCCAAGAAATCTGAGTCCGATAAGCCCTATTGCGATGAACTCTATCCTGCTCAAGATTATTCTGCTCAAGAGAGCCCCTGGCGAGTGGGGCTCAGCGCGGGTGTTGGGCGTCGCAGTAATCCACTCATTAACGCTGACGACATTCCCATCTACCTGGTTCTGCAGCTGTCGTATTTTGGCGACCGATTTTTCTTTGATAATGGCGATTTTGGCTGGGCTCTGACAGAGGGCGATCAATGGCAGGCCAATTTAATCGCGGGAATCGGTGGCGAGAGATCATTCTATTCATTCCTCAATGACGGCCCATTGAGTATTAGTCCCGTCGCTCTGACTTCAGGTGCTGCTGCGGGGCTAGATTCAAACCCAGAGTCTGTTGTGGGCGAAAATGATGCTTCTGGCGAGGCGGCTCAGGCGGTCGAGGCGCCAGAGCGTGACTTGACCGTAGAAGGCGGCATTGAATTACTATTTAGTCAGGGCAGCTCCGAATTTCAGTTGCAGCTGCTTACCGATATTAGTGGACGACACCATGGCCAGGAAGTGTGGGGGTCCTGGGCTGTGGTGAAAAAAACTGAAAACTGGAGAATTATTCCCTCCATTGGACTGAACTGGAAAAGCAGCGCGGCAGCTAATTATTACTACGGTGTAGAACCAGGCGAGGCGCAGTTGGGGTTACCCGCTTATAGCGTGGGTTCAGCCACTAACGCATTTGCGCGTCTGAGTATGACGTACACACTTAGCGAACACTGGCAGATAGTCTCTTTACTGCAATATGAAAAGCTTGCCAGCGAGATAAGTAACAGCCCCTCGGTTAAAGATGACCATGTTACTACCGGCTATATAGGACTGTATTATGAGTTCTAACCGAGCCCTAAATATCTATAGTCATATCTTTGGTAAAAAATCGAAAAAGCTTTTGGTTCACTGTGCTTTGATACCAATAGCGCTCACTATTGTGTACGGTTTTTGGGGTTCCTCTGCCCGCGCTGACGGTGCGTCTGAACCTGTGCTCAGTGCGAGGCCGGGTTTATGTATATTGAAAGAACAGGACAGTTCAAATTGTGAAATGGCGGTGAAATTGATTTGGAATACGGCCGTTAAAGATAGTTTCTGCCTGTATAGCTCTGTGTCCGCGCGCTCCTTGCAATGTTGGCTGGCGGCGCATGAGGGGCAGCACCACTTCGAACTCTCATCCCCGCAGGACGTAGAGTTTTGGTTGCAGCGATCTGATAGCGACACTAGGCTGGCGAAAATAACGCTGCGTATTGTCAGCTTGTCGCAGCGAAACCCTCAGCGTAGGCGGCGCAGGCATGTTTGGAGCGTGCTGTGATATGCTCCGCGGCTATGGATAAGCAGCGAATTCTATTGGTAGAAGACGACGCCCGATTAGCGGCGTTGGTGAGTGAATATTTGGGCCAACACGAATTTCAGGTTCAGGTGGAGGGTCGGGGCGACACGGCTGTAAAGCGGTTTTGCGCAGATACCACCGACCTGGTCATACTCGATCTGACGCTTCCCGGCATGGATGGTTTGGAGGTTTGCCGCGCATTGAGATCACGGTATCGCGGACCTATTTTAATGCTTACGGCTAAAGGCAGCGATATTGATCAAGTGGTGGGCCTCGAGTTGGGTGCTGATGACTATGTTGTTAAGCCGGTTGAACCGCGTTTGCTGCTAGCCCGAGTAAGAGTCCTCTTGCGTCGTACGCAGCATGAGGTAGATGCCGAACGTGATATCCAGTTTGGAGGTTTGCACTTAAGCCGCGCCGCGCACGCCGCTGTGCTAAAAGGTGAAACTATAGCGCTGACGACACAAGAGTTTGAGTTGCTTTGGCTGCTTGCTTCACGTCATGGCGAGGTGTTGCTGCGCGATGAAATATATCAGCGTTTGCGTGGGCTTGAATACGATGGTCTGGATCGAACCGTGGATGTCTGTATTTCACACCTGCGTAAAAAGTTGGGTGATGACGGGGACAGCCCCAGCCGTATAAAAACGGTATGGGGCAAAGGGTATTTGTTTGTCGCCGATAGCTGGAACTAGTTGTGAACCGCCCACGTTGGATGTTTTTTCGCGCCTATTTCATCATAGCAATATTAGTATTAGTCACCGGTTTAGGTTTAGAAATGCTGCTGCAGTCCAATCAGCAAGACCAGCGCGACGCGACTGAAAGTAGGCTCCTCATTGGCAGTTTTTTGTTGGCAGAAAGTTTTCTACCTCTGACCGGCGATACCACCAAAGCGCGACTTCAAGTTGATCTGAGTAATGCCTTGATGCTGCCAGTGTCGCTCCATGAGCTGAGTGATTTTTCCGCGCTGGGAGAGACCTCTGATGCATTGCTTAGGAGTGAAATTATCCTGCTGTACGACGATGCCGACTCTCCGCTGTATTATCGTCAGCTCAACCACAGTCATTGGGTTTTGGCTATCGGGCCCATTACTCGCGAACAAAATGACCGAGCCAATTGGATTGTACCCGTGTTTTATAGTTTGCTGGCACTGGCAATTTTTGTCTGGATGCGTCCCTTAGGACGAGATTTGGAAGCTCTGCGAAACTCCGCGGCTGCGTTTGGCGAACAGGATTTCTCTAATCGAGTCGATATTCCCGCCGGTTCATGGCTGCAACCTCTGGGCTCGGCTTTTAATTCTATGGCTAGGCGTATCGAGGGTTTGATTCAATCACACCGAGAACTGACCCAAGCGGTGTCCCACGAACTGCGCACGCCTTTAGCGCGCATGCGGTTTAGCCTGGAGATGTTGGGCCAAAATAGTACAGGCCAAAATGGCCGCCATGTGACCGCTCTAGATGCTGATATTACCGAGCTAAATACACTCATTGAAGAGATGCTTAGCTATGCAGAGTTAGATCAAGCCAATGTAAGTGCGCAGATAGAGCAGTTTGAAATAACCGCGTTTCTGCAAAACTATTTGACTGATAATCGCTTTGTTGATTCACCGATCCCGGTGCAGTTCGATCAATCAATGCCCCACAGTATGGTGTATGCCGACTCCCGTTTGCTGAGTCGTGCACTGGATAATCTCATTGGGAACGCGGTGCGTTATGCCCATAGTTCTGTCGAGCTGAGCTACGTGCAAGATGGAGAAAACGGTCATTTGCATGTCATAGACGATGGGCCCGGGATACCTGCGGACAAAAGAGCGTTAGTACTTATAGCCTACAAGCGTCTGGAGCCGGGAGAATCGCAGGGTTTTGGGTTGGGCTTGGCTATCGTCAGCCGCATTATGCAGCTCCACGAGGGCAGTGTGTCGATAGGAAGTGGGGAAAAAGGTGGGGCAGACGTGTGTTTAATATGGCCGTCTCGCCCCAGGTGTTGATTACGCCATGCGATGTAGCGGCAGTGCATCTGTGTTGGTATTCGCCTTAGTCACGACTGGGGTCGATTTTAGAGTCTTTTCGGTCTAGCCACATCTGACGCCAGTCGCGGAATGGTCCCGTAGTGTTTTGCCAAAAGGAACGGTATTCAGATTGTGTGTCTGGACCTAAGCCCCAAGGCGTAAATTCGTCTTTTTCTGGTATATAGAGCGTGCCAAATATTCGGTCCCAAATACTGGTTACTGCAGCAAAATTTTTGTCCCAGTGCTGGCGCAAATAACTGTGATGAACGTGATGCATTACCGGGCTATGTAGCCATTTGGCTAGCCACCTCGGGTAATGAAACTGCACGTGATAGTGGCGGAAAGACCCGTTGAAGCCAAAAAACACCGCGAAAAAACCTAGATTGAGCATCGTAGCTTCAGTGATACCACCATTAAATAAGTAAGAAAATACCCCGGCCGCAAAACCATAGCTCACAGCCGCGCCGCTAGCCCAAATTGGGCCGTCGATAAAGTGCTCGCGGTAGCGAGTGAGTGGGGTTAGCACTTCTGCGGAGTGGTGAACTTTATGTATGGCCCACAGTGTCGGGTATCGGTGCATTGCGTAGTGGGTGAGAAAAAACACAAAGTCGTAACACAGCAGTAAAGCCAGGCTGTACAACAGCATCCATGCGTAATTCGACTGCAAAGCGGGTGACTGGCCGAAAATCCACTGTAAGGCGCTTATTACTGCATTTTCGGTGGCGGGACCCACAGTAGCCAAAAGTCCCACGGCCCAAAACGGGTGTATTAATCGTTCGCTGATCCACAGCCAAACGTCAACTCTGGCCGACTGGTGGGTGTATACATCGCGGGGCAAAATGAATTCCAGAAAACCAGTTTGTCGCGCTCGGCCGTCGGCACCTTTTGACCCTTTGCCGTTGCGCAAAAACCAAATTGTTGCAGCGATGATCAGGGTCAGTGATAGTGCTCGCCAATGCAGGTCGAATGGGATATTGTCGCCTAAGGTGCTCCAAATGAGCTCAGTGGCGGTCGACCTCATCTCGGTAAAAGGTCCGACTATATCTTCACTGGGGGCGCTGGGAGCCATGTCTGCGTCTAGTGTCATCGGGGTATAGCTTACAACATAAGCTGAACTCTCCAGATAAGAATAAATATGAAATAGGGGAAGTTCGTTGAAAAAAATATTGCTGTGGGGCTTTGTTCTGCCCATTTTGGTCGTCTCAGGATACGCTGTGTACTATACCTACGGACCAACGCCCCAAATTACCGGGCAGCAGTGGCGCGTGCACGATACCAGCAGACCACAGCCTAAGATCGTTTCTCCGGGCGATTCTCTGGGGGTGGTTACGCCTCCTGTGGATGCTCAGGTGTTGTTTGATGGCAGCAATCTTGATCATTTTGCCAATAAGTCTTTATCCATTGAAAACGGCGCTATGGTGATGGGTGCTGGTAGCCAGCAAACGTTGGATGGTTTTGGCGACGTGCAACTGCATTTGGAGTGGGCCTCACCCAATCCGCCTGCGGGTAATGGTCAAAATCGCGGCAACAGCGGCGTTATTTTCATGGGGCTATATGAAGTTCAGGTATTGGATAGCTACCAAAGTGAAACGTATCCCGATGGTCAGGCTGGCGCTGTTTACGGTGTGCAGCCGCCGTTGGTCAATGCCAGTCGCCCCCCGGGAGAGTGGCAGAGCTATGATATTGATTTTGAAGCTCCGGTATTCGATACCGACGGTAGCTTGCTTTCGCCGGCTTACGTCACGGTAGTCCACAATGGCGTTTTAGTGCAGGACAAGCAGGCCTACAATGGCCCATCAACATGGCGCAGAAATGGCGTGTACGAAGCCCATAAGCTAAAATTGCCCTTGCATCTGCAGTGGCACGCTAGTTCGGTGAGATATCGCAATATCTGGGTTCGACCGCTGCCTCAGTAGGGGGCTAGAGCCAAAGCTTGCTTTACGAAACCACCAGAAACGTCTGCCCCCGTGCTAAATGGCGTGCTCTGGTTGCTGGTCTGCTGTTGGCAGGAACAGTATTGTGTAAAATGCGCGTTAGAGAAAACGCGCTGGCATAAAAGATCCGCGGTGACGCAGCGATCGGGCTGCGGCTTATGCCGCAGCTTCTTCTACTTCTTTTTCTTCAACTTCTTCTACTTCAACTTCAACTTCTTCAAATTCCTCGAGCTTAGTTTCCAGTTCCTTAACCTTTCCCTGTAGCTCACTGTTTTCTGCCTTGGACTTATTCAAAGATTTTTGCAACAAGTCTGTGGCAGTGACTTTTTCTGCAAGTTTTCTTTTACTGGCGTCCAGGTTTTTCTTCATCTTGGCAGGGTCAAACTGCTTGAGACTGGTGACTTCCGCGCGTTCTTCTGAAAGATCTTTTTGCAGCGATTTTAAGCGCGCTTTTTGGCTTGCGATCTCTTCTTTCAAGTTTTCGCAACGCTGGTGCATTTCGCGATTCTGCTGTTCAATTTTCTTGTTTGCAGAAGCTTGCGCAGAGAGCGCTTGAATCTGCTCAAGTTGCTTCTCGATAACGGCCTTCTGCTCACTTTTTTGCTTGCTGAGGGTCTCGATTTCGAGTTCTTTAGCGTCGAGTTGTGATTGATACTCAGCTCGCAGGCTGTCTTCTAGTTCGATAATTTTTTCTAGTCTTTTGGTAGTTAGCATTCAGTTTTCCTTGGGAAGTGCATAAGTCGTTAGTTTTGCCGATTTATCTGATGGAGCCGTTGTCCAGAGTTTCCGAAGCCGATTTGTCAATTACAGATCTGCTAGAGCTGGAAACTCCCCCTAAGCCGTTGCTCTCTTGTTTCATAAGTATCTGATAATTATGAATTATAGCGTGACAAGAAAGAAATATTCTTTCTGTTCATCCAATCAAGAGGAGCAGGGAGAGTACAAAACCAAGGTAGTAAACTAGATGTAATGCGGGGTGTATTCTCGTGGCTGCGGCGCATTGTACCCGAAACCGTGCGTTTGTCGAGCCTCGCGATGCAACCGATGCGCTAGTTTACGTTACGGGTGATTTTTGTGAATGTCGCAAAAACCTGATGACTCCCACGCAAGCTAGATAAAACGTGAAGTGCACCGCCATAATAGGTGGCCAGCCCATGAGGAAAATAATGTCGTTGGCAGTGCTCGCTTTAAACGGACCGCCTCCAAAAGCCAAGCCACGTGTCTCAAAGAAGGCATTGGCCATAGCGGGTAGAGTAAACATCCAGGCAGTGATCAGTGCGGTCCAAAACAGCACGCCAAATTCTTTTGTGCTTAAGCGCATAAACTGACCGCCAAAAGCGATTGCCATTAGCAGCAAACCTTGCGTTATAGCCTCCATGTGTCCCATGCGGAAGCCTCTGGAGTCTCCGGGTATGTCTACCTCGATTTGGATGGGTAGCGGCCAAATGACGATCTCACCCAGCAGATGGAAAAACCATGCCCAGCCAAATAGGATGCCCACCACAAATAGGCCCAGTCCATTGAGAAACAGGAGCGCCTGCATACGCGTAGTAATAGCCTGTAAATGTGAGCTGGGCATTGGCATTTCCTAGAGATATCGCCACACCTTCACACGATGCTGTGGCGTGGTCAATGCTACCCACAATCGTCCTCGAGTTCTCTTTGTTAAATTGCCGCTGGCTCTGTAGTATTCAGCGCATAACAACTGTGAGATATGCATGAGTAATAGCGAAGACCAAGATCAGAGCCCGTCCAACTACCGTATGTCGTATCTCGACGTTGCCATGCACAAGGTGATGTTGCAGGACGTGGTGCGCACCGATGCTTATGAAAAGTCGATTAATGAAGTGGTTCAACGAGATCATACCGTGTTGGATTTTGGTTGTGGCACAGGCGTGCTGTCCCTGTTTGCAGCCCGTGCTGGCGCGCTCAAGGTGATCGCCGTAGATCGCTCTCCTTTTATTAAAACGGCTCGGGAAATCGCTAGAAAAAATGGGCATGAGAATATCGATTTTTATCATGACGACCACCAGTCTTTGGCATTGGATGAAAAGGTGGATGTGATTGTGTCGGAGTGGATGGGCCATTGTTTGTTTTATGAGGCCATGCTCGAACCTTTGCTGGCAGTACGCGATCGCCATCTGGCGAAAGGTGGAGTGATGATTCCAGCAGAAGTCAGTTTGCATGCCGGCTTGGTGTGTGATGAAGACTTATTAGATGACTTGTCATTTTTGCGCGATAAACCTTACGGCATTGATTTTTCGCCGATTGCTCAGGTCCCCTTTGAGCAAACTGATTTAGTGACTTTGGATTTCGACAGTATTTTGAAAAATACGGCTCACTTGGGTTCACTCAATATGAATACGGTAAGTAAAGCCGATACTCCCCGAGTATTTACAGGGACTATAAAGCCGGAGAAAAAAGCTCAGATATTCGCCCTATGCGGCTGGTTTAGTTCGGTGCTAAGCGAGGGCGTCGAGTTTGGTACCGGTCCCAATGATACGCCCACCCACTGGGATCAAGTTTTATTTCCACTGCCCAAAGCTTTCACTGTTGACCCCGCACGCGAGTTGCATATCACTATCTCCCCATTGACCGAGGAAGTTGGCACAGAGCAATGCTGGGCCTGGTCAATTAGCGACGGCGAGAACACTGTAAGTGTTAATGAGCAGCAACAGCAACAACGTGTAGTACTCGATTTACCGCGGGGAAGGCTATCTACATAAGGCGCGCCAGTTGATGGAAGAAAGACGTCAATACAGGCCCGGGCGGCATACTTCCATTTGGCTGTGGTTCGTCACATACTGTGCATCAGTGATTTAAAGTACGCCAAACTAGCTATCTGAGGGCAATCAATATGTCGATCGAACTGTTAATGCTGACCTACAGCACCATTCTATTCTTAGCGATCATTCTTGCACAAGCAGGTCTTGCGATTCACCAAAACGGCTTGATGGTACAAGCGGGTAGTCGCGACGATTTGCCTGAGCCTACTCTTCTGCGAAAACGCATGCAGCGGCTATCGGCTAATTTTCAGGAAAATCTAGTGATGTTTGCCGCCGTTGTTTTGGTCGCTTCTTCAGCGGGTATATCGAACGAGTCAGTCGCCCTGGGTGCGAGTATCTTTTTCTACACGCGTGCCGCTCATGCAGTGGTTTATGCGTTTGGTTGGCCGCTGGTGCGGCCGCTGTTCTACTTTGCGAGCCTCTACGGCATTGTATTGATTGTGCTTGAGTTGGTGTAGTCGAGTGTTAACCGGCATTGAGTTCCGGGAACAGCGCTAGCGCGTTGTCCCGAAGAATTGACTGCCTGATGGCGCGTTTGTCTGCTGTGTCAGTGCAAATAAGCACTTTGGCCAGAGATGAGCCGATATGATAAAACGGCCAATCTGTGCCAAACAGTAGGCGCTCGCCGCCGGTTCGGCGGATTATCTCATCTAATTGTGTAACACCTTGGCCGTGAATTCCCAGCCAGGCGTTGTCGTATTTTAGTGCGAGCGTAAGCATCGCCTCGCTGTCTCTAGCGCCTGCGTGTCCCAGTATCACCTGCAAATTTGGGAAATTGGCCAATACGGCTTCGTAATGACGTGGCATCGCATATCGCAGGCGCGATTCGGGTTCAATGCCAGCGCGCCCGCCGTGGAAAAAAATGACAATGCCCAGTTTTTCGGCTTCGCGGTAGAGGTCCATCATGTCCGGATCATCCGGGTAGAACTTCTGTACGGTGGGATGTAATTTCATCACTCGCGCGCCACTGGCAGCATGAGAGCGCATCTGCTCGATGCGTTGATCTGAGCGGGGATGTACCGAGAGGCCGCTGATTAATCGGTTGCCCGCATCTGCGGTGGTAATTGCGTCCCGCCAACGCTCTGTTTGCGAATCGCCAAAAGGAAATCCCATTTTAATAGGTAGAATCAATGCATGTTGAACGCGCATGGCATCCATTTCAGCGAGTAAGTTTGGAATGGTCTGAGTCTCTGAAAGTTCGCTGCCCCATAAGCCCTGGGCGATAGTGCTCCAACGCAACTGCTTTAACGCTTCATCGTCAAAGTTGCCGTTGATGTAAATGTCCAGGTTGAGGTCGCAACCCGGATCTACAGCGTCACAGTCTAGAAGATGTTTGACACGCTCGGTGCTGACATTTAAGTCGACGTCGGGTGCTAGTAGTACCGACATACCAAAGTGGCAATGTATGTCTATGGCATACGGAATACGCTCATCCGTACACACAAGGTTTCCTGTGCCGTCGATGTCGAACCAGGGCAGCTCTGCCAAGCCTCTATAGCCTTGATATATTTGCTTGCCATAGGGTCCATTACCCGCTGATTTAGCCTCTTGAAGTCGCTGATCGGCCAGTAGCGTGATGTCTGCTTGTGTATATCGCCCGGGCTCTGGGTCATTGGTGCAGCTACTTAACGCCATGCCACCCGCGCCCACCCCTAACGTTTGCAGGAAAGTTCTTCTGTTGGTTTTTATTGGTGCAGCCATTTAGTAGCCTCTCACAGAATTATGTTGATCGTTGGTGATATGCCAGAGCTTATCAGGCTAATAGACCATAAATAACGTTTCCGAACAATGATGTTTTGTGTGCGGCGATCGGCAGTCTTGTCGCCGCTTTAACAGCCGCGATCAGTGCGATATAGGGGTGTTGATTATTGGAAAGGGGGCTTTAGGTAGCAGCAGAGTGGGTGTCTGAGGCTAGCGTAGTAGTGTTATTAAATTGGCGCGCCCGGAGAGATTCGAACTCCCGACCAACTGATTCGAAGCCAGTTCTGCAAATCGTAAAAATCGACCAGATAGTCCGCTCTCGTCTATCTTGAGACATTAGCTACGCGGGTTGCCCTTGGGGATGGCAGGCGGGAATCGGTGGCGTTTATAGGCCTTCATTTGCCGATTCTATCTATTAGGACTCTTAGTTTGTTAGTCCCTTGGTGTTACCCACTAATACGTCAAAAAATTTTACACAACGCTACACAA
>JBLHSI010000053.1:0-14609 GCA_047626655.1 Halioglobus sp.
GCCCGTGGCAGCGCCTACGTTTGCTGAAGCTCTGCGCGCCGGAGCAGAGATTTTTCACAGCCTGAAAAAAGTTCTGTCGGGACGCGGCCTCAGTACCTCTGTGGGCGACGAGGGCGGCTTTGCTCCCGATTTGCCATCGAATGAGGCTGCATTAGAAGTCATCGGCGAAGCGGTGGCTAATGCAGGTTACAAATTGGGCAGTGATATTACCTTGGCGCTCGATTGTGCCGCCTCTGAGTTTTATCACGATGGGGTCTACGATCTGGCTGGAGAAGGCAAGCAGTTTAGCAGCGAAGGTTTCTCTGATTACCTCAATGCTCTGGCCAATAAGCACCCTATTATTTCTATTGAAGATGGCCTCGATGAGTCGGATTGGGACGGTTGGAAGTATTTGACCGATATCGCAGGCGATCGAATTCAGTTAGTGGGCGATGATCTGTTTGTGACGAATACAAAAATCCTCAAGCGTGGAATAGATACCGGCGTGGCCAACTCCATATTGATTAAGTTTAACCAGATAGGCAGTTTGTCAGAGACGTTAGATGCCATTGCGATGGCGAAAGCGGCGGGTTATACCGCTGTTATCTCGCACCGCTCGGGTGAAACAGAGGACACCACGATAGCCGATTTGGCGGTAGCAACGGCGGCCGGGCAAATTAAGACCGGCTCGCTGTGCCGTTCTGATCGAGTGGCTAAATACAATCGCCTGCTGCGTATAGAGGCAGAACTGGCGGGTAGGGCTCCCTATCGTGGACTCGTGGAAATTGCTCGTTAGGCAGCCCCAACTGTGGCTTTTGATTGTCGCGTTAATTCTGTTAGCGGGTCTTCAGTATCGTCTGTGGTTTGCTCAGGGCAGCCTTGCTGAGCAAAAACGGCTGGAACATCAGCTAGAGCAGCAAACTGAGATCAACCGTCAACTTCGTGATCGCAATGCTGTGATAGAGCGCGAGGTACACGACTTGAAGAGCGGTAATCTTGGGCTGGAACAGCGTGCTCGGGAGCAGTTGGGTTTGATTAAGGAGGGCGAAGTGTATTATCAGATAATTGAGCGCCCGCCAGAACCCAATCAGGTTGGCTCTAACCATTGAACTTACCGACAACAGATAAATGTTGGGGGCTTATTCCGGCAGCTGGAGTGGGCGCTCGAATGCGGACGGTAGTTCCAAAACAATATCTGCCATTGGCAGGCACTAGCGTTATTGAGCACAGTTTGGCGGCGCTCACCCGCTGTGACTTTATCGAGTCTGTGATGGTAGTGATTAGCAAGGACGATAAGTACGCCGCAGAACTTGCCAGCCTTCGCAGCAGCCGAGTGAGAATATGTCACGGTGGTGCTAGTCGCAGCGAATCGGTGTTGGCCGGATTACAGGCATTGCAAGGTTATGCGCAGCCTGAAGATTGGGTGCTTGTGCATGACGCTGTGCGCCCCTGTGTTTCTGTTGCCAACATTACAACCTTGGTCCAGCGCGTTATGCAGGCGGGGGTGGGCGGCATTCTCGCTGAAAAAGTGGTGGATACCATCAAGCGAGCCGACGCGGGGCATCGCATTGTTGAAACCGTTGCGAGAAATGATCTATGGCGGGCACAGACACCCCAAATGTTCCGTCTTGGGGCACTGCACGATGCGTTGGCCAGCGCCATCGAAAGCGGGCGAGAAATAACGGATGAGTCCTCGGTAATGGAAGGTTGCGAGCAGCCGGTTCAATTGGTCGCCGGGGCCACCAGTAATTTGAAAGTAACCGTTCCCGAAGACCTGCAAACGGCGGAGTTATACTTGGAGGGAGGTGTCGATCATGGCTGATGGCGGCAGTGTGAAAAGGTTTCCACGATGCGTATAGGGCATGGTTACGATGTTCACCGCTTTAGTGATCGCGACAGCGATGTGGGCATTGTGTTGGGTGGCGTGCACATTTCACACCCGCGAGAACTATTGGCCCACTCCGATGGCGACGTACTTATTCACGCGCTGTGTGACGCGCTGCTGGGTGCCATAGGTGCGGGTGATATTGGCCATCATTTTCCCGATACCGATGAAGCTATAGCGGGCATTGATAGCCGCCGTTTGTTGCGCGATGTTGTGCAAAAAGTAGCGCAGAAGGGCTGGCAGTTGGCAAATATGGACTCAACAATCATTGCACAGGCCCCCAAGATGGCCCCCCATATCGAGACCATGAGAACAATGCTGGCGCAGGATTTACAGGTCGGCATAGATCGGGTAAATGTGAAAGCAACGACCACCGAGAAACTCGGATTTGCCGGGCGCAGTGAAGGTATCGCTGCGCATGCCGTAGTGCTGCTGGAAGCTAAAGCCTAGTGCTACCCAATCGGCCTACTGTCACGGGGACGCCCGAAGTGTCAGCTGTATTGCGACGCTCACCCGATGACTTTCGAGTGTTTGAAGAATTGGGTTTTGAGCCGTCAGGCGAGGGCGAACACGCTTTTTTAGAGTTGCAGAAGTGCGAGATGAATACCCTCGATTTGTTAGACGACATTGCGGCGCTCAGTGGCATCGGTAAGCCCGATATTGGCGTAAGTGGCATGAAAGACCGCAATGCACTGACTCAACAGTGGTTTAGTGTACGCATGGCGGGCAGACCCGAGCCCAACTGGACCGACCTGGAACAATCAGGTGCTGTAAAAGTACTGCGTGTCGAACGCCACATACGTAAATTGAAGCGTGGTGTGCATCGAGCCAACCGGTTCGAACTGCGCTTGCGAGACCTCAGTGGCGACATGACAGATTTACACGCCAGACTCGAACGAATAAAAACCCAGGGCTTTCCCAATTATTTTGGCGAGCAACGTTTTGGTCGGGCGGGTTCGACTTTGGTGCAAGCACAGCGCTGGATTAACAGCGGTGGCAAACGTATTACGCGAGTAAAGCGAAGCCTCTATCTGTCGGCGCTGCGGGCGTTCCTATTCAACACGTTATTGGCCGACAGGGTGGCGCAGGATAGTTGGAATACGGTGCTCGATGGCGATGTGTGTATGCTGCAAGGCACACGCAGTCTGTTTTCGTGCGAAACTGCCGATGAAGAGACTCGGGAAAGGGCAGAGCGGGGTGATATCCATCCAGCGTTACCCCTTTGGGGTAACCCCGACGTACTCACCTCACAAGAGAAGGTGGCAGAGCTACTGCAACAGTTTGATGAGCATAGTCGAACCGCGTTATTTCTTGAGCGCATGGGCTTGGATATGAGTTACAGGCCAGCAAGAGTGCTTCTGGATGACTTTTGCTGGCAGTTTTGTGAAGATGACAGCCTGCATCTCGAGTTCTCTTTGAGAACAGGGAGCTACGCAACATCGGTACTTGCCGAACTGGTGCAATATACAGATATAAAACGTAATGGAGGGTGAGTCTCAGGTGGCATGCAGTGAATAATGTCGAGTTAAGAGGTATTGGTATGACCTCGCAGCGGACTCGTGAGCGTCTGATACAACGATTGATGGATCAGGGCATCGACAATTTGGCGGTGCTCGACGTGATTCGTACCACCCCGCGCCATATGTTTTTAGATGAGGCGATGGCGCACCGTGCTTATGAAGATACGGCTCTGCCAATTGGTCACCAGCAAACCCTGTCCCAGCCTTATATAGTGGCGCGAATGACAGAACTGTTATTGGCCGCTGGGCCATTGAAGAATGTATTGGAAATTGGCACTGGGTCGGGATACCAAACCGCCGTGCTCGCGCAACTGGTAGAACAGGTTTACAGCGTTGAACGGATTAAAGCGCTGCGCAACAAAGCCCGCCAGCGTCTGCGCCAGCTAAAGTTGTATAACGTGCAAACTAAACATGCCGACGGTGCTATGGGCTGGGAAGATCGCGGCCCCTACGACGGCATCATTGCGACAGCCGCACCTGAGTCGATTCCGCAGGATCTGTTACGGCAGCTCGCGCCCGGCGGTCGCCTCATAATCCCTGTGGGCGGAGAGATACAACACCTGCAACTCGTCATCAGAACAGCCGAAGGATTTCAAACTCAGAATGTTGAAGGGGTTAATTTTGTGCCTTTGTGCAGCGGAATGGTAAAATAGGCCTATGTCGATGATCTCCATTTTTTTGCGTGGCATGCTGATGGGCGCAGCAGACATTGTGCCTGGGGTATCAGGCGGCACCATTGCGCTCATCACCGGTATTTATGACACGCTGCTGCGCAGTATTAAATCATTCGATTTTTCCTGCCTCAAACTGGTGTTACGGGGTGATGTTAAGGGTGCCTGGTCTCATGTTAACGGTGGCTTTTTGAGTGCTCTATTTGTGGGTATCGCCACCAGTGTTTTGACACTTGCCAGGGGCGTTTTCTGGTTGCTGGAAAATCATCCGATACCACTGTGGGCCTTTTTCTTTGGCCTTGTTTTGGCCTCGGCCATTGTACTGCTGCGTCAAATTACATCCTGGACGTCACTGCGCTGGATCAACTTGGCGATCGGCATAGTAATAGCGCTGACCATAGCGTTGAGCCCAGTGATGGCAATGGAGCCGACCCCACTCGTTATATTCTTTTCCGGATTTATTGCCATTTGCGCCATGATATTACCGGGGATATCTGGCAGTTTCATCCTCGTACTATTGGGTATGTATGGCACAGTTTTAGCGGCTCTAAAGTCTTTTGATATTGTTTTTGTGTTGGTTTTTGCTACTGGGGCGGCCGCTGGGTTGATGTGTTTTTCACGTTTTCTCCACTGGCTCTTGGCGCGCGCTCGACAAGAGACGATGGCCTTGCTCACGGGTTTTCTGTTTGGATCTTTGGCCGTCGTTTGGCCATGGAAGCGAGTGTTAGATTGGATTGAGGGCAGTCATGGGCAGCTTAAGCCCGCTCACCAGGTTCCTGTTTTCCCTTCCGAATACGCCGCTATAGAGGGCCAGGATCCAGTCTTGGTGCTGTGTTTAGTTCTTATGGTGGCAGGATTTGCCACGGTGTGGTTCATCGATTCGAAATGGGGCGGAGTTGGCGCCTCACAATAGCCGTTAGCTTGAGGACCGTTGTGCCGAAATTGTGTACTGTTTCGCTGTTCATTTTTTGCCTGATTGGTTGTGGCGGAAATGACTATCGAGCTCCGGTAGAGCGACGATATAGCGAGCCCAAAGCTGTGCCAACATCATACGCAGTCCAGCGAGGTGATACGCTTTACTCCATAGCGTTTCGTTATGGTTTAGATTATCGCGCACTCGCGCTTGCGAACAATATCTCATCGTCCTTTACTATTTATCCCGGTCAGAAATTGTTGCTTGTTAAGGGTGCTATAGGGAAAAAGGCTGCCGCTGCTCAAGCCAAGCCAGCTAAACCCAAGCCATCGGTAAAACCGGTGATTAAAGCGCCGCCAAAAACGCCGACCAGGACTGCGTCCAGACCAACCCCCAAAGTTGCGGTAAAAACCGTCGCCAGCGCGCCTTCGAATATAGCCGTTTCGGGCTGGCGCTGGCCCACTGCCGGAAAAGTCGTGCGTGGCTATTCGTCCAGTGTGCATAAGGGTATTGATATTTCAGGCGAGCGAGGAGACCCAATTTATGCGGTTGCATCCGGGCAAGTGGTCTACGCGGGCACAGGAATTGTGGGATTCGGTGAGCTGTTGATTATTAAGCACAACGAGTTGTATCTCAGTGCTTACGGTCACAATAGTCGGTTGTTAGTGGATGAAGGTGAAACCGTAAAAGCGGGACAAAAAATTGCCGAGAAGGGCAGTTCTGGTACCAATACAATCAAGTTACACTTCGAAATCCGCAAGGAGGGCAAGCCGATAGACCCACTAAAGCTCCTCCCGTAAAACTTGTGCTGCACTGGGTTTTTGCGGTAGTCTGTTAGACCGGCAACAAATACTCTCTATAAATAATAGAATATGAGGTATCGCCATGGATGTTGATGCTACTGCAACAGTACGCTCAAAACGGAGTTCAATTAGGGGCAAAGCCGCGCAAGACGCCTCGGTTGCAGCAGCTGTCGAGAGCAGTGATTTGCCCAATACGGAAACGGTGTTCAACGTCGAATCCGAAGAAATAACTTTTCGGCGGGCAAAATTATCCTCTTCGCGTAGCGCGAAAAAATCGTTAGATGCAACGCAACTCTATTTAAACGAAATTGGCTATTCGCCACTACTATCTGCGGAGGAAGAACGATATTACGCCAGATTGGCTTTGTCCGGAGATGAAGCTGGGCGGCGCAGAATGATCGAGAGTAATTTACGCCTGGTGGTGAAAATTTCTCGCCGCTATATCAACCGAGGGCTTACCCTTCTCGACCTCATTGAAGAGGGCAACCTGGGTTTGATGCATGCGGTTGAGAAATTTGATCCAGAGCGCGGATTTCGTTTTTCAACGTACGCTACCTGGTGGATTCGCCAAACTATCGAGCGCGGGATAATGAATCAAACCCGCACCATTCGATTACCAATTCATGTGGTAAAAGAGTTAAACGTTTATTTACGCGCAGCCCGAGTGTTAACGCAAAAGCTGGATCATGAACCCTCGGCCGAAGAAATTGCCGAGATGCTAGACAGGCCAGCCAAAGATGTAAAACGCATGTTGGGCCTTAACGAACGAGTATTGTCGGTAGACACGCCATTGGGTCCAGGTTCAGACAGAGTTGTTTTGGATACCATTGCCGACACGCATGACTGCGATCCCTCCTCGTTGCTACAAAAAAGTAATATAAAAGATAGCATCTTGGAATGGTTGGAAGAGCTTACGGATAAACAATGCGAAGTGGTATCGCGCCGATTTGGTTTGCGCGGCTATGAAAGTAGTACCTTGGAAGAGGTGGGCCGTGAAATAGGTCTGACCCGAGAACGTGTTCGACAAATTCAGGTAGAAGCGCTTCGACGTTTGCGCACTATTATGGAAACCCAAGGGCTTAGCAGCGAATCGCTGTTCGGCTGAATCTATTTAAAGTTATATTCTAGTATCACCATAGGCCGTCCTGAGTCTGTATAGACCTCTGTTGTCCCAGTATTCTCAGCTTTATCCCAAAAGGAAAACTGCAAGATGAGCCTTAATTTCGATTTCAGTGAGGAGAATATCCAGTTCGTAGAGGCGGTAGGTAGTGCTATGACGCCATGGGTGACGAGCCGTAAAGCTGAACTGAGACAAGCGGTGAGCACTAATGAGTTCTCACAGGATTTATGGCAGTCGTTTGCAGATGTGGGCTTGCTGGGCTGCCTTGTGCCAGAACAATACGGTGGCAGTGATGCAGGGTTGTTGCCCTTATCTCTGGGCTTTGAAAAAGTGGCAGCGATGGGAGTTTCCCCGAATATTTTGCTGGTCACCTGTATGGACTCGGCCTGTATTGCGCGCAATGCATCTGACAGTATCAAAGAAAAATACTTGCCAAGTATCGTTACCGGTGAAACTAAATTCTGCTTTGCGATAACCGAGGCGGATGCCGGCACCAATTCCTTTAATATGAAAACACGCGCCGAGGCCAAAGCCGGTAAGTTTGTTATCAACGGCACAAAAACATACATTTCTGGTGTAGATATCGCCGACTATATGCTGTTGATTGCACGGACGACGCCTCTGGAAGAATCAAAAAAGACCGATATGGGCCAGTATCATGGCCTGTCTCTTTTTATTGTTGCTACCGACGCCCCCGGTATTGTGAAACAACCATTACCAATGGCGTTTAATGAAGGTGTCGGGCAGTACACAGTGTTCTTTGACGACGTCGAAGTTGATGCTGATCAAGTTGTGGGTGAAGTCGATATGGGCGCGCTTACCATGTTTAACTCGCTCAACCCCGAGCGAATCCTAGCCGCTGCAATGTGCTCGGGCATGTCGCAGAACAGCCTGGGAATGGCCGTGGCGTATGCAAAAGAGCGCAAGGTCTTTCGAGATACGCCCATTGGTGCCTATCAGGGTATTGCGCATCCTCTGGCTATGGCAAAAGCAGAGCATGAGGCTGCGCGCACTATGATGCTAAAAGCCGCGTGGGCCTACGATCAGGGGTGGGAGGCAGCCAAGGTGGGCAATTTGGCCAACATGTGTAAATTGCTCAATTCCGAGTCAGCGCTTCACAGCGTAGATGCTGCCATAGAGACATTGGGCGGTAGCGCTTTTACGCAGGAGCAGGGCTTACTAGGGTTGTGGAACGGCGCGCGCTTGCTAAAAACTGCACCCGTCTCTAAAGAAATGATTCTAAATTTTATCGCCGAATGGGATCTTGGTTTACCCAAGTCATACTGACAAGCACTAAGCCTATAAAAATAGGTTGAGCTCGCCGGGATCATCCCCCTGAATATATTTTACTACTCGATATTGCTGGCCCGCAGCCGAGCCATGTAACAAGGCGTTGCTGATCATGTCATCTGTGTCGATTTCTCTTGCGGCATTGAGCAGTTTCTCAAATGTGATAATGTAGTTTTCTGTATGACGCTTTCGAATAGGGGTGCCGAAATACATATCATCGATAAATTCACGGTTGTCTCTTTGTTGAAAACTCGCTCTCGACATTAGGCGAATAAAGAACGCGTGATCACCATTATTTGCCGCCGCCCGCCCATCTGAGAATTCTTCGGCGCTCATGACTCCCGTGCCTGTCTCACCGAATACCGAAATATAGTGAAATGATGCAATAGAGCCCAGTTGATCAGATATTAGCGTGAGCAGATTAAAGTATGAGTCGCGCTGGGAGTGGAGTTCGAGACGCCTGGCGCTGCGCTCCTGACCGGCGATGGCCTTTGTATTAGCGGTGATTTCTTTCTGCTGCATGAAGTGCCCTATCACTAGCCACAAGAAGGCGAGGGGAGCGAAGGCACCTTCAAGGAAGCTGCCAATGTCGGCGGTGGGCAGGCGTATAAAATTACTCCACCCTACTACGCCTAAAAGATAGAGAAACCCGGCGGTAAACCAGGCCGTGGTAACCACCATGCCAAAGGCGACGCGCCAATCTAGGCGAAATTTATCTTTTGAATCATCCATAAGCGAAGTTTAGCTGATTTAAGCGCAAAAAAAAGCCTGTACACTCAATAGCATACAGGCCTTTTTCTCAGTGTAGGTATTAGCGTTCCAGCAATGCCAATTTGTTAGGCTTGCCACTCCACTCTTCGGCGTCAGGCGGAGAGTCTTTCATTTCGGTAATCACGGGCCAAACCTCGGCCAACTCGGCATTGAGTTCCATATACACTTGTTGATCTTCGGGTAGTTCATCTTCAGAATAAATGGCGTCTTCAGGGCACTCTGGTTCGCACAGGGCACAATCAATACATTCGTCGGGGTGAATGACCAGGAAGTTCGGTCCTTCGTAAAAACAATCTACTGGACAAACTTCGACACAATCGGTGTGCTTGCACTTTATGCACTGTTCTCCAACTACAAACGTCATTCTGGTATAACCCTTTTAGGCTCGCATTCGCACGCTGTCTTATAGCCAGCGAATTGAGCATTTATTAAAGTAGGACATATTACCTGTTGGTTTGCGGACAATGGAAGCTTTTTTTAGCCATATAAGTCAATGTTTTAGAAGACCTTTGAGGTCATACAGTCGCTGTAGTGCCTGCCTGGGGCTTAGATCGTCGATATCCAGCTCTTCCAGAAAATCAACCGCGGGATGGCTTTGGGGTAGGGCAAATAGATCGTTCTGTAGTACCTGAGGTGGCGCAACAGAACTTTGCTTTGTGTTGCGATCGCCCAATTCAAGCTCTTCGAGTTTCTCTTGCGCAGCTTTCAATACTGCGCTTGGAATACCAGCCAGTTTTGCTACCTGCAAACCGTAACTGCGGCTGGCCGCACCTTCTTGAATATTGTGAAGAAACACAATGTGGTCTCGGTGTTCGGTGGCATCTAAATGCACATTGGCCATAGTGGGACAGTGATCGGGCAACTCGGTCAGTTCAAAGTAGTGCGTCGAGAACAGGGTAAATGCTTGTACCGATTGAGCCAGTTCAACGGCAGCTGCCCAGGCCAGACTCAAGCCGTCGAAGGTGCTGGTGCCGCGACCCACCTCGTCCATTAACACCAGGCTACGCGGTGTGGCATTGTGTAATATGTTGGCAGTCTCGGTCATTTCTACCATAAAGGTAGAGCGGCCACTGGCGAGGTCATCAGAGGAACCTATACGCGTAAATATTCTGTCTATTGCACCCATCTGTACCGCTCGCGCCGGCACAAAACTGCCAACGTGGGCGAGTAGCGCGATAATGGCATTCTGGCGCATGTAGGTAGATTTACCACCCATGTTGGGGCCGGTAATCAGTAGCATTCTGCGCGCTGTATTAAGCAGCGTATCGTTGGCGATAAAGGGTTCATCAAGCACTTGCTCCACCACCAGATGTCGTCCTTGTTCAACTTCGAACAACTGATTGTCGCTGAACTGTGGCTGGCATAGATTGAGACTTTCGGCTCGTTCAGCTAGGTTGGCAAGTACGTCTATTTCCGATACGGCGGCGGCAGAGTCTTGCAGCGACGCCAAATGAATATTGAGCGTTTCGATTATATCGTCGTATAGACCTTTTTCGCGCGCCAACGCTCTACTCTTGCTAGACAGCGCCTTGTCTTCAAATTCTTTAAGCTCGGGCGTGATAAAGCGCTCGGCATTTTTTAAGGTTTGCCGACGCACATATTCAACCGGCGCCCGGTCAGATTGTGCGCGGCTAATCTCAATGTAATAGCCATGTACGCGGTTATAGCCTACTTTGAGCGTGGATATACCCGTCGCCTCACGCTCTCGACGTTCAATTTCCAGCAGGTAATCGCCAGCGTGAGTGCTGATTTTTCGAAGCTCATCCAGTTCGGTGTCATAGCCATCGGCGATGACACCGCCGTCGCGAATAACCACGGGCGGATTTTCAATGATCGCCCGTGACAATAAGTCACACAGCTGCGGGTAGTCACCAGTGTGTTCGCTTAGTACTTCCAGCCTTTGACTGGCGCAGCGGGTGAGCTCCGAGCGAAGTAAGGGAAAAGTGGTTAGCGAACTCAACAAGCGAGAGAGGTCCCTAGGTCTGGCCGAGCGCAATGCTACGCGCGTCAGGATGCGCTCCATGTCTCCAATGGGCTTGAGTGCTGTGCGCACCGTCTCGTAGTGGTAGTCGCTGCACAATGCCTTAATGCAAGCTTGCCTGAGTTCCAGCGCGGTGATGTTGGTAAGAGGGCGATGCAGCCAACGTCGCAGCATACGACTACCCATAGCGGTAACTGTGCGGTCCATCACCGACAGTAGCGTGTTGCTATCGCCACCACTCAGGTTGATATCTATTTCCAGATTGCGCCGCGTTGCTGCGTCGAGAATAACGCTGTCAGCGCGGTTTTCGTGAGCAATACTGCGTATATGGGGAAGGTTATTGCGCTGGGTGTCTTTTACGTACTGTAACAGGCAGCCGGCAGCCGCTATTGCCAAATCGAGATTGTCACAGCCAAAACCCTGTAGGTCGTGCGTTTGAAATTGGGTATTAAGCGCGCGTCTAGCGCTCTCTGGATCGAATTCCCAGGCCGGTTGTGAACGCGCGCCGGTGCGGCCTGTAATGTCGGTATGAAAGATAGATTCATGGTATAGCGTCTCGGCTGGATTGAGACGATGCAGCTCGCTCAGCAGTGCCTCTTCGCCGGACACTTCCAGTGCCAGGAATCGTCCACTGCTGACATCTAAGTAGGCAATGCCGTATTCATCTTGATTTTGCGCGACGGCTAGCAGGAGACTCTCGGCTCTGTCATCCAATAGGGCTTCATCGCTCAGTGTGCCGGGCGTGACGACTCTCACTACCTTGCGATCAACCGGGCCCTTGCTGGTTGCGGGGTCACCCACTTGTTCGCAGATAGCTACCGATATACCGGCCTTCACCAGCTTTGCCAGATATCCGTCGGCAGCATGGTAGGGAATACCGCACATGGGAATAGGTTTGTCGTTGGACTTGCCGCGAGCGGTTAGCGTGATGTCTAGTATCTCGGACGCTCGCACCGCATCGTCATGAAACATTTCGTAAAAGTCGCCCATACGATAAAACAGCAGATCGGTGGGATGATCTGCCTTAATGCGCATGAACTGCTGCATCATGGGTGTTTCTGTAGGGCCTTTTTTTGTGCTCATTGTGCTAGCCGGGGTCTAGTGAAATAGGGCGCTGCAGATTGTACGTGATCGCCTGGGGGGAGGCTAGCTGCTGCGCAGTCCGCGATTAATACAGTTCTTCTATGTAATTCTTTTCAAGCTCGGCTTCTACTAAGGATGATAGCTCTTCACCGCCATTAAACTTGTTGGCAACTTGCTCGGCAATTAGAGATTTACCGTGTTTCTCCCAGCTGTCTGGATTCCAGGTCTTGGATCGAATCATTGCCTTGCCGCAGTGAAAGAAGCACTCTTCAACGGCGATTTTTGTTACGAGTAAGGCGGGCTTTCCTTTTACACTCATAGAACTTAGTAGTTGTGGATCTTTAGAGAGTATTGCTTTGCCCTTTATGCGCAATGTTTCACGATAGTTTGGAATCACAAAAATCAAACCAATTGACGGATTGGCGATGAGATTGTGGAAACTAAAAAGCAGTTTGTTACCAGGGCGATCCGGAATACATATATTGGCATTATCGCTGACCTTAACAAACCCTGCGGGATCGCCCTTAGGAGATATATCTGGGTTTCCTTGGCGATCTATAGTTGAGATAAATACCAGTGATGACCTTCCAATGAACGTCACCATCTGCTCGTCGAGCTCAGATGAGATTTTCTGTTTGACCATATCGCTAGGTGAGCCAATGATTTTAGCGAGTTCTTCATTGGTGGTCACTTGATTATCTTCCATATAGGTTGACTCCATTCAGCTCGATTACGATATTCAGTAATCTTATCGTGTATTGATTTTTGTTGTGTCTTTTTTTGGCTGAAATTAGGCCGCGCGCTCTGAGCTATTGCATGCAGAGAGTTGACGCTATTTTCGGTTGCGCTATGTAGGCCTCGTTTGACCCTGTAATCCGCGCATACCAAAAAAAGCAAGCCACCAGCATTGCAATAATAACAGGTACAGTCGCGTACTGAATACTTGATGGCGCACGGCTGCCAAGTCGCTGCCAAGAGAGCCAGACCCCTGAGATTGAGAGCCCGCTGAGACCTACGCCAAATGCGAACCAGATTAGTTTCGTGACGAGTCCACCGAAATTACCGAAGTGCAGAGGATCTGCTATTTCGTTGAGAAACACAGCCCAGTGCATCTGCTCGGCGCGGCGTACGCTGATCACTGCGCCGCTAACGGGATTTATGAGTACTTTGTTCGCTCTATCACGCAGCAATGGATTGGCGAACTGGCCGTGTACTTGTGCGGGCTTGGTACCTTCGCGAGAGAAGTACAGCGTCATCGGTTCTAGCTCCGGGAACACACGTTCAGCCGACGCCACGAGGATGTCAGCATCGACATGGGGTCCATGTTGGGTTGAGCTTTCAATCGTAGTTTTGGTCAGCAGGGGTGATTCAGGTTTAGTGAGCAGTAATGCGACACTCGCGCCGAACTCCAGTAGATACCATGTACCCGTAATAATCATGAGCGCCATGAACCACACACTCCATAGGCCTACGGCCTTATGCGCATCCCCCACCGCGACGCGCACTCCGCGATGGGTGCGAACCCGCGTGGCCATCCGTCGCCACTTACGTGTAGTCATAAGGCCAGTGTAAGTGGATATCGCCAATATAAATGCTAGGGATGTCACGATAGGTAAGCCGATGTAGTTGGGCATAAAAAGGTAGCGATGAAGATCGCGGAAGAACCGCTGCACTGTCAGCGTGCTGGATACGCCCAGCACCTGGCCCCTCCACTGATCAACGTGCACGAATGCATGCCGCCCAGTAGAATCGATGATTCTGGCCCGGTAAGCAAAGTAGTCACTCCCCATAGCGGTCAGCGATACCAATTGGTCGTTGGGGCTATGGTGTCTTATCGCTTGCTCCATAGTTCCCCATGACACTTTTTCCGGCCCAGGCGTTGTGCGCATGTCACTATTGAGCAGCCAGTCTATTTCGTGCGATACAGTCGCTACAGTGCCTGTGACTAATACCAAAGTCATTAGTAGGGCGAGCTGAAACCCCACCCATGCATGGAGATGGTATCGCTTTCTACGCGGAGTAATTTCCAGTTACCTTGGGTGATACCTGTTTGCTACCACCGTCTGGAGACTTCTATAAACATTGAGCGAGGCGCTCCTGGGAAGTGACCAGAGCGCTCGTTAAACCCCGATTGCGCGTAGGTTTCATCGAATATGTTGTCGATGCGAAAAAGTAATTCATACGGACCGCGCTCCCAGATGATTGAAGCGTCAAACACAAATGAAGACTGCACGGCTTGGTCAGATAGACTAATACGATCGCTCACATAGTCTCCGCCGAATGCAAACGCTGTGTTGATAGCCGCCACCTGATATCGCGTCCAGAAGCCGAGCTGATGTCTTGGCGCATTGGCGAAGTTATCACCCACGCTGTTTGCGAGTGTCGTTTCCTCATTGTCCTCGGTAATTCGAGTGTCATTGTAACCATAGGACATAGTTAGCACCCAGTCGTCTGTGAGGTCTGCAGTCATGTCCCACTCGAAGCCCCGGCTTGTCACCTCGCCTGCAGAAACAAAATTATCGATACCATCCAGTTCCGGGTCGCCGGCGGGGTCAGACAACAGTAGGTTTTCGCGTATGATTTGATAGACCGT